>JANMJD010000478.1:0-5361 GCA_031371195.1 Actinomycetes bacterium | reverse complement strand
CATCTCGATGCGCAGCGGCGGGTTCTTCCATTTGGCGTTGCGTTCGTGGGATTCGAGACGTCCCAGACGCCCGGCGTTGGTGGCCACGATGGCGAGCTTAGGCCCGTCTCGTGCTCCTGGATTGACCCGTCGGTCAAGGACTGGTGGACTACGGGCATGGAACGTGGTCGTCGGCTCACCGAACAGGGCAAGGAGCGAAAGCTGCAGCTGCTCGATGCCGCCGAGTCGTTGTTCGCCTCCCGCGGCTTCGCCCCGACGCGGATCGCCGATATCTGCGAGGCGGCCGGTGTCGCCAAGGGTCTGTTCTACTGGTATTTCGAGACCAAGGATGCCCTGTTCGCCGAACTGGTCCGCACGATGCGTCAGCGACTCCGGCGTGCCCAGGCCGCGGCGATGGACGAGGGCGCCGACCCGGTCGTACGGATTCGCCAAGGGGCGATGGCGTCGGTGCGGTTCATGGCCGAGCACATGGAGTTCTTCGCTCTCGTCGAAGGCCAGCGGTCGACCGCCGACGTGATCGCGGTGCTCACCGAGAGCGCAGAGATCTATACCGCTGATGTGGAACGGCTCATCCGCGAGGCGCAGCGGACCGGTCGACTGCCCGACGACACCGATCCGCGGTTGGCCGCCGTCGGCGTGCTCGGAACCGTCTCATACTTCAGCCAGTCCCTGCGGGCCGGCCGCATCGATGCGGCGGTCGAGGAACTCGCCCGGTTCGTCGGCGAATGGGTCGTTCGTGCCCTCGGCGCCGATGTGTCGGTTGCCACATGATCGGATCGGGCAAGCTCACAGGACCATGAATCGCCGAACGCCGTCCCGCCATGTGGAGACCAGCGCCGTCACGGCCGCGTTTCCGGCGATTTCGGTGGTTCCGATCTGGTTGCTCGCCCTGTTCGTGTTCTGGCTGCCGATCAGCCGCTTCTGGACGATCAAGTTCTGGGCGTTCGCCGCCATCTACCTGGCGGCCGGGATCCTGTTGTTCCTCCGGCCGATCCAGCGGCTGGTGCTCACCCGGTTGCTCGGTGCTCGGCGCCCGACGCGCGCCGAGGAAGCGGTCCTCACGCCGGTCTGGCGCGAAGTCACCCAGGCCGTCCACATTCCGGCCAAGCGATTCGTACTTGCCGTGCTCGATACCGACGAGCTCAACGCCTTCGCCAGCGGCGGACACCTGGTCGTCGTGACCTCATATGCGGTCGAAGTGCTCCCCGACCCGGAGTTGGCCGGGGTGCTCGCCCACGAGTTGAGCCATCACCTCGGGCTGCACACCGTGGCGTTGACGATCACCCAATGGCTGCTGCTCCCGGTCCTGGTCCTGGCCCGCGTCGGTTTCCTTTTCCGGGCGATCGCCCGCGCCGCTACCGACACGTTCGCCACCGAATCTCCGGCCCTGACCGGCGTCGGCAAGCTGATCGCCGGGGCCTTCTCGGTCATCGCCTGGATCTTCCTGGCGGGGGTTCTGGTATCGAACGCGATCGGCAATGCGGTGGGACGCGGAGCCGAGTTCCAGGCCGATCGCCGGGCCGTGACGATGGGTTTCGGGCCGCAACTCGCCGCCGCGCTGCGCCGCTTCGTCGCCAGCGGCCTGGCCGAGCGACCGATCCACTGGCACGAACGGCTCTTCGCATCGCACCCACCGGCCCGCACGCGGGTGGCCCGCATCGAAGCCATGCTCCGCCAACGCTGGCGCAGCCACCGATGATGTCGAGCTTCAGCCCTTCCTTCGACGGCGGGTCTGCAGAGGGTTGATCAGCAGTCGAGGACGGCGCCGATGGCCCGGCACATCTCATGGTGCCGTTCCAACCTCAGGGCGCCGATTCGTTGCACCAGATGGACCCGCGACGCGCCAAACGTGTTGTCGAATGATGCGGAGCAGTCAACGCGCATTCCTTCATCGAGACCGAGGCGCACCTCGGTCGGAATGTTTCGCACAGCCCGCGTAATCGGGGCGACCATCACCCGGATTGCCGGCTGAACTGTCGTGCGGTTCTTTCTACGCGGTGGATGACAACAGTGCATTCCGGCTGGGCTCAAACCGGCTGGGACTCGCACCGGCTGGGGCCTACGAGAAGCGCTGCTCCTTGAAGGGGTCGCCGTACATGTGGTAGCCGTTCTGCTCCCAGAATCCGGGCTGGTCGCCGGCCCGAAGTTCGAGACGGCGGACCCATTTGGCCGACTTCCAGAAGTAGAGGTGGGGCACGACGATACGAACGGGCCCGCCGTGCACCGGTTCGATCTCCTCGCCCTCGTACCCGTAGGCGACCATGGCATCGTCGGTCGTGATATCGGCGAGCGGCACGTTGGTCGTATAGCCGTACTCGGCGTGCTCGACGACATGGGTCGCGCCGGCCTGCACTCCGGCGCGTTCGAACAGGTCACGGACGCGGACCCCCGTCCATGAGGTGTCGAACTTCGACCACTTCGTGACGCAGTGGATGTCGAAGGTCGGCGTGATGGCCGGCAGCGAGCGAAGTTCGTCGAGTCCGATCGTGAACGGGTGGTCGACCATCCCCGAGATCGTCAGATCCCATTGCCCCGGCTGGTACGTCGGCACGTCGCCGACGTGGAGCACGGGGAAGCGATCGGTGAGGTATTGACCCCGCGGCAAACGGGACGGGTCGTAGCCCTTGGCGATCAGGTCCTTGCGGTTGCGATCAAAGAAGCCCACGGCACTTCAGTCTCGCCGCTCGCATCTACGTTTCATCGACCCGTGCCGGGTTTCATCGAACCATGCGGGACGCGTCTGGTCCGCCGCGGTGCGCCCCGGTACTGTCGGCATCGACATGAGCGCCCTGCCGCCCCCGCTACCCCCACCACCGCACCGGCCGTACGCCGCCCCACAGCCGATCGTCTACCTCAAGGCCCCGGTCGGGCGGTTGGCCCGACGGATCGAGACGTTCCTGGTCGGGTACATGGCGGTCACCGTGATGGCCATCCCCGTATCGCTGGAGACGGCTCGCCGGGCACGTGCGTTCATTGCCGACGACCGGGCGGCCGGCCGATTCGACGCCGCCCTCGGCACCCAGGGCTTCCTCGGCGTGTTCAGCGGCGCGCTGACGTTGACCGTCGGCGTCTTGACGATCATCTGGATGTTCCGTCTCGCCCGCAATCACGAATCGATGGGCCGCACCGGAATGACATGGTCGTCGGGCTGGGCGATCGCCGGGTGGTTCTGTCCTCCGATGCTGGCCATCATCCCCTGGCTGATGTTCCGGGAGCTGTGGAAGGGATCCGACCTGACCGTCGCGCCGTACGACCCGGCGTGGAAGCGCGCCGCGGTCAGCCCGGTGATCACGATCTGGTGGGTGCTCTACGCCGTGCCTCCGCTGGTCAACGCCGTCCTGGTGATCCGCAAGCTCCGCTTCGGCCTCAGCAAGGTGGACTCCGCCCATCTCTACGACGTATCCGCAGCCCAGACGATCACCGTCCATCTCCTGAGCCTGGCCGCGGCCGGCACCTATCTCGTGCTCGTGCATCGCCTGACGAGTCGACATCGTCAGTTGATCGGCGAGGTCTGAGCGTGGCGGACGAGGTCGGTGACCTGGTGTACGTGGTCCGCCACGCCAAGGCCGGCTCGCGCCATGCCTGGGCCGACGACGACCGACCCCGCCCGCTGACCACTGCCGGCGCGGCCCAGGCGAGAGCGCTGGGCGATGTGCTGGCTCCACTCGTCGGCGATGACGGGCGGCTGCTGAGCAGCCCGTATCTGCGTTGTGTGCAGACCCTGCAACCGTTGGCCGGCCTGCTCGCCGCTCGCCGCTCGGTGACGATCGAGACCGCCGAGACGTTGTGCGAGAGCATGCCGTTCGCCCCCGTGCTCGAGTTGGTCGGCACGCTGCCGGCCGGCTCGGTCGTCTGCAGCCACGGTGACGTGATCCCCGACCTGATCGCCGCCCTCGACCGTCGCAGTGTCGAGATCGTCGGCCTTCCCCACTGGGAGAAGGCGTCGACGTGGATACTGCAACGCTCGGCCGGCTCGATCACCCGCGCCTGGTCGTGGCCACCGCCGCAGGTGTAGCCCGAGCGCCGGTCATCCGGCGGCCGTGGTCGTCGTCCCAGCCGTGGTCGTCGTGGTCGCCGTCAGCGCCTCGTCGATGCTGGTGCCCAGGGCGCTGACGAACGCGGCGACGGAGCTGGGAAGGTCACCGGCCGTACACCGGTCGTACGGATCCTTGGCGCCGGCGGCGTCGCCCTCGAAGCGGAACCGGAGGATGGCCGTGAAGCACTGCGCATCGACATACGTCGGGTCGGCGACGCGCGCCCGGTCGAGGAACTTGGCAGCCGAGGCGACCAGCACGTTGCGCTGCTCGCCCTCGGGCAGCCCGAACGCCGGGAACAGCGCCGACCAGCCCCGATAGGTCATCGCCTCGATGTTGTCGGGTTCGACCGCCAGCACTCGGTCGTACAGTTTGAGCGCCGCCAGCGGGTCGGTGGCCTGAACGGTGCGGGCCTGCACCAACAGGCTGTCGGGATCGGTACCGGCGGGGGCGAACGGCCCGCCGCCGGTGATCACGTCGCCCGGCTGACGGTCCGTCGACGAGCGGACCAACAGCCATCCGGCGAGCACCGCCAGGATCGCCGTCGCGGCGACGGCCGTCATCAACCGACCCCGATTGCGGGGCGGCCGGGCCGGCCGCGGGGCGTGGCCCTCGTCGATGGCGCGCAGCACGATGGCGGCGCGAGCCGTGTAGTCGTCCTTCAGCGTCGCGTAATCACCGTCGTCGACATCGCCGGCCTCGCGTTCGCGCTCAAGGTCGGCCAGGGAGCCCAACAGGAAGGTCCGCGAAACTGACGTCGCTCCCCTTCAACGTGCCGGTGATCGGGAACTTGCCGTACTGCGCGCTGACATACTCGCCGGTCAGCTTCTCGCCCTCCTGCTTCAGGACGATCGTCGGCGTCGCGGTCATGTTCGGGAGCTCAACCGACACATTCCATGTGCCGGTGAGATCGGTCTTCGCCGCCGCCGGCTGATCCTTCGCCGGCTCCTTCGGCGTTTCCTTCGCGGCCGCATCCTTGGCGCGCGTCGCGAGGAACTCGCCGCCCGCCTGGCCGCCGATGCCCATGCTGCCCTTGATCGTGTCCCCGTCCACGGTGCCGGTGAGCTCGATCGCCATCGGCTGCCCGCCCTGTCCCTGGACGTTGAACCAGATGGTCAGGGCCTTGCCCTTGACCTCGGCCTCGATCGGGGTCACGCCCATCTGCGACGAGATGGTGCCGACGAGCTTACCGGCGTCCTTCTTCAGCGTGATCTCGGTCGGGAACGCCTGTCCCTGGGTGGTCGTGACAGTGGCGTTCCAGGTGCCGACGACATCCACCGCCGACGAGGAGGAGGTCGTCGCCGTCGTGGTTGTGCTCTGCGCGGCC
>JANMJD010000469.1:0-14797 GCA_031371195.1 Actinomycetes bacterium | reverse complement strand
GGAGAACTGCTCGAAATCGGCCACGGTCGCGCCGCTGAGCACCGGCCCGGCCGGAACGCGGAATGCCGCAGCATCGTCGAGTACTTCGCTCGCCGTTCGTTGGGTGCTGTAGGCGTGAACGGCGGCGAGGAACTCGTCGCGGCGGGCGAACCGCTCCCGAACGTTGGCAATGCCGGGATCGTCGACCAGGTCGGGCCGGCCGATCTGGATGAGAAAGTCCTGCAACTGGGCTGTGCTGTTGGTCGTCACGACCACCCACCCGTCGGCGGTCGGGATGATCGAGGGAACTTCGATGGCTCGCCCCGTTCCTGTCAGTGTCGGCCAGCCGGTCATCTCGGCGAACACCGACGGAAACGTCGCCATCGTCACGGCCATGCAGTCGAGCATTGCCACGTCGATGTGCTCACCGCGGCCGGCGGCGAGAGCGGCGATGGCCGCGACGGCGGCGTAAGTACCGGTGATCCAATCACCCATCCGACCGCCGGCGGCCAGCGGTGGCTGTTCGGGCAGCCCGCGGTGTCCCATCGACCCGCACGCCGCCTGCAACGTGAACTCGCTGGTCGGGCGCGCCGCCCATGGCCCGTCGCACCCTGTGGGCGTGATCGTGACGACCACGAGCCCGGGATTCACCGCCCGAGCCGGCCCGACATCGTGGGGGTCGGCCGTCAGCAGCACATCGGCGTGGGCGACAAGTTCGCCGTCTGATCCGGTGACGACCGTGCGCTTCGCGGCGTTCAGATACTCGAACAAGGCGCCCGATCGCCAGGCGCGGAAGGCATCGCCGCCTTCCGGCTCGACGATGACCACGTCGGCTCCTGCGTCGGCGAACAGCTTGCTGCAGTATGGGCCGGCGATTTCCCGCGTCCGATCGACGACTCGAAGGCCCGACAAAGGTGTCATGGTGTCATGGCTCGGTGTTTCGACAGGCGTCGGCGCTCACCTCGGTGCTCTGGATCACCCGGCGAATCTACCCATCGAGCCAGCAGATGTCCGGAGGCGGGAAGCCGGCGCCGGCATCCGGCCCTCGCCTGCGGTCACGATTCGCGCAGGAGTTCGCCGGGGTCGATACGGGCCAGGACGGCGGTGGCCCACAACGAGGCGGCCGGAGCGGCGAGCAGCGGAATCACGCCGAGCAGGGCCAGTCGACCGAGGGGCACGACGACCAGGGGACGCAGCTCGAACAATGGGCGCAGACCATCGACGAGCAGATAGCCCACCCCGACACCGACGGCCAACCCGGTCACGACACCGCCGACGGCCACGATCATCGCCTCGCCGATCACGAGACGGCGTAGTTCACCCGGGGCGAGGCCGTGCGCCCGGAGCAGAACGTACTCGCGGCGCCGGGCAAGCATCAACGCCAGGACGAAGATGGCCACGCCGATGATGCCCATCAGCCCGCCGAACAGCAGATCGAGGTGCAGCAGGCCGCGTAGATCGAAGGCAGTCAGGCTCGAACGATCCTTGTCGATGGCGTCGGCCGTCGAGTCGACATGGATCGGCGTGGTGCTTCCCGGCCCGGTCTCCAGTTCGGCGACCGCTCGGGCGAGATCGTCGTGTGAACGTCGCCCGATGCCGGCGATGAAGAAGTCGGCGCGCTCCAACCCGGTGAGCTGCGCGTAGGTCGCCAGGTCGACGACCAGCCCCACTCCTTGGGGGAAGCCGGGAAGCCTGGTGAACCGGCCGACGACCGTGAACTCGGCCACGGCCTGTCGGTCGGTGCCGCGGGCGACCACGATCTTGACTAGGTCACCGTCGGAGATCGAGAGTCCCTCGGCCAGGGTCGTCTCGACCAGCACGCCACGGGGGTCGGCGCCCAGCGCGGTCATCGAATCGGCCGCGGACGCACCGACGAACAGCGAATCCGAAAGTGGGGCGATGTCGGCGAAGCCTGCCGGGTCGATGGCGGCAAGATCGGCACGATCCTGGTCGTGACGACCGATCAGTACGGCATTCTCGAGCTGGAAGATGACCGGCGAAACGCGCCGCACGCCGCGCACGTCGAACACCGACACGTCGCCCACTGTCGGCGGCGCATCGGCGAGCACGCTCGGAGTGATGCGTATGTCGCCGCCGACGACAAAGCGGGCGTCGGCGGCCTTGGCGGCGTCGTAGGTGGCAGCAAAGACCAGCAGGCCTGCGCCGAAAGCGCCGACCAGAGCAACGCCGACGGTTCCCGTGCCGATGGCCCACGATCGCCGCCGCAGGCTTCGGGTCATCAGGCCGCGCACGGGTGGCCCGAAACCGGCGGTCGCTTTGATCGGGGCGCGGGCGACGGCGGCGTGCACGAGCCGCACCCCGGCGAGGGTGCCTCCGAGCCAGGCCACCACCGGGGCGGCGAGTAGGACCAGGGGCAGGGACGGTGATTCACCCAGTGATACCGATGTGCGGGGCGGATGCAGGGCTCCCCGCCGAACGGCAACGAGTTGGATCACCGCGGCTGCGGCGATGAGCATCAGGTCGAGTCGCCGACGGCGCCATGCAGGCACTGCCTCGAGGACGATCTCGCGGCGCTCGTCGCCGATCTGCTGTCGGTTCCACCGCCGGCCCGCGAGATACAACGCCAACCCCGTGCACGCGACTCCGCCGCCGATCGCTATCGCACTCGAGCGCAACAGGTCGCCGGCTTGCGCGGCGAGCAGGGTGTCCCGACCGACGACCCCGAGGGTGGCTGCCGCGCCCAGGAGGATGCCGAGGATCGAGCCGCCCCCGGCGAGCAGGACGGTACGCCAGGCGATCAGTCGGCGCAGGTGACGCGGTTGCGCTCCGCGTACCCGCAGGTTCGCATGGTCGCGCCGTTGGGTGGTGGCCAGCACTCGCCCGGCGTACACGGTCAGATAGGCCCCGATGATGACACCCGGGAGTCCGAGGAATACGAACATCCGCTTGCCGACTGCCGCGTCGGACCGGGCGACGCCCAGCGCGTTGGAGATGTTGTCGATCAAGTAGTCCTGACCAGGCGCGATTGCCGTGATCATGGCGGCCAGTCGAGTCGTGCGAGTCAGTGCCCGGCCCGGGTCGGTGGGCAACCGGGATCGGTCGACGAGGACGTCGACTTCCGAGACCGGAGTGCTCCGCGGCACCGATCCGGTGGTCGACTGCGCGGTCCGGAACGCCGGTGCGACCACTGCGGCGAACGTTTCGGAGTCGATGATGATCGAGTCGGCGACGTACAGGAAGTCCTCGAGCTTGGACGACTTGCGGCTGGCGAACAACGGTGTCGCCCGGGCGAGATCGGCGACCCCGCTCACCGGCAGCGACGCCGGAGTGGCGCCGCCGGGCAACGACAGCGTGACCGACGAACCAGGGTGCGCGCCGAGTCGTCGGGCGGCCTCGACGCTGAGCACCGCCGACCGGCTGTCCCACGCCCCGGCGGTGAGGCGGATCGTGGGATAGTGCTGCGGATAGCGGGCCGCCATGGCGAACAACCGCACGGGCCGATCCACGACGACAGTACCGGCGGACAGCGAGCCCGCCGGCAGGTCGACGAACGACAGCGCGTCGGCCGCCGCGACCCCGGGAATTGCGGCGATCGCATCCACCAGTCGATCGATCGTCATCGGTTCGGCGGAATCCGCCGCCACCGGCACGACCTCCTCGCGGCTCGAGATCGTGGCGCGCCGATCAAGGGCTGCGACGTCGTCGATCGGCGTGTTCGCCCGGGCCGTGTAGCCAAGGGTGACCGATCCGCCGGTCGGGACCGTGCCGACGTTCAGGCCGGTGCGGGCGAGTCCCTGCGCCAGGGGACTCTGACCGACGACATCGGCGATGGCTTGGCCATTGAGCGTCGTGGTGCCCTGGAGATACGTCAACGGAGGTGGCGGCTCGTCGTTGATCACCACCTCATGGGCCGGAGCGATGCCCCGGTTGACGACGGTCAGCTGCACGGTGACATCACCGCCGGCGGCCACCGGTCCGGCCGGCTCGATGCGTTCCGACAGCGTCAGGGACCGCCCGAGCGGTGCGGTCAACACGCGTTGGATGTCGAGAGTGAGTGGTTCGAGGGCCCGCCGGGTCAGTGACGCCGACGAGCCGTCGTTGAAGAACAACAGCGCCGAGAAGAGCCCGGTGCCGAGCGTGACCCCGAGCATCGACACCAGCGTCCGCAGCGGATTGCGGACCAGGTCGCGCCACACATAGCGAAGCATTGTCAGTGGTCCCTCCCGCTCCGGGCCTCGGTGCCGGCTGCGGTCGCAGTCGCAGTCGCGGTGGTGCCTTCGGGGTCGGCCTCGGAGTCGGCCACCACTCGACCGTGGTGGAACGTGATCGTGCGATCCATCCGGCAGGCGATCGAGCGGTCGTGCGTCACGACCACCAACGTCGCCCCCGAATCGCGCTGCACCCGTAGGAGCAGGTCGATCAAGCCGGTGGCGGAGTCCTCGTCGAGCGACCCGGTGGGTTCGTCGGCAAGGATCACGGCCGGCGAATGGATGAGCGCAGCCACCACTACTGCGCGCTGGCGTTGACCGCGCGACAGCTGATCGGGAAGCTTGTGCAGATGATCGCCCAGGCCCACCTCGCCGAGCAGCTCCACGCATCGGTCCTCACCGCCGACACCGCCGATCATCGCCAGGCGCAGGCCGACGTTTTCGAGCACCGTGCAGTAGGGAACGAGGTTGCCGGATTGGAACACGTAGCCGAACGTCGTGCGTCGAGCTGCGGTGCGACATCGGTCGTCGAGTTCGGAGATCGGCCGGCCGCCGACGACGACCCGACCCGTCGTCGGGGTGTCCAGGCCGCCGAGCAACCCGAGCAACGTCGACTTCCCACATCCGCTGGGCCCGACGACCGCCAGGGTCGTCCCCGACGCGACCTCGAAGCTCACTCCATCGATCGCCCGGAGCGACCCCGTCGGCGTGGCGAAGTCGCGGGTGAGTGACTCGACACGCACCGTTCCCGCCGCTTCGTCAGACCGCGCGTCGATCGTCATGTTTCGGTCACCCTGCCGGCGGCGAGGCGGAGCCGCCGATGTGCTCCATCCGCCAGTGATCGATCGTGGGTGACGAACAGGACGCCGAGTCCTCTCGTGATCACTGCTCCCCGTACGATGTCCATCACCTCCTCGGCGGTGAACCGATCGAGCTCGCCGGTGATCTCGTCGGCGAGCAGCAGGTCGGGGTCGTTGGCCAGGGCGACGGCGATCGCCGTCCGCTGGGCCTCCCCGCCCGACAACTGACGTCCGAGGTGATCGGCTCGCTCGCCCAGACCGAACTCCGCCAACAGGTGCCGTGCCCGTCGTCGAGCGTGGCGTGTCGTGTGGCGCGGCGACCCGAAGGAGATGGCCAGCTCCACGTTCTCCGCGGCCGTCAGGAAGGGGATCAGGTTGCCGCTCTGTTGCACCATCCCGATGCGGCCGGCCCTGAGTCGCGCCCACGTCGCTTCGTCCGAGCCGGTGATGTCGTGACCATCCAGGCTGATGGTTCCCGAGCCGGGGCGGATCAGCCCGCCGATCAATCCGAGCAACGTCGATTTGCCGCTCCCCGACACCCCCACAAGGCTGACGATCTCGCCGCGCTGCACGACGAGGTCGGCCCGGTCGAGCACCACGGTCTCGGTATCGCCATCGCGGTAGCCAGCCGTCACCTGATCGAGCCGCAGTATCGGTTCGACGGTCGGCCGGGGGAGGTGACCCGTAGCGTCCGGCTGCGGCCCCGACGGCGTCGCGAGCGGTGTCCTAGGTGACGGCCAAGTGCTCAGGACGGCCGCTTCGCCTGGTCCGAATCGCCGAAGACGTTGGCGACCTCGGTACGGGCGTGTTGATCGAGGCGCACCGCCTCATCGCCGAGTTCGGCGGTGCCCTGCTCGCTGAGCTGCGTCAGGTTGACCAGTTCCTCGGTCTCCTGGGGGTCACCCTTGATCGGCTCGAGACGGATGCCGCCGACTCCCGGGGCGTAGAACGTGTTCTCCGACCCGTCCTCCTCGATCACCAGCACATCGTCGTAGCACTTGAACGGTACGCAGACCTGCTCGCCGCGTTTGGTCACCTTCGCCCGCACGGTGCCCTCATCGGGAACCGACGCTTGCGAGTAGGCAGGCATGCCAGGTTGCGGATCGGCCATCATCAGCACCCCGGCCCGAGCCCCATCGACCCCGGCGAGCCACCCGTCGTTGGCATTGACGAACTGCCCACCTTCGTACGCCTCGGTGTACGAACCGAGATACCACACGTTTCCCCCGCTGTCCTGGGCGAGGTAGTCGATTGCCTGTTCGGCCAGCTCACCACCATCGAAGTCCTGGTCGAGCACCAGCGTCGCAGTGACTCCGGCGATCTGTTTGGTCGCGTCGGTGACGGTGAAGACCCGTCGATGGGGGAGCCGTCGGCTGCCCTTGTTGACCGCCCCCTCGCGCACCGACTGGTAGCCGGGGACCAACGGCCACCACGGATTGGCCACGGGAGCCGCGCCGGCAAACAGTGCCGGGTCGAAGTTCTCGGAATCGGCGTTGCTCGGCACGAATCGAACGGTGGTGGCCGAATCGGTCGGCGGGGCCGCCGCGGATGAAGGCGCCGTGGGTGCCGCCGAGTCGACGGGCGCCGATGATCCCGTCGGCGTCACCGCCGCGTCGGTCTGGGCCGTCGCTGAAACTGCGCTCGCCGCAGCTCGGCTAGTGGCCGAGGGTTGCGTTGCCGCAACCTCATTTGCCGCGGATGAAGCGGCCACAGGCCCGGAGTCGGTCGAACCGGTGCATCCCGCAGTGGCCAGGCACCCCACGGCGAACATCCCCACCGCGACACGGCGGCGACGTGTACCTCCATTGATGCTGGTGCTCATATCGGCCAGCCTCGCACGTGAGCACTGAACCCCAACTGAATGCACCCGGCCGAATCGGTCGGCCGCCCCGGCGGAGCCGGCAGCTCGGCCGATCGATCAGGGTGACTCGGCACCTTGGGCGTCGGCGGGGTCGAGAGGCGAGTCAGAGGACTCCTTGCGCCACTCGCGAATCACTTGTTCGGTCGCTCCGACCAGCGGTGACACCACGGGAAATCCGGCGTACGGCGACAAGAGGATCAAGGTCTCGCGCAACTCCTCGGGCGTGATCTCGCCATTCTTCAGCGCAGCCCTGGCGTGAATCCGCCAGACGTCGCTCGCCCCCCGGGCGGCGAGCACCCCCATCAGCAGGAGCCGCCGGTCGCGGATCGACAGCACGCTCCTTGTCCACACCTCGGCGAACAATGACTTCATCATCACGTCGTTGTAGGGCATCGCCCCCTCGGGGATGACCATGCCGTCGCCGGCGTAGATCTCGGCGTACGCCGCGGCGCCTCGCTCGTAACTGCTCGGCGTCGTCGCGTCGTCGGTGGCGCTCACGATGCCAGCCCGAACACCGTAGGCATCGAGGCGCGCACGGCCTCGACCGCCGACTGGGTGGGCGACGCCGCCCCCATCGCCGCCGCGGCGAGCTGCAGGTCCTTGTCGGCGAGGGCCACCGACGCCGTCATGGCGTCGCGGGTGCGACCGACGAGATACTCCGCCGGGATCGACAGCACCGGGAGGAAGTTCTCTGTCAACCTTGTCAGCTGCCCGACGTGACGCCAGGCGGCGACCAGGGCGTCGGTGTCGCCGCCCGCAGCGCGCACGATGTCGAATGCGGCGGCCGCTGCGCTGAACTGGGCGTAGGTCATCACGTTGAACGCCAGTTTGAGTGCCGCGCCCGACCCGATGGGGCCGGCGTCGATCAACTTGCTGCCGTATACCGCCAGCGCGTCGAGTGCCGCTTGCGGGAGATCGGCGGCGTCGCCGGCGAGAATCACGAGTTCACCAGCGGTTGCAGCCTCGACGCCCCCGGCGACGCAGGCGTCGTGAAGGCGGGCGCCGAATTCCTCGGCGATCTGCCGGGCGTCGATCATCGTTGCGGGGGCGACGGTCGAATGGACGAGGATCGTCGGGCTACGCCGCACCGATTCGCAGAGTCCACCCGGTCCGCCCAGCACGGCGGTGAGATGATGGGCGGCGGGCACGCAGATGCTGATCACGTCGGCGATCTCGCCGATCGCCGCAGCCGACGACGCAGGCGTCGCCCCGCCGGCGACGGCAACGTCGATGCGCGTTGGATCGACGTCGTAGACCCGCACGTCGTGGCCGGCCCCGGCCAGGCGGCCGGCCATGGCTGCGCCCATGTTGCCCAGGCCGATGTATCCGAAGACGGTCATCGTGATCGGGCTCCCGGGGTGAAGGCGATCGGCAATCGGGACCAGCCGGTGACATTGCCGCTGTGGAAGCGAATCGTGCGCCCGTGGTCGACCGACAAATCGGGCATACGCCGCAGGATCTCCTCGAGGGCGACCCGTCCCTCCATACGGGCCAACGCGGCGCCGAGGCAAAAGTGGGCGCCGTAGCCGAAGGCGAGATGACGTTCGGGGCGGCGGGTGATATCGAACTGCTCGGCCGTCGGCCCGAACTCGCGGTCATCGTGATTGGCCGCCCCGATCTGGAGCAGCACGGAGTCGCCGGCGTGCATCGTGCGGCCGTGACGTTCGATCGTCGTGGTCAACGTGCGGTGCATGTATTGGGTGGAGGCGTGATAGCGCAATACCTCTTCGATCGCCGCGGCTGCCAACGACGCATCGGCGACCAGCCGGTCGTACTGATCCCGGTGGCGGGAGAGCACCTCGACGGTGTTGGCGACCATCTTTGTCGTCGTCTCATGGCCGGCGATGACGAAGAGCACGCAGAAGCCGAGCAACTCGGCGTCGGTCAGCGCCCGCCCGTCGACCTCGAGGCCGACGAGATCCGAGATCAGGCCGGTGCCGGCGCCCGACCGACGTCGCGGAAGATCGTCGATGAAGTATTGGAGCAACCCGAACATGCCGTCGAGAGCGGCAGCGGGCATCGCCATCGATCGGTCATCGCGGATCAGGATCTTGTCGGCATGGGCGAGAAGCGCGGCGCGGTCGGCGACGGGGACGCCGAGGATGGAGCAGATCACATCCATCGGGAACGGGCCGGAGATGTCGGCGACCAGATCGGCCACGCCGGCGCCGATCACGGTGTCGATGTATCCGTTGACGATGGCGCGGATTTCGGATTCCATTGACGCCACCCGCCGGGTAGTGAACACCCGCGAGACGAGCTTGCGGAACAGGGTGTGATCGGGTGGATCCATCTCGATCATCTGGTCGAAACCGCTGCCCGATCGGTGGGCGATCGGGCGTCGGTTCTCGAGGGCGACCCCACCGGCCGACGAGAACGTCTCGGTGTCGCGGAACGCCTCGATCACGTCGTCGAAGCGGCTCAGCACCCAGAATCGGAGTTCGGGGTTCCAATACGCCGGTTGGTCGTCGCGCAGGCGACGGTAGGTCGCGTACGGATCGTCGTGGACGGCGAACGCGTACGGGTTGTAGATCAGCTCAGGTGTCGCCGTGGGCATGGGCGCAACCTACCGTCCGGGTCGGCGCCGGGATGATGCGGACGACGTCGGACCAGACCAGGGGCCTAGCGGGCGAACTGGCGGATGACCCGTCCGGGGCGCTCGCCCGAGTGTTTGCCCTGGTCAGTGACGATCGAGCCGTTGACGATCGTTGCCGCATAGCCACGGGAGCGGATCTGCAGCCGGCCGGCGCCACCCGGGAAGTCGTTGACATATGTCGGGTGTTCCGACGCCAGCGCGTCGATGTCGAACACATTGATGTCGGCGAACTTCCCGACCCCGAGCGTCCCCCGATCGATCAATCCCAGCACGCCGGCCGGGAGCTGGGTCAGCTTGTGGACGGCGGCAGGGAGGGTGGCGAGCCGGCGTGTGCGGTGCCAGTAGGACAGATAGTGAGTGCTCGCATCGGCGTCGCAGATCTGGCCGGCGTGCGCGCCGGTGTCGGCGAGTCCGGGGTAGACGCTGTCGTGGGCGAGGAGGGCCGGCATCGACTCGACGGCCCGATTGAAGAACCAGGTGTTGAACAACTCCATGCCGTCGCTGGCGAGCAACCGGTCGATGACGAATTCGACAGGGTGCGCCCCGAGGCGGTCGGCATGCTCGGCGATCGAGGTACCGCCGACCTCGTGGTAGTCGGGAGACGAGCCCACGCCGAGGGGGTAGATGTGGTTCGGGTCGTACCACATGCCCTTCGTCTTGCCTTCGTCGACGAGCAAGGCCCGAGTGACCGGATCCTTCAGCGCGGCGATCCGGTCGGCAATCGACGGCAACGACATCAGCTGCTTCCACTGCTTGCCCTTGACCGGAGCGATCTGGGCCAGCCCGCACAACGAGCCGCTGGGGCGGCACATCGTCGCCAGGGTGACCCGCCCATCCGCCCCGCTGCTGTGCTGGTCGAGGAACGCCCCGAATGCGTCGGCGCCGCCGGTGCCGGAGTTGCCCACGCCACCCGAGAAGAGCACATCGCCGCAGCTGGCGGCCATCTCCCTGAGCAGGGTGAACTCGTGGCCGGCCTTGGTGGCGAAGTCGTTGACGGCTTGGAACAGCCCACCACCGGCCGCATTCATCCCATCGGCGATCGCCAGATACTCGTCGATCGGGGCGAGCGTCCCGGGGACGTAGCGGCCATCGGGGACGACGTGGAGCAGAATCCTCGACGTCGAGAATCCAACGGCCCCGCCGGCGACCGACTCCTCGACGATGGCCCGCATCCGGTCGAGCTCACTCGGTGTCGGCGGCTCAGCGCTCAATGATCGTTCACCCATCACGTGGTAGCGGACCGCGCAATGTCCGACGAGCCCGACGACGTTGAGGGCGGGGCGCATCCGTTCGACCGAATCGAGGCACTCGGGGTAGGTCCCCCACTCCCAGTCGAGGCCGTTGAGAATGGCGTCCTTGGGAATGTCCTCGACGCTTTGCATCATCTCGGCGAGGTATTCCTTGTCGTCGGGTCGCACCGGAGCGAAGGTGACACCGCAGTTGCCCATCAGCACGGTGGTCACCCCGTGCCACGAACTCGACGTCATGAACGGATCCCAGCCGATCTGCGCATCGAGATGGGTGTGCAGGTCGATGAAGCCCGGAGTGACGACGAGACCCGTGGCATCGAGCTCACGGCGGGCGGTTTCATCGGTGAGATCGCCGATCGTCGTGATCCGATCGGCGTCGATGGCCAGGTCGGCGCAGCGAGCGTCGGCCCCCGTACCATCGACGATCGTGCCGTTGCGAATGATCAGGTCGTGCGCCATGAGCCCTCCGAGGTCCGTGCTGACGCTAATGGGCGTTGATCATCTAGTTGTGGTTCGGCTCGAATGCAGGACCCGGCGACGGCAGGCCGGAGCGCTAGATCATGGCTGCAGGTCCGAGGCCGGTCGGAAGAACGCCAGGGTGATCGACGGACTGATCGGATGGAACTCGACCATGACCCGCTGGCCGTCGTGGATCCCGGCATGGTCGACGCCCACCAGGCTGCTGACCATGTCGTACCCGTCGTCGAGGCGGACGATCACCGGGGCGTACGGCACCTCGAACGCCGGCGTCTGCGGCCTCCAGACGACGGTCCACGAGTAGACGGTGCCCAGCCCGGAACCGACCACCCACGTCAACTCGTGCGTACGGCAATGGCGGCAGGCCAGCCCCGGCCCGAAGTTCGCCCTGCCGCACGAGTCGCATCGCTGATAGCGGAGTTCGCCGATGCGGGTGCCCTCCCAGTACGGCAGGGACTCGGGTGTCGGTCGCGGGATGGGGATACCGGTCACGCGCGGTTCGAGCATCGTCACGGCCGCTCGATTCCCAGGAGCATCAGATCGGTGAACAGCGCCCCGGAGCCACCATTGGAGCACAGGGCGACCTCCGCCCCGCCGACCTGCATCGACGCGCATGTACCCCGCAATTGCTCCACACCGCGGGCGACCCGCTGGATCTGTTGGGTGCTGATGCCGGCGTGGCTGAACGACATCGTCCCTCCATCGGTGGTCACCGGCCAGCGGCCGCCCGGGCCGATGGTCCCGCTCATCACCAGTTCGCCTCCCTCGCCGTCGTGGCAGAATTCGTAGGCCTCGAGTTGGCGGATGATCTCGAACGAGAACGGGTCGTAGAACTCGCAGACGTCGACATCGTCGGGCGCGAGCCCCGACTGCCGCCAGACGGTTCGAGCCGCTCGTCGTCCGACGTATCCCGCCGGGCAGTCGTCCCCGCTGGTCGCTCCCGTGAGATCCCACGCCGGTGCCTGGCTATACGCCGGACCGAAGCTGTCGGACGCCGAGCCGAGCACATACACCGGTCGTTGTCGCAGGTCGGCGGCGCGATCGGCCCGGGTGAGCACCATCGCCGTGCCGCCCTCGCAGGTCATCGAGCAGTCGAGCAGGTGGAACGGATCGGCGATCATCGGCGAGGCCAGGATGTCGGCGGCGGTGAACGGTCCGCGCCCGGAGTACACCGCCCCGGGATGGACGTGGCCGTTGTTGCGTACGGTCGCCGCCACCGTGGCCAACTGCTCGGGGGTGGTGCCGTAGGTGATCATGTGCCGGCGGGCCATCAGGGCGAACTCGGCCGCCGTGAACAGACCGTAGGCGACCACCAGTTCATTGGCGGGGCGGGTCCACGGTGCGGTGGCCCCGTCGTCGACGAGCATCCCGGCGCCGGCGGCCGCGACCACCACCGTCGTCGCCTCGCCGGTGGTGATCAGGTGAGCGGCGTCACGGATCGCCGGGATGCCCAGATTGGAGAACGAGCGGGTGATGGGCCCGAGACCGAGGTCGTAGGTGAGCTCCGCCGGTCCCTGGCCGACCAGCCCATCGATCGCGGCGAGGTCGATGCCGGCGTCGGCACAGGCGCCGACGACGGACTCCATCAGCAACGAGTGCATCGTCGCGCCCGGCAGGCGCCGGGCCTGGCGCGTGTTGTGGATACCGACGATGGCGACGTCGTGGTACGGGTGGGTCATCTCATTCGGCGCGGGGTCGGTGAACCGGCGACGTGGGGCCGACGGATTCAGGCCGGGCCGTTGGGGAACTTGAGCAGCGAGCCGGCGTCGACGCGTAGGTTCACCCCGGTCACGTAGCGGCCCTCGTCGCACGAGAGGAACAGCACGGCGTTGCTGATGTCGCGCGGGTCGACGAACGGGATCGGCATGCCCTGGAAGTACACGAACGCCGGCTCCACCTCTTCCCAGGTTGGGACCCGGCCGGTGATGTCGGGTCGGAATGCCCGATAGATGTCGTCGTTGTGGATCAGGTTGGTGTTGCAGTTGGTCGGGTGGATGCAGTTGACCCGGATCATGTGTGGCGCCAGTTGGGCGGCAAGGTTCTCGGTGTAGTCGGCAAGGAATCGCTTGGCGAACGCGTAGGCCGCGCCGCCCGGACCCATCGCCGGGTTGTTGACCGCACCCTCCATCAGCCCGGCGGTGGAGCCGGTGATGACGATCGCCGCTCCGGCACCGAGGTGCGGAATAGCCAGGTTGATGGTGTTGAGTACGCCCACGAGGTCGATGTCGAGCACGTCGATGTACGACTGGATGGTCGGCGCCTTCATGGCGACGATGCCGGCATTGCAACAGACGATGTCGAGATGGCCGAGCTCGGCGAGTCCCTGGTCGAGCGCGACGGCGAGTTGGTCGCGGGAGCGCACGTCGGCCTTGCGGGCGACGATCCGCCGGTCGAGCGCCTCGACGGCGGCCACCGTTTCGGCGAGGTCCTCGTCCGTGCCCTGAGGATAGTTGACGGTGGCGATCTCGTCGCAGATGTCGACAGCGATGATGTCGGCCCCTTCTTCGGCGAGGCGGATCGCATGGCTGCGTCCCTGTCCACGCGCCGCGCCCGTGATCAGCGCAACCTTCCCCTCGAGCCTTCCAGCCATGGTCATCCCCTCGTTCTCGTATGGCACCGGTGGTGCGATAGGCCGGGTAGTGCCTCCGACCGCGGTCGCGACCCTAGGCGCGGTCCGAGCCGAGCTTGCGATTGTCCCAGTTGAGTACGCGATCGTCGGGGGTGAACCTCACGACACCGTTCATCGACACGGCATAGTGCTCGGCCGTTGCCCTGGGCATGTCGGCCGCCTCGGTGCGAAACGGCGTGTACTTTCGGTCGATCTCATCGCGGAATCGACGGCTCAGTTCGGCATCGAGGTCGACGATCTCGGCGACTCCCGTCAGATGGACGGCCTGCAGGTCGGCCCAGCGCTCGCCGGCCTCGACGAGGAACGACGAACGGGAATCGTTGGTGATCCGCAACAACTTCTTGCCGCGGGTGCGGACGTACACCCGCCGGTCGAGGCAGGCGAACCACACGGGAAGGGCGATCGGTACACCGTCGCCTCTCAGTGTGGTCATGATCCCGGTGTGGGCGTCGGTGACGAATGCCCACACCTCGTCGGTCGACATACGGGGACTGGCCATCTCGTACTCTCCTGGCTGGCGCTGGGGCGGGTGCGCCCGGTGTTCGTGCCCAATGTTCTTGCCCGGTGTTCTTGCCCGGTGTTCTTGCCCTCGTGATCTTGCCCTCGTGATCTTGCCTGGTCGTCGGTCCGCCGGACGAGCGCGTGGCTGAGCACACGCCCGATGGCGGGACGGGTCGGCCGAATAGGGTGTCGCCAATGCTCGACATCCACTGGTTCCTGCCGACCGGTGGCGACTCGCGTGAGGTCCTCCCGTCGGGCCCGTCGCCGCATCGCCGCCGGCCGGATCTGGGCTACCTCGCCCAGATCGCCATGGCATGTGATGAGCTGGGGTTCGGCGCGGTGCTCACGCCGTGCGGCACCGGTTGTGAAGACGCCTGGCTGATCACCGCCGCGCTGCTCGCCCACACGACGCGGCTGAAGTTCCTCGTCGCCTTCCGGCCGACCCTGCTGTCGCCGACGTTGGCCGCCCAAATGGCGTCGACCTATCAGCGAATCTCCGGCGGCCGTTTGAAGATCAACATCGTGACCGGAGCGG
>JANMJD010000447.1:0-2273 GCA_031371195.1 Actinomycetes bacterium | reverse complement strand
ACCGGCTCGCGTAGCGTTGCACCTATGACGATCGTGGAGATCACTGTGGAAGAGCTGGCCGACCGGCTGGGCGAGGGTGCCGTCCTTTTCGACGTGCGTGAGCTCGACGAGTACGCCGAAGGCCACGCACCGGGCGCGATCCTCATCCCGCTGAGCGAGCTTCCGGATCGGGTTGCGGAGTTCCCGACCGAGGGTCAGGTGCTGGTGATCTGCAAGTCGGGTGGACGGAGCATGCGAGCGTGCGAGTTCCTCGCCGATCGCGGGGTACAGGCCGTCAACGTCGCCGGCGGAACCGGTGGTTGGATCCGAGCCGGGTTCGAGGTCGTCACGGGTACCGACCCGGCGTGACCCACGAGTGGATCGACAACGACGACGCCCTCGCCGAACTGGTCGAACGGCTCCTTCACGAGCCGAGATACGCCCTCGACACCGAGTTTCATCGGGAACGCACGTACTTTCCCCGCCTGGCCCTCGTGCAGTTGGCATGGGAGGGCGGCGCGGCGATCGTCGATCCGCTGGCCTGTGACATCCGGGGCCTCAACCCGTTGCTCGAAGGTCCCGGTCTGGCGGTGCTGCACGCCGCCCAGCAGGACCTCGACGTGATGACCCATGCCTGCGGCGCCGTGCCCGCCCGCATGTTCGATACCCAGTTGGCCGCCGGCTTTCTGGGTCATTCGACGCCGTCGTTGGCCAACCTCGTGCAGGGCGAGCTGAAGATCTCCCTGCCCAAGGGTGATCGCCTCACCGATTGGCTCCGCCGACCGCTGACGGACGACCAGCGTCAGTACGCCATCTCCGATGTCCTTCATCTGCTCGAATTGCACGATCGGATCACGGGCCAACTCGAGCGGCGCGGGCGGGTCGGATGGGCCGCCGATGCCTGTGAGGAACTACGCACCCGTCCGCAGGGTGCGGGCCACCCCGACGACGCCTGGATGCGGATCAAGGATGCGCGTACGCTGAAGGCGAAGAGTCGTGGCGTCGCCCGGGCGATCTGTGCCTGGCGTGAGCGGCGGGCGATGGATCTCGATATTCCTCCTCGCCATGTGCTGTCCGACCTGGCCATTCTCGGCATCTCCCAGAAGATGCCACGCACCTCGGCTGAACTGGCAAGCGCTCGCGGGGTCGACGAGCGCCATACCCGGGGCAACGCGTCCACCGAGTTGCTCGCGGCCGTCAAGCTCGGTCTCGATCAGCCCGCCGAGTTCCCTCAGAGCGAGGTCGAGGATCTCGAGCGGGGCCTGCGTCCGGCGGTGACCCTGGTATCGGCCTGGATCAGCGAGGTCGCCCGCCGGCAGGCCGTCGATACGGCATTGCTCGCCACCCGCGCCGATCTGCTGGCCTTCCTGCGGTCCGATCCGGCCGCCCGTCTCGGCCAGGCCTGGCGGGCGGAGTTGATCGGCGATGACATCGGCCGCATCGTGCGGGGCGATGCCGCCTTGGCATTCGATCGCACGGGTGGACTGCGGCTGATCGAGCTCGATCCTGCCTGACCTGTCACCGGTGAAGCGTTGCCGGCGAGGTGTTGCCGGCGAAGTGTTGCCGGCGAGGTGTTGCCGGTAGGTCGGACGTGGCGGGTCGGGCGTGGCGGGTCGGCCGGTTGGTGTCAGGCGCGAGTGATCCGGCGGAGTTTGGCCCAGTGCTTGTCGAACGCTTCGATGACATCGGCGGCCCGATTGCCGAGGTCGTGGATCGGTCGTCGGGCGCCGAGCGCTTCGTTGACCGCGACCCGCTGGGGTACCACGGGCTGCCAGATCGCCCGCTTGCCGACGATCCGGACCAACTCGTCGTAGCGGCGGTCGGCCTCGTTGGATACTCCCGGCACCTTGTTGACGATGACGCCGGCCAACGACAGGTTCGGGTTGTGGGTGTCCCACACGTCGTCGACCGTGTCGGCGACCGCCGAGATGCCCCGCAGACTCAGCGCGGAGGGCTCGACGACGATCAGCGCGTGGTCGGCGGCGGCCAGGCCGTTGGTCGTCAGGTTGCTCAGCGATGGAGGGCAGTCGATGAGGATGGCGTCGTAGAACTCCACGCCGGCCAACGCCGTGCGGAGCCGCAATGCCGCGTCCTTGCCGGTGCCGTTCTCCTTCGTCAGTAGCCGTGAGCTTCCGGGGATGACGTCCACGCCGTCGCCCCATGCGCTCGGAACGATCGACTTGCCGACCGCCCCCTTGCTGATCACCTCGGCCGTCGAAAGTTCGACCTTGGCCGGGTCGCAGCCCAGTATCCAGGTGCTCGAGGCCTGGGGATCGAGGTCGATGACCAGCACC
>JANMJD010000445.1:0-5184 GCA_031371195.1 Actinomycetes bacterium | reverse complement strand
AACACTGTCGGACGAGCGTCAATGTGCTCCGGCGGCATCGGGCGATGCCGGATCCGCGCTCGTTCTCGACTACTCGGCAGCGCGTTCAGACTTGTCGCTAGTGCGCGCCTTGGGCATCACCCCGTCGGGCGGACGGGTGGTTATGACGCCTGACGGTACTTCTGTTCCCAGAACGCCACGGCGGCCGCAAACCAGCAGGCGTCTGCGCACGCGTGCTCCAACGCCTCCTCGCCCTCACCGCCGCGACCTGGCACAACGAAACCACCGACCGACCAGGACCCGCCCGATCACTCCTCGCCTACGACCACTGACACCCCTTGGAACCAATCATCTAGTGCTCTGACCACGAACGTTCGCGCGTTATGCGGCGGCGGGTTTCAGGTGGCCCCATCGTCGTTGGGCTTCGCCTCGGATTTTGGTTCGGTGGCGGCGTTCGGCTTCGAGCACGGCGGGGTCACGGGTGTGGCTGTTGCGCCAGCGCAGGTATTTGCGGATCCGCGGCCGAGGGCGGGGTAATCGGTGTAGTCGCTGTTGGCGATGACGAACTGGCGCAGCGGCCCGAAGTGTGCCTCGATCGGGTTCGCCCATGACCCGTACGTTGGGGTGAACGCGAGCTCGACGCCGTTGGCTGCGCACCACTCGCGCACGCCACGGTTCTTGTGGTGGTTCAAGTTGTCCAAGATCACGTAGATCGGTTGGCCGTCATCGACGGAGGCCCGGATCGCCTGCAGCGCGCGCAGCGTCGCGGCCGAACCTTTCGCGGGCTCGATGTTGCCGGCGAGGCGGTCCGCACCAATCGAGTACCAGGCGAAGAACGAACTGTCTCGAGCCGTGAGGCTTGTGATAGTTCGCGCGCAGCCGCTCCGGATGATTCTTGGGTGCCCAGGCGGTGCCGCCGACCGGTTTGATCGTCAACGGACCGAACTCGTCGAAAGCGAACGTCCGGCCACGGGCATGTTCGAGGAGCCACTCGATCCGAGCCAACTTCAATTCCTTCAACGGATCCGAGGACTCCTTCCAGATCCTGGTCCGCTGGAACGTGATCCCCTCAGCGATCAGGATCTGTCGCAACCGCTCGCGTCCGATGGTGACCTTGGGGCCCTTCTTCGATCTGAGGTAGTCGGCGAGCTTGCGCACCGACCAGTGACTGAACGGTTGCCCCAACGAGGTCGGGCGCTGCTTGGCCGTCTCGACGATCAACACACGGTCAGTCGTCGTGATTTGGCGGGGTCGGCCACCCGCCCACTGAGGGTCCAGCGATCGCATCCCCAAGTCGTTGAACCGGTGAATCATCTCCCGCACCCGATCCGGTGAGGTCTGCACCAGCCGAGCGATCGCAGCGACATCATCGCCGCCAGCCGACGCGAGCACGACCATCGCCCGCCGCCACTTCACGACCGATCGATCGCTCTCCCCGCCGCGTCTCACGATCCGCTGCAGGGCCTTGCCTTCCGCGTCGTTCAACCGACGCACACGCACACGCACAGCCATCCACCAATGAAAACAGACCCAGCCACCACAGTGGTGGACGCGACCCACCAACCCCCGTGGTCAGAGCACTAGCTGTCAAAATCATCCTCCGTGATGCCAACATCGATCGGGGGAGCCTCTATCGCAGCTGCGCTGCTGAACGCTCCGCCGTCGTCGCTTGGCGCCGCCCCGATGTCATTCAGGGACTCATGCCCGGTGAAGTCGTCACCCGCACTTGCCTCATCCCCGCCGACGATGGGCTGATCGAGCTGTCATCCCCGTCGCCCCCGTCGCCCCGTCGCCCCCGCCAGATGTGGCAAAGGATTCGTCGGTGGGGGGAACGGTGAACGCCGAGTCGGCGTCGGGCACATCGGAATCGAAGCCCCCGACGATGATGATCCCGGCCTCCGTCCCGGCTCCGAGCAGGGCGTCGCCGGGAGGGATGGGCTGAGGATTCAGCTCCACGTCCTCACCCGGCGCGATTGGATGCGTCGCCGGTTCTGGTGGCTCGGGCGTTATGACCGTCGCTTCGTCAGCACTGAACATGACATCGGGCGACGCCGTGCCAACCGACTCGAAGGCTCCGTCCGGAGCAGACGTGACGGGTCCGAGGCTCGCGCCGAACACGACGTCGCCGCCGGCGGCGTGCACCGACTCGGAGGGGCCGGCGCGAGCGCCTGTGGATGCGCCAATGGCGACGTTCGGATCTGCCGTGGCCACTGATTCGAACGCGGCGTCCGGTGCCCCGATGTCGGCACCGCGTGCGACCTCCACCGGCGCATCCTCGACGAAACCGACGTGATCGACCGTCAGCGCGGCGACCGCCCCTGCCGGCATAGTTGAGGTTGCGTTCTCGACGAGGTGGTGGTGTTCGTCGGTCTCTACTGGGCCGACGGTCGCAGCCACTTTGAGGTCGGCGAGTGCCGGGTCCAGGGGAACCGGAGGTGGTGCCGGTGGGCCACCGCCTCCGAAGAAGTCGTCGAGGGCGTCACCGACGGCGTCAGCGACGGCTTTGGTTCCGTCGACCAGCGCCGTGCCACCGTCAATGACGGCTTGGCCGCCCTCGACCGCCGCTTCGCCCGCAGCCACGACCGGACTGACAGCGACGGCGGCTGTCGCCGCGGCACCGGCGGCGTTGAGCAGGTCGTCGCCGAGGCCGCCGCCGTCGTCATTGTCCGGAGGCGGAGCGTATGCGACGGGCGGAGTTGCCGGTTCATTGTTCGCTGATTCCGCGGTCGCGTTCGCGCGGGATTCGAAGGCGGGGTCGTAGCTTTCGGTGAATCGTGGCATCGGGTTGTCTCCTGGCCTCAGTGGGTTTGTTGAAGAATGGATTCGTAGATGCGTGCGCCGAGCGGGGCGAATCTCCGGAAGTTGCCGTGGACGTTGCCGTGGGCGTCGCCATGGTCGGCGGCGTGGTTGGCGGCGGCGCGACAGCGATTCGCGGCGGCGGCAAGCCGGGTGCGGGCGCAGCGAGTGGTGCGACGAGTCGGGCAGCCCCCAATGACACGCTGTGCTTCGGATCCGCGTCGAGCGCGACCGGCCGTTCCGTCGCCTCGCGGACGCGTTGGCGGATCAACGGAATGTTCGACGTGCCGCCGACCAGCAGGATCCCGGCCACATCGTCCATCGTCATGCCGGCCGACCTGACAGCGCGCTGCGAGGCCTCGATCGTTTCTGTGACACGCGGAGCGATGAGCATCTCGAATCCGATACGACGCTGGACGCGTGAGGGCGATTCGCGCGGGTGCACCGGCCTCGCGCTCGACGACCGACTCGACGATGGCGCGCAGGAGGTGCGCCGTCAGCGACTCCGCTCCATACGGGACCCCGCCGAGGAAGATCGGTGTGGGATCGCCGAGGCGCCGCTTGAACTCTCGTGCAGTTCGGGCCGGCTCGGTCAGCGCCCGCCGTTCAGCGGCCTCGCCGACCAACACCTCGCCGTGTTCGCGCACCGCGACGACGGAGGGGATGGTCGCCGAACGACCCCCGAGCGGAAAGATGCGCACTCCATTGGCATCGGAAATCGCAGCCGCCGAGAACGTCGTCCCGAGGTCGATTCCGAGGCCGTACGTCACCGGTTAAACGTAGCCCAATGGCGATTACCGACGAATCGGGCGTTTCCCTCATTTGTGGTGGTCCGGCGGACCAATAGGCAGGCTGCCGGCCGCCGGCTGGCCTGCGTGAGCAGCCGAGCGCTCAAATGCGTCCGATCGCGGTGTTCACGACCTGGCTCAGGTCGGTCTCGAGCGTGGACTCGTCGGTGTTGATCATCTGCGCCTGGATCCACCGTCCGTGGTCGAACGCGTTCATCTCTTCGTTGTAGCTGTCGAAGAATGCCAGTTCTCCGACGCCGCTGACCTCGACGCCGCCATCGGCGCGTTCCGCCTGTTCCCACGCATCACGAGGGATCTCGGAGGCGAGGATGCCGACGTGAACAGTTGTCGGCCCACTCGACTGGTCCAATGTCGAGTAGCTGCAGTCGATGACCACGCCGGTCGCCCCGGCGTCGATCGAAAGTGGTGTGGGTGGGCCCACGGGTGCACCGAGCAACGCTTCGGCTTCGCCAGCAGTCAACAAGCGGCACGGGTCGCCGCCGTCAGCGCGCGCGGTGGAGACGGGCGCAGCGGTGGCCGCCGACGACGCAGTGGACGTCGGAGGCGCGACGGTCGCCGGGGCTGATGTGACAACGGCACTCGACTCCGTGTCTGCGACCGATGTTGTTAAGACGGTTGACGCAGGGGCCTGCGTGAGTGGCTCCGTCGTGGGAGAACTGTTCGAGGCCGGCGCTGGAGCGGCCGTTGACGCGCGCGTGGCCGCTGTCTTGGCCGAATCGCTTCCGCACGCAGAGAAGACCAGCACGGCGAGCGCCAAAAGGGGCCAACCCACGCGAGAAGCACTCCTGTGGATCATTGCGTCCACCTCGGTTCCGTCCGTCGTCGGCGTTCAGATGATCGTCGATCTGGCGACACAGTAGCCGTCTTTGCAGCGTTCATCGGCGGAATCGAGTCACCGCGATGACGGCAGCGCCAGCAGACCGAGTGGCTCGTAGACGATGTGCGCTCCAGCGATTGTCGTGTTCTCGGCGGAGCAACGACACCGGCGCCGGAGGTACCGGGTCGCTGGCAGGTCCGCCGCTGCAGCCGCGGCCAGACTGGTTCACCGGCGGTGGTTCCGGTGGCGTGGTCGACGCGGCCAACAACTTCCGCACCTGGGGCGACGATCGACACGACCGGCGCCGGATCGGTGCTGGTGGTGCCGGTGGCGCCAACCCAGCGGCGTTCGCGTCGCTGACCATCGACGAGGCAGTCGCCGTGTTCGGTCGAGGTGTCTACGTCCCGGTGAGCGCACCAGCCGACGCGTGCCAGCCGGACCGGCGATCGCGACGCCACCAATGAGTACTGTCCGACGATGGCCATCGATTGGGACGAGTGCGCATTCGAGTACGACCGCTGTCGCCAGCGGATCACCGAGCTCCTGACCGACGACGATACCGCGGTCGTCATCCCGACCTGTCCGGAATGGACGGTCGCCGACGCGTGCGCCCACCTGGCCGGCATTCCGGCCTCGTTATTGGCCGGCGACGTGCCCGGTGCGGATGCCCAGTCGTGGGTCGATGCCGACATCGCCCGACGCGCCGGCCGAACGGTCATATCGCTGCTCGACGAATGGGCCGACGTGACGCCGGCCTTCCAGCAGATGATGGCGGCCGGAGGC
>JANMJD010000407.1:0-5620 GCA_031371195.1 Actinomycetes bacterium | reverse complement strand
CATGGAACACGTCGAGTATCCCGGGATGTCGGGTTCGAACACCATCTGCGTCGCCACCGTGCTGCTCGAGACGGGGATGGTGCCGATGGTCGAACCGGTCACCGAGATGCTGCTGGAAGCCCCGGCCGGGCTGATCGCGGTGACCGCCGACTGCGCCGGAGGCAAGGTGCACCGCATCACCTTCCGCAACGTTGCGGCCTTCGCCGTGCACCTCGACGCGGTGATCGACGTACCGCAGCTGGGTTCGGTGACCGTCGATGTCGCCTACGGCGGGATGTTCTACGCGATCGCCGAGGCGTCACAGTTCGGGCTGCGGCTCACCCCCGACGAGGGAGCCGACATCGTGCGGATCACTTCGATGATCAAGGCCGCGGCGCGCGACCAACTCCCATGCGTCCACCCCGACCAGCCGGGGTTCTCGGGCGTGACGATCGGCCAGTTGACCGGGCCGGCGCACGACCCGGCAAACTCGATGCGCAACGCGGTCACGGTGTCGACCGGCGAGTTCGATTGGAACCGGCCATCGACATGGACGGGCGTGCTCGACCGCTCGCCGTGCGGTACCGGCACCTGCGCCCGGATGGCGGTGCTCCACGCCAAGGGGCAACTCGGGCTCGATGAGGACTTCCGCCACGAGAGCGTGCTCGGCACCGTTTTCACCGGCCGGCTGCTCTCGACAACCAGCGTGCAGCAGTACTCGGCTGTCGTCCCAACGCTCAGCGGCCAGGGATGGATCACCGGCCACGCCACCTACGTCGTCGACCCCACCGACCCGTTCCCGCAGGGCTTCACGGTCGGCGACATCTGGTAGGCCGACGCCGGCCGGGCGGTACGACCATGACCGTCCGTCGTCATCGCGTACGACGCTGGACCGGGTGTCGCGGCCAAGCTGTGTGGCGTGACGACGCGCCAGCACGACGACCAGCCCTCCGCGAAGGTCGCGAAGGCCACCAACACCGCGGTCGACGAGGCCCGCCGAGTGGTCGCCGATGGGCGGCGCATCGTGGTGTTGACCGGGGCGGGGATCTCGACGGACTCCGGCATTCCGGATTTCCGTGGGCCCAATGGCGTGTGGACCAAGAACCCTGACGCCGAGAAGATGGCGACGTTGCAGCACTACCTGGCCGATGCCGAGGTTCGACGCAACGCCTGGCAGGTGCGGCTCACCTCGCCGGCGTGGGACGCCCAGCCGAACGCCGGTCATCGGGCGCTGTTCGACCTCGAACGCCAGGGCCGGCTGAGCGCACTGATCACCCAGAATGTGGATGAGCTCCACCAGCGGGCCGGCAACGACCCGGCGAAGGTGATCGAGGTGCACGGCACGATGCGCTGGACGCGGTGTTGGTCATGCGGCGATCGCCGGCCGATGGTCGAGACCCTGGAGCGCGTGCGCGATGGGCAGGACGATCCGCCGTGTCTGGTGTGCGGTGGGATCATCAAGAGTGACACGGTCTCGTTCGGCCAGCCGTTGATTCCCGAGGTGATCGACCGGGCGATGCGTGTCAGCGACGACTGCGATGTGTTCATCGCCATCGGCACCAGCCTGCAGGTGTATCCGGTGGCCAACACCGTCCGCCGGGCGCGTGCCGCCGGTGCCCTGATCGTCATCCTCAACGGCGAACCGACCAAGCTGGATCACCTCGCCGACGTGGTGGTGCTGGGTTCGATCGGTGAACTTGCCCCACACATCGTGGCGGAGTTGTGAGGTGACTGCGCTTCTCGTCGTGGGAGTGTCGGTTGGCAACGATCTGATGAGGTGTTCATCGAACAGAAACACGTTTTCAGTCGCCGATCGCGGTCGGGATGATTCGCTCGGACTACGCTCCGACCGAGGCCTCGGGTCGACCCGTTCGATCGTAGGTCGATGTCGAGCAGTTATCGAGCAGGTCGTCGAGGGGGCAGCTAGTGACCAGTGATCGGGGCGCAGTCGAACTGCAAGACGTCACGAAACGTTTCGGTTCGCTGGCGGCGGTCGATCGAATCAACCTCGAGGTGCGCCCCGGAGAGTTTCTGTCGTTGCTCGGCCCGAGTGGCTGCGGCAAGACGACGACCCTGCGAATGCTGGCCGGCTTCGAGCAACCCGACGAAGGTTTCATCCGGATCAGCGGCGACTACGTGCAGGGAATCCCGCCCTACAAACGCGACGTCAACACGGTGTTCCAGCACTATTCGCTGTTCCCGCACATGACGGTCGCCGAGAACGTTGCCTACGGTCTACGTCAGAAGAGCACACCGCGCGGCGAGATCCGCCAACGCGTCGGCGAAGCGCTCGAGATGGTCAAGATGACCGCCCTGGCCAACCGCCGGCCCCGCCAGATGTCGGGTGGGCAGCAGCAGCGGGTGGCGGTGGCCCGGGCCCTGGTCAACCGGCCGAGCGTGCTGCTGCTCGACGAGCCACTCGGCGCGCTCGATCGCAAGCTCCGCCAGGAGATGCAGATCGAACTGAAGCTGCTCCAGAGCCAACTCGGGATCACCTTCATCTTCGTGACCCACGATCAGGAGGAGGCGCTGTCGATGAGCGACCGCATCGCGGTCATGCTCGACGGCCACATCGAACAGCTCTCCGATCCCGACACGATCTACGACCAGCCCGCCTCGGCCTTCGTGGCCGGGTTCATCGGGCAGAACAACTTCTTCTCCGGCACAGCCAACATCGATGGATCGGTGCTGGTGAACGGTCGGCCGGTGTTCGCCGATCGTCGGGTCGACGACGTCGGCGTCGGGTCGACGGCGCTCGTAGCGGTCCGCCCCGAGTCGCTGCAATTGATCCCGGCCCCGCCCGAGTCCGATGTCAACGTGATCCAGGGCGTGGTCGCCGGCGTCTCCCATTTGGGTGACGTCATCCAGTTCGTCGTACGCGACGGCGAACGCGAACTGCTCAGCCGCCAGCCGCGGCATGCGGCGGTGCGCGTGCGCCCGGGCGAGCCGGTGTGGTGCACCTGGGCTCCGGCCGAGGCGTACCTGTTCTCAGATCGACAGGCCGGATTGGTCCTTGCCGACCCGGCCTCCGACGCCACCGGAAACCCGGCGGCGTGAATCAACCACTTCGCGCCTCGGGCGGCAACGCCTGAACGTGAACCCGCAAACACCAGGGGAGATGTACACCATGGAGAACGAAATCACCCGCATTCTGGCTCCGGCCAGCCTCGCCCGTCAGCTGTCACGGCGCAGCGTGCTGCAGATGGGTACCGGTGCCGCCGGCTTCGGCGTGCTGTTGGCCGCCTGCGGTTCGAGCAAGTCGAGCGAGCCGGCCGCCGCCGCACCGACCACGGTCGCCGGAGCCACCTCGGCCACCGACGCCGGCACGACGGCCGCCACGGAAGCGGCCGCGACGGCGGCTACCGACGGCGGGACAGCCGCCCCAGGGGTCAAGGCGTCGGGCACGGTGTCGCTGTACACCTGGGGCGACTATCACGCTCCCGACCTGATCGACGGCGCTCCCGATGCGCTCGGGGTGTCGATGAACGTCCAGTTCTACGCCTCGAACGAAGAGTTGATCGCCAAACTCGAGTCGACCAAGGGCAACAGCGGCTACGACCTCATCGTGCCGACCGGGCCCTACCTGCCGCAGATGATCACCAAAGAACTGCTGCTCAAGCTTGACAAGACCAAGATCCCCAACTGGGACAACATCGACCCGACGTACTTGGGCAAGAGCTGGGACCCGAAGAACGAGTGGGCCGTTCCGCGAGATTGGGGCTCGACGGGCTTCATCTATGACACCTCGAAGATCAACCGCGAGCTGAAGGACTGGAAAGACTTCCTCGACGCGACGGCCAACGAGTTCAAGGGCAACAACTCATGGCTCGACACCAGCGACAACGTGCTCGGACCATACTTCTGGGCGAACGGCATCTCGTGGAACACCGAGAAGACCGAAGATCTCGATGCCGCCGAGAAGGCGCTCGTCGCCCTGGCCCCGAACATCAAGGCGTTCGACTCCTATCCGTCGACGAAGATCGCCGAAGGAGCGTACGGCCTGTCGGCGGCGTGGAACGGCGACGCCCGCCAGGCCTACGTCCGCATCGCCGACGCCGGCGGTGACCCGGAGCCGTGGAAGTGGGTGCTCGGCGGACCGATGACCGAGATCTGGATGGATCACTACGCCATCCCGTCCGACGCCAAGAACATTGACGGTGCCTATGCGTGGATCAACTGGATGCTCGAACCCGACCAGGCGTTCACCGACCTGAGCTACATCGGGTACAACATGACCGTTGCCGGTACCCAGCCGATGGCCGAGGCCGCCAAGCTCGACCGGCTCGACATGATCTACTTCACCCCCGAGGAGCTGAAGCGGATGGACGAGGGTGTCGTCAACTCCGCCCAGGACCGCAAGGTCGAGATCTACAACAACGTCAAGGCAGCCGCAGGGGCATGAGCGGCAGCGAGTGCCCCCGGTCGAGCGACCGCCAGGGAGCCGAACGGTGATGGGGCAGGGGGCGCAGCCCCCGGTGGTCGGGGCATGAGCGGCAGTGTGTCCCCGGCGCCGCCTCCCGGGCGGCGTCGGGGTGCGCCGAAGTTCACCATGGCGCTGCCGGGCATGTTCTGGTACGTCTTCTTCTACGCCATCCCGGTCGCCTTCGTCGTCGTCTACAGCTTCGGCTACAAGCCGCCGCTGGGGGCCAAGGGTCGGGTGCGGCTCGACAAACTGAGCTTCCACAACTATTCCGAGGTGTGGACGGCAACGTTCCGCAAGGTGTTCGGCAACACGATGCTGATCGCCGGATTCGGCACGGTCATCTGCGTGGTCATCGGCCTGCCCGTGGCGTACTACGTGGCGATCAAGGCCGGACCGAAACTGCGCGCCGCGCTGTTGATCCTGATCATCGTCCCGTTCTGGATGAGCTTCTTCGTGCGCACCCTCGCCTGGCGTATCGTGCTGGCCACCAACGGCCTGATCTCGCACTTCCTGGTCAGCCACGGCTGGCGCGACACGCCGATCAAGTTCCTCGACTCCAAGGGCGCCGTGCTGTTGGCCGTCGTCTACAACTATCTGCCGCTGATGATCTTCCCCTTGTTCGTCTCACTCGATCGCATCGAGCCGGGGTTGCGGGAAGCCAGCAAAGACCTGGGCGCCGGGCGGGTCAAGACGTTCTTCTCGGTCACCCTGCCGCTTGCCGCGCCCGGGCTGAGCGCCGGATCGCTGCTGGTGTTCATCCCGCTCGCCGGCGATTTCGTCACCGCCACCGTGCTTGGCGGAGCCAAGGGCAACATGATCGGCCGCAACATCTACTCGTTCGCCATCGACGGGCAGAACCTGCCCAAGGGTGCTGCTGCGGCGATGCTGCTGATCGTGATGATCCTGGCGATGATCGCCGCTGTGGCCGTCGTCGTCGGGCTGGTCCAGTTCGGGCTCAGGCGAAACCGCCGCGTCGAGTTGGGGATGGTGGGCTGATGGGCGTGGCAACGGTGACTCGAAAGCGGGACCTGCCTCGCATCGCGCTCGGTCTGTGGACCTTCGTGTGCATTGGATTCCTACTGCTCCCGATCATGTTCGTGATCGCCCACTCGTTCAACGGCGGGAACAGCTTCAGCATCTGGAAGGAGTGGGGCGGGCTGAAGTGGTACCACAAGATCTGGGACGACGTGCCGTTCCGCGACACCCTGATCAACTCGT
>JANMJD010000504.1:0-2580 GCA_031371195.1 Actinomycetes bacterium | reverse complement strand
GAGTCGAGATCGGCCCAGTCGAGGCGGTGTGCTGGTCGGCCGTGACGTTCACGGGCGAACATGACGAGCAGGCGCATCGTGTCCCGATAGACGGCGATCGTGCGTGGACTGACCCGGCGTTGCTTGACGAGGCGGTCGGTGAAGAAGCTCTGCATCGTCGCCGCGATCGTGGTCATCGCTCGACCTCCCGGGCCGGTGCGGGTGTGAGATGGCCGAGTTTCGCGGCGGCGTAGGCAAGCAACTCGGGTGCTGCGGACAGATACCAGTAGGTGGATCGCGGGTCGCGGTGACCGAGATACGTCGACAATGCCGGCAGCCGCGCTTCGATGTTCTCCCCGCTCCGATACCAGCCGGTGAGCACCCTGACCGCGAACGTATGTCGAAGATCATGGACCCGTGGTGGGCGTCGAGCTCCGACCCCGATGCCGTTGCGATCGCACATGTGCCGGAACACTTGTTGGACGACGGGGTAAATCAGCGGGCCACCGCGGCTCGAGACGAACACCCGGCTCGTTGTGCGATCAACGCGGAGCAACCGGTCACGTGCGGCGAGATAGTCGTCGAGGCAGACGATCGTGTCGTGCTGGACGGGCACGAGTCGGGACTTGCCGAACTTCGATTCCCGGACAATGATCACGTCATCGGCGTGGTTGATGTCGTCGGCATCGAGACGTAACGCCTCACCGACACGCATCCCGGTCGCGGTGAGCAGCCCGATCAGGGTCGTGTAGGTCGCCGATGGCAACGCCCAGCGTCGACTGCCAGCGGCCCGCATGAGCGTGTCGATGTCGTCCGGGCTGAACAGGAACGGCGGCTTCCACCGTTGCCGTGTGGGGATCAGCCCGAACGGTGGGATCTCCGTGCGTTCGTCGAGCCCGGTCATGTGGCGGGCGAACCCGCGCACGATCATCATCCGCCTGGGCCCGTTCGTTGAGGCCGGGTCGATCCCGTCGGTCGACCACGCCACCGCTGCTTCGACGGTGACCGTCGTCGTGCCGATCGAGTCGAGATACGCGACGAAGCGTGGGAGTAGGCGGTGATGCTCATCAAGGTTGTGGCCGAGCGACCGTCGAAGACGCAAATACTCGGCGGCGTCGTCGGCGAGCGCGCTCATGACCGTGCTCCGGGCCACGGCAACGCAACCTGACGCAGCGTGTCCAGATCGACTTTCGCGTAAACGGCGGTGGTGGCCAGGTCCCGGTGGCGTAACACCTGGGAGACCTCGATGATCGTGGAACCGTGTCGCAACAGTTCACTGGCGAGGGTGTGACGCAACCGATGAGCACCAACACGACCGATCCCGACCCGTTCGCACGCTCCCCGGCAGATGTCGCTCACTCGTGCCGCAGCGAGCGGCTCGATCGGTGCTTTGGTCGTGAGGAACACGCACCGGGTCGTGGTCGCTGGGCGCCCGGACACCAGGTAGTTGGTGATCGCTTCGCCGACCTCGAACGGCAACGGCATCCGGTCCTCGCGGCGGACCTTGCCGCGCACCACAATCTCTCCGGCGCGCCAATCGATGTCACCAAGTTGGAGGTTGACGACCTCCACCGACCGCAACCCGAGCCGAGCGACCAACAACAGCACCGCCCGATCACGTCGCCCCATCGGTGTTGACGTGTCGCAGCTCGCGATCAGCTCCTCGATCCGTGCCGCCGTGATCGTTCTCGGGATCGTCGTGCCATGCCACCCGGCGACTGGTGGGATCGCGACCGCCAACGCTCGTGGCGTGAGCCCGTGCAAAAAGAGGTAACGCAACAACGCCCGCAACTCGGCGACCCGGCCCTTCGCCGATCCGGTCGAGACCCGTCCGCACTCGACGACCAGAAACCCGACGACGTCCCGAGCGGTCAACTCGGAGATGAACCCTGACCCGCACGCGTCATGGCGTTCGTTCAGGAACCGGCGAGCCGTGTTCTCATAGCGCAGCACCGTTGCAGCGGCGAGACCGCGCTCGTCGATCATCCACCGCCGGAACGCGTCGATCAGTTCGTCGACCTCACCCAACGGTCCGACGTCCGTCGGACGTTCCACAACCCCGGTGTCGAGCAGATAGGCGACCAACGGATCACGGCCGTTCACCGTCGACACCCGATACGCGGACCACGACCGCAACCAGTCAACGAACGCGCCGAGTTGAGCCATCGACAACGGCTCGCCGTCCGCGACGTTGTCCTGCATCCAGCGCCCGAGGTGACCCATCACCTTCAACAGCCCGCGTGATGTGCCCGGCGTGTAACCCGCCGCCGAGAGCCACACGCCAAACGGCTCGATATGCACCGCCATCCGACCCGGCTTGCGCCGCGATGAACCCACTGGCATGACTGGACCTCCAAGTCCCGGCGCACCATGCACCGACACCAGAAGGCTTCACCCCGCCCGGAACTATGCCGACCAGGCGGGCACGTTCAGGCCGCGAACCCCCAGCTCACCGGCCCTGCCACCCGGTCACGGTCGGCATAGTTCCCGACTCGGCATAGATCAACTTATGCCGAGGTCGGCATAAGTTGATGAGATCGGCTACCTGCTGGCCCGGGACCCTTCGTTGGCGTCCGAGCTGCAGGCGGTCCTGTCGCCACG
>JANMJD010000477.1:0-14434 GCA_031371195.1 Actinomycetes bacterium | reverse complement strand
CGTGGTCGTCGTCGGTTCCGTCGTCGGAGGTTCGGTGACGGGGATCGTGGTGGGCGGGGTGGTCGCCGGCTCGGTGGTGGCCGATGTCGCCGGCGTCACCGCCACCGCTGTGGTCGCCACGGCGCTGGTCGTCGTGGCCGGCAGCAGGGTGCCGACCAGGGTGGCGTTGCCGGCCTCGGTCACGGCGGGGGGAGTCGAGCTGCCTCCGCAGGCCACGCCGGCCACGACCGCGATGCAACTGAAGATGAGAAGGTGCCCACGATGTGTCATCGGATACAGCCTGTCACGCGGCGAAGGCCGAGAAATGGCAAGTCGGATGGGCGGCTGGGTGTCTAGCCTGTCCCGGCTATGCCTGCGACCGAACTCGACCAGATCGTCAACCTCGCGAAACGCCGCGGCTTCGTGTATCCGTCGGCCGAGATCTACGGCGGATTCCGATCGAGCTACGACTACGGCCCGATCGGTTCGCTGATGCTGCGCAATGTGAAGGAGGCCTGGGTCCGCTCGATGGTGCAACAGCGCGACGACGTCGTGTTGATCGACGCGTCGATCCTCTCGCCGCCGGCGGTGTGGGAAGCGAGTGGCCACCTGGCGACGTTCTCCGATCCTTTGGTCGACTGCACCAACTGCAAGGAGCGGTTCCGCGAGGACCATCTCGTCGATCCGAACACGTGCCCGACGTGCGGCAAGCACGGCACCCTCACCGAGGCGCGGGCGTTCAACCTGATGTTCAAGACCCACGCCGGCCCGATCGAGGGAGCCGGCGCCGAGGTCTACCTGCGTCCCGAGACGGCGCAGGGCATGTTCCTCAATTTCACCAACGTGCTCCAGACCAGCCGCAAGAAGCCGCCGTTCGGCATCGCCCAGGTGGGCAAGAGCTTCCGCAACGAGATCACCCCGGGCAACTTCATCTTCCGCACCCGCGAGTTCGAACAGATGGAATGCGAGTTCTTCGTGCCACCTGCCGACGGCCCGAAGTGGTACGAGTATTGGTGCACCGAACGGCTGAATTGGTACATCAACCTGGGCATTCCCGCCGACATGCTCCGGTTGCGGCCGCATGATCCCGACGAGCTCAGCCACTACTCGGCGGGTACGTCCGACATCGAATTCATATTCCCCTGGGGCTGGGGCGAACTCGAAGGTGTCGCCCAGCGCACCGACTTCGATCTGAACGCCCACGCCAAGCACTCGGGCCAGAAGCTCGACTACTTCGACCAGGCGAACAACGAGCGCTACGTGCCGTATGTGATCGAACCGGCAGCCGGAGCAACCCGAACGATGGCCGCCTTCCTGCTCGCCGCGTACGACGAGGACGAGATCGGCGGCGAGTCCCGCACCATCCTGCGGCTCCATCCGCGGCTCGCCCCGTACAAGGTCGCCGTGCTGCCGTTGTCGAAGAAGGACACACTGACGCCCTTGGCCCGCCAGATCTTCGCCTCGCTGTCGGATCGTTACATGGTCGACTACGACGACACCCAGTCGATCGGCAAGCGCTACCGCCGCCAGGACGAGGTTGGCACGCCGTTGTGCGTAACGGTCGACTTCGACTCGTTGGAGGACGAGGCGGTGACGATCCGCGACCGGGACACCACCGAGCAGGTGCGGGTCCCGATCGCCTCGCTGCTCACCGAAGTCGCCGACCGCCTCGGCTGGTAGCCGCCACCAGCCCGTGATCCGGCCCGGCGTGATCCGGCCCGGCGTGATTCCGGTTTGTCGCGATTCTGGTTTGGCGTGTTCGATTTCTGTCGTTGAGCGACGTGGATCGAACGCGGATGGCGTCGGTCGGGGGGCGTCGTGGTTTCCGATGACGAGCATGTTCAATATCCATCGCGGAGCGCCGCAGACCGAACGCAGCTGCATGAAGCCGGCGCGGCGACGGTCAAGTGACGCGGCCACGGCCACGCCAACGAGGTAGCGCGGCGCAGGCAATGCGACGAGGAGTCAGCCGCCGAGCGACCAGCGCAGGGTACGGGCGGCGGGGCAGCCACGAAGCTCGGCGAAATCGGGTTCGAGGTCGAGGTCGGCGAGCACCTGGGCCGGGTCGTCGGCGGCATGGCCGGCGGCCTGCAGCCACGCCATGGCAACATCCTGCTGTCCAAGGCGAGCTGCCGCCCGGGCGACGAGCACGGCCAGCATCGGGTCGCGTACGGTCTCGAATCGGCGCGACCCCTCTCGGGCTGCTTCGAGCGGCCGGTGATCGTCGAGAAGCGCCCGCACGAGGGTGACCGGTCCGTGGAGCGGTTGGTTCTGCCGCCGTCGTCCCAGTTGGAGCTGATGCACCTGCCCGGCGATGAGAAACGCAAAAAACACCACGAGGGCCCGGGTACTGGGAAAGGCCAACAGAACCGCCGAGGTCACGACGCTGGCCGCGAGGCTCCACCGAAGTGCCCACTCCCGTCCGCGTCCAGGAGCGAGGTGATCAAGGCCGGCCGCGGCGATCGAGCCGCCATCAAGCGGAATGAGCGGCAAGAGGTTGATCAGCCCAAGCACCGGACCCGACCACCAGATTGCCAGGCGCGCATCGGTGGCGGTCACGCTGTCGAGCGACAACGGGTTCGCTCCGATCAGCGACAGGACGATCACGCCCGGGATGATCTCGGCGAGCGGGCCGGCGATGGCGATCACCGCCCGTTCACGATTGGTGAGTGGGCGCGACGGGCTGTACGAGGTGTATCCGGCCATGAAGTCGAGGGCGATCTCGGCGTCCGCTCCGTGATAGCGAGCCGCCCATGCGTGGCCCAGCTCGTGGGCCAAGGTCAGTGCGGCGAGCGAGCCGGCGAACCACAGGCCGCGGGTCCCCTGGTACAGGGCCACGATCAACGCGCAGAACACGACGAACCCGGGCTTGATCCGAACCGGGAACCCGAGTATCCGAAGCCGAGTTCGCCGACGCGACGTTGTCTGCTCGGCCAAGTTCACCTCGCTGATGATACGCCGCGGGCTCGTCCCCAGTCACGCAGCGAAGACGGCGCCGAATGTGTCGCCACGGCATCACCGCGCTGGACCCGAGTCGGAACGCCCGACGACGAAGGCGTGAGCGTGTCCGTCGACGTAGTGCATGCGTACCGAACACGTCTGGTCGGGGGTCCTGCCGGGCGGTCGTCGTAGCGGGCTAGAATCGTCGGCCGTGTCTCTTGTCTATGCCTTCGACCATAAGCACCGCCGTCCCCCGATGGAGTACAAAGATCTCCTCGGTGGCAAGGGCGCCAACCTCGCCGAGATGACGAGTGTGCTCAAGCTCCCCGTGCCCCCCGGCTTCACGATCTCCACCGACGCCTGCCGTGCATACATGCACGGGGGCTGGCCGGCCGGACTCGACGACGAGATCGTCGCCCAGGTGGCCAAGCTCGAAGGCCAGATGGGCCGCAAGCTCGGCGATGCAGCCGACCCGCTGCTGGTCAGCGTGCGCTCGGGCGCCAAGTTCTCGATGCCCGGCATGATGGACACCGTCCTCAACCTGGGTCTCAACGACAAGTCGGTCAAGGGCCTCGCAGCCGTTACCGGCAATGCCCGGTTCGCCTACGACAGCTATCGCCGATTCATCTCGATGTACGGACGAATCGTCCTCGATGTCGACGGTTCGAAGTTCGAGCACCCCTTCGAAGCGGCCAAGGCCCGCCTCGGTATCACCAACGACGCCGAGATCCCCGCCGACGAGCTCAAGACGCTGTGCGGTGTCTACAAGGATGTCGTCAAGGCCGCCACCGGCAAGGCCTTCCCGCAGGATCCGATGAAGCAGCTCCGCGGCGCAGTCGAGGCGGTGTTCCGGTCGTGGAACGGCGCCCGCGCCATTGCCTACCGGGTACGTGAGCGGATCAGCCACGACCTCGGTACCGCCGTCAACGTGCAGGCAATGGTCTTCGGCAATCGTGACGACAACTCGGGCACCGGTGTCGGCTTCACCCGCAACGCGGCGACCGGCGACAACAAGCCGTATGGCGACTTCCTGGTCAATGCCCAGGGCGAGGACGTGGTCGCCGGCATCCGCAACACCGAGGACCTCGACGCGTTGAAGGCCAAGTTCCCGGCCATCCACACCGAGTTGATGGCCGTCTTCGCCCGGCTCGAGGGCCACTACCTCGACATGTGCGACACCGAATTCACCATCGAGCAGGGCAAGCTGTGGATGCTCCAGACCCGGGTGGGCAAGCGCACCGGCGCGGCCGCCCTGCGGATGGCCGTCGACATGACCAAGGGCACCGGCAAGGGTGCCGCCAAGTGGAAGATCACCAGGGACGAGGCGCTGATGCGTCTCGCAGCCGAACACCTCGACCAGGTGCTCCATCCGCAGTTCGCCGGTGCCGGCAAGGTACTCGGCAAGGGTCTCGGCGCGTCGCCGGGAGCGGCCGTCGGCAAGGTGTACTTCTCCGCCGACGACGCGGCCGACGCCGACGATCGCGGTGAGCCGGTCATCCTGGTGCGCAACGAGACGAGCCCGGAAGACGTCCACGGCATGATGGTCAGCCAGGGCATCCTCACCGCTCGCGGTGGCCTGGTCAGCCATGCTGCCGTCGTCGCCCGCGGCTGGGGTACCCCCGCCGTCGTCGGCGCCGAGTGCGTGAAGATCGATGGCAACTCGGCGATGATCGGCGGCGTGCTGATCAACGAGGGCGACATGCTCTCGCTCGACGGTTCGACCGGCGAGATCATGCTCGGGGAGATGAAGCTTGCTGCCGCCGAGCCGCCGCCCGAGTTCCTCACCGTGCTCGAATGGGCCGACGTGGTCCGCAAGGGCAAGATGAAGGTTCGCGCCAACGCCGACACCGGCGAGGACGCCACGCAGGCCCGCACGTTCGGCGCCGAGGGCATCGGCCTGTGCCGCACCGAGCACATGTTCCTCGCGCCCGATCGTCTGCCGGTCGTTCGTCGGATGATCCTCGCCAACACCCCCGACGAGGAGACCGCCGCGCTCGAAGAACTCCGCCAGGTCCAGAAGGTCGACTTCATCGAGATTCTCGAGGCGATGGATGGGCTGCCCGTCACGGTGCGTCTGCTCGACCCCCCGTTGCACGAGTTCCTGCCGCGCGTCGACGAACTGCACATCAAGAAGGCGACCGAGGGGCTCACCGACGAGGAGGAGGCGCTGCTCGCCGCCGCCGAGAGCTGGGCGGAGTTCAACCCGATGTTGGGCACCCGTGGCGTGCGGCTCGGCGTTGTCAAGCCGGGCCTCTACGCCATGCAGGTGCGGGCCTTGATGGAGGCTGCCACCGAGCTGCGGATGCAGGGTAAGAACCCGATCGTCGAAGTGATGATCCCGCTCACCGTCAACCGCGAGGAACTCCAGTTGGCCCGCGGCTGGGTCGAGGATGCCATCGCCAAGGCGACCAAGGGACTGAAGAAGGGTCTCGCCGTCGATGTCACCATCGGCACGATGATCGAGACGCCGCGCGCCGCGCTGCGCGCCGATGAGATCTCGGAGTTCGCCGACTTCTTCTCGTTCGGCACCAACGACCACACCCAGATGACCTTCGGCTTCAGCCGCGACGACGTCGAGAGCCGGATGATGCCGGCCTATCTCGAAGCCGGCCTGCTCAAGCGCAACCCGTTCGAGACGATCGACCAGTCGGGCGTCGGCGAGCTGGTCAAGATCGCCGCTCAGCGGGGTCGGGCCGCCAAGAAGGGCATCAAGCTTGGAGTCTGTGGCGAGCACGGTGGCGACCCCGAGTCGATCGACATGTTCTACGGCGCCGGGCTCGACTACGTGTCGTGCTCGCCGTTCCGAGTCCCGATTGCTCGTCTCGCCGCGGCTCAGGCGGTGATCTCCCGCAAGGGTGGTCGGAAGTCCGACACGAAGTAGTCGCGGTCCGGCGGGGGGCTTCCACCGGCGGCATCAAGCAGACTGCACCTCCTTCGTCGGCGCAACTGTCTGCTTGATCGCCCCCGGTACGCTCCCCGCCTCGTTCGCGACATGGTGTCTGACTTCCGGGCGGGAGATCGATGCCTGGCTCGTACGGCGGGACTCGGGTGGATATCGTCGGTGGTCAGTCATTGTTCAGGGCATCGGGGCTTCGGGTGTTGCTCGGGTTCCGGGCCTTCAGTCAATTCGTGATCGGTGTAGGAGGTTCGTGATGCAGGTACAGACACGACAGGGGCCGGCGTATGGGGTGGCTCGGTTGACCTTGGGGGCGGGGGAGCAGGTGCGGGTGGAATCGGGCGCGATGATGGCCATGTCGACCGGGGTGACGCTCACATCCAAGATGGAGGGCGGCTTCATGAAGTCGCTGAAACGGGCCGCGTTGGGCGGGGAGTCGTTCTTCCAGACGACGTACACCGCACCGGGCCACGGCGGGTTCGTCGACGTGGCCGCACGGCTTCCCGGCGACATCCTCAGCTACGACCTGCAGCCCGGCGCGGCGTTGTTCATCCAGAAAGGTTCGTGGCTCGCCAACGACATCGGCGTCAAGATCGACGCCCAGTGGGGCGGGTTCAAGAACATGTTCGGTTCCGAGGGCGGATTCATCATCCGTTCCGAAGGGCACGGTCCGGTGATATTCGCCTGCTACGGAGCGTTGGAAACCTGGAACCTCGAACCTGGCCAATCGATCACGGTCGACACCGGGCATATGGTCGCCTACGAGTCCACCATCACGATGAGCCTGCGCAAGGTGACCGGCGGCCTCGTCCAGACGTTCAAGAGTGGCGAGGGGCTGGTCTTCGATTTCACGGGTCCCGGCAAGGTGATGACCCAGACCCGTAACCCGACCGAGCTGCTCGGTTGGATCCAAGCTGCCGTCGGGACCGGCAACTCACCTGGTGGCAGCGTCGGCGGTGTCGTCGGCGGTCTGTTCGGGCGGGACTGAGCCGATGTGGGGCACCCTGGCGGTGGTCGCCTCCGGCGGCGAGAGCCGTGATCACTTTTCCCAACTCGATGTCACCGGGTTTGCCTGGGGTGCGGCGATTCTGGCAATCGTCGCACTGCTGGCCTTCGACATCCTGATCCTCAACCGTAAGCCGCACGTCCCGACGTTCCGTCGAGCACTGCTCGAGACGTGCTGCTGGTTGGCGGTCGGCTTGGCCTTCGGTCTCGTGGTAGTAGGTGCCTACGGCGGTAAGGCCGGCGGTGAATACTACGCCGGCTACTTGATCGAACTGTCGCTGTCGGTCGACAACGTGTTCGTATGGGCGTTGATCCTCAGCTATTTCGCAGTGCCGCGTCAGTATCAACACCGCCTGTTGTTCTGGGGCATCTTCGGCGCAGTCGTGCTGCGGGCGATCTTCGTGTTCGCCGGTGTGGCTCTGGTCAACCGCTTCGAGTGGATTCTGGTCCTGTTCGGCGTGTTTCTGCTGTACAGCGCCTATCAACTCCTCCGCCATGACGAGGAGGAGGAGTTCGATCCCGAGGCCAACCGGCTGTTCAAGCTGATCCGTCGGGTCATCCCGTCGTCCGCCGACTACGACGGACAGAAGCTGTTCACGAAGGCGAACGGGAGGCGTCTGGCCACGCCGTTGTTCGCCATCATGGTGCTCGTCGACGTGGCCGATGTGCTTTTCGCCGTCGACTCCGTGCCGGCGGTACTCGGTGTGGCCCGCGAGCAGTTCATCGTGCTCACCTCGAATGCCTTCGCAATTCTCGGCCTGCGAGCGATGTACTTCCTGTTCGCCGACCTGCGCGACCGGTTCACCTACATCCAGCAGGGTCTGGCGGTCATCCTCGCCTTCGTCGGGGTCAAGATGATCTTCGACGTCACCAAGCTGATCGAGATCCCGACGTCCATTTCGCTGGTCGTCATCGTCGTCGTGCTGGGTGTCGCCGTCGCCCTCTCGATCCTGCGGCCGCCTCCCGTCGTCGAAGGGCACGGGTAGCCTCCCTGCTGCATCCCACTTGATGTGCTCCGCCGAGCGACCGCGCCGCCAGGCGCAGCGAGGCAGCCGATCGACGAGGAAGCGCCAGCGGACGAGGAGGAGACAGACTAAAATGGCGATCGTCGATGATGACATCGAGCGGGTGCGGGCCTCGCTGAGCATCGTCGATGTCATCCAACCGTTCGTGACGCTGCGTCGGGTGGGTCGCAACTGGGTCGGTCTCTGCCCGTTCCACACCGAGAAGTCCGGCTCATTCAACGTCCGCGAAGAAATGGGGCGGTTCACCTGCTTCGGATGCGGCAAATCGGGCGACATCTTCACATTCATCCAGGAACACGAGCACGTCGACTTCGTCACCGCCGTCGAGCAATTGGCGTCGAAAGCGGGCATCCAGCTCAGCTACACCACCGGGGGCCAGGAGCGAGAGCGCGGTCGGCGCAAGCAGTTGATCGACGCCATGGCCAAGGCGGTGGACTGGTACCACGAGCGTCTGCTCAAGGCACCCGATGCCCGCGTCGCCCGTGACTACCTGCGAAGCCGCGGCCTCGCCGGCGACGTCGCCCGCCAGTTCCGCATCGGCTGGGCGCCCGACGATTGGGATCAGATGTGCCGCGACCTCAAGCTGCCCGCCGATGTGCTGCGCGACACCGGGTTGGCGTTCAACAACCGCCGTGACCGCCTGCAGGATGCCTTCCGGGCCCGGGTGCTGTTCCCCATCTTCAGTCCCGAGGGTGACCCGATCGCTCTGGGCGGGCGCATCCTGCCCGGCTCCACCGACCCGGCCAAGTACAAGAACTCGCCCGAGACGGCGATCTACGCCAAATCCAAGACGCTCTACGGGATGAACTGGGCCAAGGGCGACATCGTCGCGGCGAACCAGGTGATCATCTGCGAGGGCTACACCGATGTGATCGGCTTCCACCGCGCCGGTGTGCCCCGAGCGGTGGCCACCTGCGGCACTGCCCTCACCGAGGAGCACGTCCGCACGATCAAGCGCTACGCTAGCCGAGTCGTGTTGGCGTTCGATGCCGACGCGGCCGGTCAAGGGGCGGCCGAGAAGTTCTACGAGTGGGAGCAGAAGTACCAGATCGAAGTGTCGGTCGCCCACTTTCCCAACGGCCGGGACCCCGGCGATCTGGCCTCCAGCGACCCCGGTGCGCTGAAGGAGGCGGTCGACAAGGCCGAGCCGTTCCTCGGCTTCCGGCTCCATCGGGTGCTGGCCAGTCGGCGAGGTCAACTCACCCCCGAGCAGCGGTCGCGACTGGCCACCGACGCGATGAAGCTGGTCAACGAGCACCCCGACCTCAACGTCCGCAAGATCTACGCCGGCGAGGTGGCGACCCGGACCGGGCTGCCGGTCAACGACATGATCGCCATCGCCGAGCGACGCCGCGGCGAGGTTCGCGCCGCTCCGGTGGCTACGCGTCGCAACCTCGGCGAGAACGCCGAGTTCGCCGCGCTGGCCCTGCTCCTGCAGCGGTGGACCGAGGTTGCCGACTGGATGTTCGAGTGGCTGTTCGTCGACGAGGTCCATCTGCGGGCGTTCCGGGCCATCGCCACCGGCAACGGAACGATCGATGCCGCCCTCGATGCCGCCGATCCGGAGGCCCGGGAGATCATCGAACGGGCCGCGGTCGTCGATCTCGATGTCGATCCCGCTGCCGAAGTCAAGAACCTCATCGGCGCGGCGGTGCGCCGTCGGCTGAGGCTGCGGACCCACGTCACCGATCCCGTCGAGATCTTGAATGACGCGGAGGCGGCGCAGAGACTGAATCAGCTGGCGGACTCCGCTCTCGATGAAGGTGTGGCCGACTCGTTGCTAGAGTGGCTTGACCGTCGCAACGAGGAGAGCGCTTGACCATTGAGTCCATGATCGAGCCGCCATTCGCGGGTGTTGAGCCCGGCGAATGGACGCGACTCGTCGCCCGGGGCGACGCGGCCGGGCTCATTCATGCCGAAGCGATCACCCATGTTCTGCGCCATGTCGAGCTCACCGGCGATGTGCTGATGACGGTTCGACAGGCGTTCTCCGATCGCGGAATCACCATCGACGACACGGTCGAGGAGATCCTCGAAGACATCACCCCGACCACCGGCACCCCGCGGCCGGCCGTCTCCCCCGAGGACGACGAGAGCGCCGCCGGCGTGGTCGCCCGTCGCCGTCACCGCCGCGCCGAACGGATGGCCGAACGCCACGAAGGCGGTTCGACGTCCGACACGGTGCGGATGTATCTGAAGGAGATCGGTCGTGTCGGCCTGCTCAACGGTGACGACGAGCGTCGGCTGGCGCAGGCCATCGAGCAGGGCAACATCGCCGCCCAGATGGTCGATGCCCCCGACGTGATCGGTGACACGTCCGAACGCCGCCGTCTGATACGCCAGGTGCAGGCTGGTCAGCGGGCCAAATCCGATCTCATCCAGGCCAACCTGCGGCTCGTCGTGTCGATCGCCAAGCGCTATGCCGGACGGGGGATGCAGTTCCTCGACCTCATCCAAGAAGGCAATCTCGGCCTGATGCGAGCCGTCGACAAGTTCGACTACACCAAGGGCTTCAAGTTCTCGACCTACGCCACGTGGTGGATCCGTCAGGCGATCACCCGGGCGATCGCCGACCAGGCCCGCACGATCCGTATCCCGGTCCACATGGTGGAGAGCATGAACCGGGTGCTGCGCATCCAGCGCCAAATGCATCAGGATCTCGAACGCGAGCCGACGCTCGATGAGCTTGCCGTTCAGTCCGGGCTCGACATCGAACGGGTTCGTGAGATCCTGCGCATCTCGCAGGATCCGTTGTCGCTCGATTCTCCGATCGGTGAGGAGGACGACTCCAATCTGGCCGATGTGATCGCCGATTCCACGGCCGAGGCTCCAGCCGATGCGGCGACCCGCCGCATGCTCGTGCGTGCCGTCGAAGAAGCCCTGTCGGAGTTGTCGGAGCGGGAGCAGGAGGTGGTCAAGATGCGCTACGGGCTCATCGACGGCCAGGCCAAGACGCTCGAAGAGGTCGGTCGAGAGTTCGGTGTGACCCGCGAGCGAATCCGCCAGATCGAGGCGAAGACCCTCGCCAAGCTGCGCCACCCGCAACGCAGCCAGAAGCTCAAGGAATTCCTCGACGACGAATGAGTCGTCGTCAGATGATCTCGTTGTCGCGGTAGTCGTTGGTCGTTTCGGGATCGGCTCCATACGGGTAGATCGGCCGGATCGCCGCGCCCTTGGCGGCTCGCCGCGAGCTCTGGGGCGACGAGTACGTTTCGGCGAATATCGGATGTAGACACAGCCGTTCATCGGCGCCCAGCGACAGTTGGCCCGGACGGGTGTACTCGAACTCACCGATGACGTATCGGGATTGTGAGTTGTCGATCACCCGACCGACGGCGCCGACCTCGACCAACGACCGCAGCGCCTCGCTGAATTCGAGGCCGTGGGTCGCCTTGCGGACGCCGGTCTGGACGTATTGCCGGTGCGCCTCCCCGCTCGTGAACACCAGCGGGAGATTTGGAATCATCCGCTCACAGATGTGCCCCGCCTCAGGATGCACGCGGGCGTAGGCCGACAGGATGTCGCTCTTGATCCGCTCCTCGGCATGTCGGACACCGTTGACGATCGTGGCGGTGGCGACCATGTCGCCACTGTCGGCCAAGTGGCTGCTGAGCACCTCATTGAGCAGCAGGATCAGGTGCCGTGGAAGGAGTTGGGTGTGACGTAGGAGGTACCCGATCGTCGACTCCGGACCTCCGAGGCCATTGCGCGTTTCGACGGGAAGTACCGACAGCAGGACCTTCAGGGAGTCGTCGTAGCCGAGATGGGAATGGCCGGGCTGGAAGTCGAACGGCTCGACGTGGCGGTAGCCGTTGATATACATGAATGCTGCGAGCCGATTGCCGGCCATCGTGATCAGCTCGCGCGCACTCCAGTGGGCGACCACACGCCGATCGAAGTCCTTGGCGTGATTCGAGCTGGCCTCCTTCAAGAGATGCCAGAGTTCGGCCGGAAAGGCGAAGCGCAGGCTGAATGTTCGCTCTGTTCTGCCTCCATGTTGACCGATGAATCGGAACAGGCCCTCGAAGGCAGTCTTCTCGGGGGAGTCGTAGCTCATCACTGGCAGGTCGGCCGGATACCGTTCGAGCGAGTCCATGATGACGACGATTCGGCGGGCTCGGGCGCGCAGCAGCTCTCGCCCGGCGTCGATGGCGTCGGGAAGCTCGATCCCGTTGGCCTTCATCGAGTTCAACAGGTGTCCCAGGCCGCCGATACTGCGGTTGTCGTCGACGAGGACCGACAGGCGCTTGACGAACTTGGCGATCATCGCCTCCTCGTCGACGACGATGCGATCCTCGCCGATCCCGAGCACGAAGTCGTCGACGATCGTCTGAGCCGTTTCGCGGTGCTCCGAGGTTTTGGCGAGCTTCCACAGAACCGCCGACCAGACCAGCGATGACCAGAGCTTCTCACTGTGCTCGACGAGGACCGTCGAGTTCCGATCCGACAGTCGGCGGATGAGATCGAACACGCTCTGATACACGTCGGCCTTCGGCAGACGGACGACGTCGATCGACGGATCGAGGATCGGTGCATTGACGAACGCGGTCTTGCCGGCTCCCTTTCGCCCGACGACGAACGGCGCACCGGCATCGATGGCGCGATGGATCCGGTTGTCCGGGTCGTATACAGCCGAGGTCACCGCCGGCCCGGCGAGGACGTCGGCGTCGAGTGGGCCGAGCGGGCTCGAATTGGTCAGCACGAGGCGTAGCGCTGCGGAATCGTCGTCGGTCCACGTGCTCACGGGCGGCTCTCAGTCTCATGTCCGCTGCTTGCGGCTGCTCGATAGACGACCGGAATGTCAACGGTCGTGCCGGTCGACGTGGGTAACAGTGCGATCAGACGCATGGTGCGTGCCTGTGCTTCCGCCGAATCGCGATCGTGGAAGCGACGATCGTCGACGGAGACGCGCACGTGGGTTGCGCCGGCGCACGGTGCGATGGCGAGCGGTGACTCGAAACGGGTGCGGACGAGAGCAACTTCAACCGGCTCGCTGCCCTGGTTGTCGACTCGGCTGACGACGATCCACGGCCCGTCCAACTTGGCCGGATGCTCGGCGACCAACTCATCGGTGCCACGCGCCGTCGCTCCGTCCCGGTGCCAGAGTCCGCTGTTGTACTTCCAGCCTCGTCCGTACATCTCGTCGTGCCAGGCATCGATGGCGGCTCGATCGTCGGGGGTGGCGAGGTCGTGATGCGACACGATCGTGGTGACCTCGATGCAGCACTGCAGCGCGGCGCGGATGCGGGCCGCAGCCACGTCGTGGGCGTCGAGCTTCTCGCTGGCGCGAACCTGATCGTCGCGCCGTCCGACGCGGACCGCCCAGACCACCGCAGCGATGGTTCCCACGCCGCCGACCCAATCCGCCACCGACCCGGTGGTCATCGGGTCGATGGTGCCGTACTGCTGATTGAGCAGCAGGAGGTTGGTGATGACCAGGACCAGACTCGCGGCCGCGAACAGAAGGGCCCAGCCCTTGTACGACGAACCGAGTGGTGACGATGACATGTACGCGCGGGTCCCCGATCCGGTCGCGTGTCGGGCCACGCTTCGTAGACGGCCCGACGAGAGGTGGGCGCACCTTATTGCAATTTCAGTGACCTGATTTCGCAAGGTCCATGTCCGGGGACGAGATCGCCGGGCGAGATAGCTGGGCGAGATCGCTGGGGCGACCGGTCCGGTCCACCCGTTCGGGTCCGCATGTCTGGCCCTGCCGAGTCGAGGAATCTCGAACCGGCGTGCCAGCGGTGGGCATGCCGCGCTATCATCGTGTCGCCTTCCGAGATAGCTCAGCTGGCAGAGCGGCTGACTGTTAATCAGCATGTCGCAGGTTCGAGCCCTGCTCTCGGAGCAACGCCGACGGGACCCTTCGGGGTCCCGTTTGCACATATGGTCATATGTTGTCGGGGCGGTAGCTCAGTGGTTAGAGCAGGGGACTCATAATCCCTCGGTCGTGGGTTCGATACCCACCCGCCCCACCCAGGTCCAGCTGGCTGGATCGTTCTCAGATCGGTGCTGCGTTTGCGACAGGATCGGTCTTCGAGTCGTCGAAGCCGGTCTACTGGGCTCCAGCCTCACGCAGCCGAAGTTGTGCGACCGTATTTGCGCTGCGCGGCTTGCTTGGAGACGCCGAGCATCACGCCGATCTCGCTCCACGAGTGGTGATCTGATCGCGCCTGTCGCACGGCGTCGATGAGCTGGGCCTCAACGGCGGTGCGCCGCTCTGAGAGCTCGAGCAGCGCCGTGAGCGCCGTCGTGTCCACGACGACGAGACTGTCCGCATCGACGGTGCCGGCCCATCGCTCGAATGCGCGTAGCTTCTTGGCTCGATCAGCCTTGCTCATGGATTCGAGCCTCCCTTCAGAAACTTGGCGCGTGCGGACATCGCCTGGATAGGCGTCAACACATGTTGACGCGCCGCACGTTCATGGAGACGTAAGGCCGGGGGTGGGCCGTTCGATGGTGTAATGTCGAGGAATGAGTGCACACTCCGGCATTTTGACATTCCCTTCCAGAGCGATGTCTCGCCTATACTCACAACGGCGCCGCTCATATATCCATCCATAAGTTCGGCCACGCGGATCTCGAA
>JANMJD010000453.1:0-4636 GCA_031371195.1 Actinomycetes bacterium | reverse complement strand
GGCACCTCCACCTGGCGGATCTCGGCGGGGGTCTGACTGGCAACGATCTGAACGGCGCGCACGGTCGCAGCGTACGACGACGGCCGCCCGATGCCGGACCCGGAGACGCCAACGAGAGGGCGACGATTCTTCCGACTACTTATTGAAAGTTCATTGCGGTTAGGTTACATTCGCAATGTAGGCGACATGATCGTCATCCGGGTGACATCAGCGGAACCCAAATGACGACATCGGTGGAAGGAATCTGATGAACACGACGCGTTCTCCCCGGCGGTACCGGATGCTCTCGGTCACCCTGGCCAGCTTCACGGGACTGCTCGGCCTACGGGCCTGTGACACCCCCGTCGTCGAGGAAGCCAACACCCTGATCGAGGCGCCCGCCGCCCCCGCCGACCCGATACTCGCCGAGGCCTTCTCCTTTGCCAACGTCTATCGGGCCGGTGCCGGCCTGCCGAGCCTGGTGTGGGACGACCGGGTGGCAGCCGCAGCGGCCCGCCACAGCGCCGATCAGGCTGCGATGGCCAGCCTCACCCACACGGGCAGCGATGGATCGTCACCCAAGATCCGCATGCGCGATGCCGGCTACCCGACCCGGTGGTGGGCCGAGAACGCGGCGGCCGGCTACCCCTCCGGCACCGATGTGGTGTGGGGCTGGATGAACAGCCCGGGGCACGCTCGCAACGTTCTCAACGGAGCCGCCGTCCACGTGGGCATCGCCGTCGCCTACGCCGCCGACGGCACCTCGTACTGGACCATGGACCTCGCCTCGGGCGGCTGAGCCCGTCGTCGGTACCATCCCGGTATGACTGCCGGCGCACAGCCACCCGCCCGTTTCCCCGCCGACCTGGTGCGCCGAGTGGTGGCACATGTCGCCGGCGGCACGCTCGACATCGTCGACGACTGCGACACCATCGATCCGGCGATCTTCACCGACACCGGGTTGTTCGCCCGTGAACGCGACATCCTGTTCCGCCGCTCACCCCATGTCGTCGGCTGGGCCGGCGAGGTCGCTGCGCCGGGGACGTACACCACGAAGGACGTCGCCGGGACACCGGTGATCATCTCCCGCGACGAGGACGGTGAATTGCACGCCTTCTTGAACGCGTGCACCCATCGCGGCGCCCAGGTGGCCAGCGGGTGTGGGGCCGCCCGGCGGATGACCTGCCCGTACCACGCCTGGACGTTCGACCTGGCCGGCCGTCTGGCCGGACAGACCGAGGCCTGGGCATTTGAGGGCATCGACCCGGCCGGCCTCGGGCTGCTCCCCCTGCCGGTCAGCGAGCAGTGCGGTCTGCTTGTCGTCGGTCTGCAGCCGGATGTCGATGTCGCCGCCTTTCTTGATCCGGTGGCGTCGCTGATCGATGGCTACGGCTACGCCCACCACACCCTTGTTGCCGACCGGCGCTACGACGTGCGGGCGAACTGGAAGCTGGCCGTGGACATCAACCTCGAGGTGTACCACGTCGCCTACCTCCACCGCGAGACCCTCCACCCCATGTTGATCAATCACACCGTGCACGAGCAGCATGGTCGCTTCGGACGCCACGCCTTTCCGATGCGAGCCGTGACCGAGTGGGCCGGGGCGCCGGAGTCCGAGTGGCCCGAGCCGCCGATGGTCTCGGTCGTCCACACCATGTTTCCCAGTTGCGTGGTGCTCGACACGCCGGTGTCGAGTCAGATGTTCCGCATCTACCCCGGCCCGACCGTCGGCACGTGCACCGTCGATGTCGCCGAGGCCAATCTCGGCCCGGTGGCCGACGACGACGAGCGCTCCCACCGGATGCACGGCTTCGACATCGCCTGCCACATTCTCGCCGCCGAGGACTTCCCCGCGGCCGAGCAGTGCCAGCGCGGGGCCGAGGCCGGAGCACGACAGTTCGTTTTCGGGCGGCATGAGCCGATGCTGCACCACTGGCACCGGGTGTGGGCCGAGGCAACCCGGTAGCGGTGTCGACAACCTTTCGATGACCTGATAAGTTCGCTTGTTGAACCTACTAACCTGCGAGGTCCGAGCGATGAGCACTCCCACCGACGAATGGCAGCCGACGGCGTGCATCCTGTGCTCGATCAACTGCGGTGTCGAAGTTCGACTCGACGGTCCGACGATCGCCCGGGTGCGCGGCGACAAGGCCCACCCCGGTTCCCGGGGGTACACCTGCGAGAAGGCACTGCGCCTCGACCACTATCAGAACGGTCCGCACCGGCTGACCGCACCGCTGCGTCGACGGGCCGACGGCACCTTCGAGGAGATCGACTGGGACACGGCCATCGCCGAGGTGGCGGCCCGCTTCAACGACGTGATCGCCGAGCACGGCGGCGACAAGATCCTCTTCTACGGCGGTGGCGGGCAGGGCAACCATCTGGGGGGCGGATACGGCGGGGCGACCCGTTCGGCGCTCGGCATCCGGTACACGTCGAACGCGTTGGCCCAGGAGAAAACCGGGGAGTTCTGGGTCGACGGACAGCTCTTCGGCCGCTCGCGATGCCATACGACCGGCGACTACGAGCATGCCGAGGTACTCGTATTCTGGGGAAAGAATCCCTGGCAGTCCCACGGATTTCCCCAGGCACGCCGCGTACTGAAGGAAGCGGCCAACGACCCGAAGCGCTCCATCATCGTCGTCGATCCGCGGCGCACGGAATCCGCCGATCTCGCCGACATCCATCTGCGCCCCACTCCCGGCGGTGACGCCCATCTGCTCGCCGCGTTGTTGGCGGTGCTGGTGGAGGAGGGCCGGCTTGCCGATCGATGGCTGGCCGATCACGCCAACGGTCTCGACGAACTGCTCGGCCACATCGGAGCCGTCGACATCGCGGCCTCATGTGCCCGTGCCGGGGTGCCCGAGGCGTCGGTACGGCATGCTGCGGCAGTGATCGCCGGGGCGACCGGCGGGGTGTCGATCTTCGAAGACCTGGGCATTCAGCACGCCCCGCATTCGACGCTCAACAGCTATCTCGAGAAACTCGTCGTGCTGATCACCGGCAATTTCGGAGTGCCGGGCGGGATGAACCTGCACTCCCGTTTCGCCTCGTTGGGCGGTGGCGGTGGCGAGGGCCAACCGGGTCGGGCCGAGCCGTCGACACCGGTCACCGGGCATCGGTTGGTCACCGGACTGGTGCCGTGCAACGTCATCCCCGACGAGATCCTTGGCGACCATCCCGACCGGTTCCGCGCATTGCTCGTCGAGTCGGGCAACCCCGTCCACTCGCTCGCCGACAGCCGGCGGATGCGCGAGGCAGTGCGGGCCCTCGACCTGGTGGTCGTCATCGACGTGGCCCTCACCGAGACCGCCCGCGAGGCCGACTACGTACTTCCGGCGGCGTCGCAGTTCGAGAAATGGGAGTGCACGTTCTTCAACCTCGAGTTCCCCGACAACTTCTTCCAACTCCGCCGCCCGGTGCTTCCCCCGATGACCGGCACCCTCCCGGAATACGAGATCCACTCACGGCTGTGCCGTGCCTTGGGTGCCTACACCGACGATGATCTCGCACCACTTCGTCGAGCGGCCTCGGTGGGCCGCGGGGCCTTCTCCACCGCCTTCTTCACCCTCGGGATGGAGCGCCCCGACCTGGGCAAGCTTGCCGCAATCATCCTGTACGAGACCCTCGGTCCGACACTGACCACACCCGATGGGGTCGATGCGGCCGGCGCCGCGGCGGTGTGGGGACTGGCCCAGCGGTGTGCCGCGACATACGCCGACTCCGTCCGCCGGGCGGGCATCTCGGGCGATGGCCTGGCGCTCGGCGACGCCTTGTTCGATGCGGTGTTGGCCAGCCCCTCGGGTTTGACATTCACGGTCGACGACTACGACGAGACGATGCGCCGACTGGAGACGTCCGACAAGCGGGTGAATCTGATCATCCCGGCACTGTTGGACGAGTTCGATGCACTGGCGATGCCGTCACCTCCCCAACCCCGGTTTCCGTTCGTGCTCTCCGCCGGCGAACGGCGTTCGTCGACGGCCAACACGATCTTTCGCGATCCGTCGTGGCGTCGGAAGGACACCCAGGGTGCGCTGAGAATCGCCCCCGCCGACGCGTCGGCGCTGGGGATCGCCGACGGCGACCGAGCCCGTGTGACGACGAAGCGGGGCTCGGCGGTGGCGGTCGTCGAGGTGACGGATGTGATGCTCCCCGGCCACGTCTCGATGCCCAACGGCTTCGGGTTGGGAACGTCGAGCGACGTGGTCGGCGTCGCCCCCAACGAATTGACGTCGACCGACGACCGCGATTGGTTCGCCGGCACCCCGCATCACAAGCACATCCCGGCCCGCATCGAACGGCTGACGCCGGCGGGGGCATGATCCGTCCGTGCGTCGTACCCGATTCGACGGGTTGCCCTGCCCGATCGCCCGCACCACCGATCTGATCGGCGACTGGTGGACGCCACTCGTGATGCGCGAGGCGTTCACCGGCAAACGTCGGTTCGACGAGATCCAGGCTGCGCTCGATGTCCCGCGCGCCGTGCTCACCACCAGGTTGAAGCGGTTGTGCGATGAAGGGATGTTGCAACGCGTCGCCTATCAGGAACATCCGCCGCGCTACGAATACCTGCCGACGCCCAAGGGTCTCGCATTCTGGGACGTGCTGGCGGCGATGTGGCAGTGGGGAAGCGACTGGCTGTGGCCGACCGGGG
>JANMJD010000439.1:0-4423 GCA_031371195.1 Actinomycetes bacterium | reverse complement strand
ATGACGGTCCCGATCGGCTCGACCGCCGGGGTCTTCGTCGGCGCCGCAGTCGTGCTCGCCCTCAGACGACGGCCGTCCGTTGCCCGGACGATCAGCGTAGCCAGGGCGCCGGGACCGACCAGTGGCCAGACACGGTCGACGAGTTCCCGGCCTCGGCGTATGGCTCAAGTGCTGGCCGCAGTCACCGGTGTCCTCCTCCTAGGCCCGGTCACCACTGGATTCGGGTTCGTCTGCGGGCTCTTCGTCGTGCGGTGGAGAAAGCTGCGGACCTCCACACTCCACATCCAGGCCCGCAACGACGCCGTTCCCGAACTCATCGAGGCGCTTGTCGTCCTGATCGAGGCCGGTTGCTCCCCGACCCTCGCCATCCGCGAAACCGCACGCCGTCCGCCTCCACCGCTCATCCCAGCGCTCGACGATGTCGTCGCTCACCTTGATGTCGGCATCCGCCTCGTCGACGCCCTCGATCTACTCAGTGCTCACCTCGGAGAGAGCGTCCGCCTCCTGGTCGACACGATCGCCCGCGCCGAGGTGTACGGCGATCCGCTCGGTCCGCTCCTGCTCCGCCTGCACGACGAGGCAATTCGCCAGCGACGCCAACGCGCCGAGATCGCCGCCCGCCAACTCCCGGTGCGGCTGTGCTTTCCGCTGGTGTGCTGCACTCTGCCGTCCTTCGCCCTCCTCACCATCGTCCCGCTACTCGCCGGGGCCTTCTCGTCGCTCAGTCAGAGTCCGTTCTGATGACGGGCGACCTCACAACACCTGCGGGACTGATCCCGCACCGACACGGAGGTTCCCGATGCCGAAGCTGTTCATTCAGATCCACTCCTGGTTACTAGCTCGAGACGATCGGGGGCAGGCGACCGCCGAGTATGCCCTCGTGCTGCTCGGAGCGGCGCTCGTGGCCTTGTTGCTGGTTGCCTGGGCGACCGGTGGCGGAGGGGCGGGCAAGATCGGCCGCCTACTCGATCGCGTGCTCGACGCGATCACCAGTCGGGTCGGTTGAGCGTGCCCGTCCGGTCCCCTCGCAGACCACGATCCGACGCCGGCCAGGCCACCGTCGAGGTGGCCCTTGCCCTGCCGATCGTGGCCGTGTTCCTCCTGGCGCTCGTGCAGGTGGTGATCATCGTTCGCGATCAGATCGCCGTCATTCACGCGGCTCGCGAGGGAGCCCGGGCGGCCGCCGTCTCGTGGTCACCCGGCCCAGCGGCGGCCGGCGCGAGCCGCGCCGGTGCCGGCGTGCATCCGGTGACGGTGGGAACGACATCGCATGGCGGGGCCGTCACCGTGGTCGTTAGCTTCACCGACCGCACCGACGTCCCGCTGATCGGAACATTCCTCCCCGACATCACGGTGACCGGCCGCGTCACGATGCAGTTCGAACCGTCATAGCCGCGCGTTCCGCGGGACTCCACCGGCGACCCGATCGGAGGCCACCGGTCGCCGCGTCGAGCCCTGCGTATAGTTGCGGCGTGCAACGCAGACGGCGACGGGCCATCGTGGTTGGTCTGGCAGTCGCCGCGCTGACCGGCGCCGGTTCGTATGGGGTTGATCGATACGTGGCGGCCGCCGACCGCCACGACGTGGCGGAATCGTTGACCGAGCGAATGATCTCATTCCGCCGCTCCGTCGCGGCGAGCGACATGTCGCAGGCATCCGCCCAACCGTTCGTCCGGCTTGTGGTCGGCGCGGGCGAACGCCTCTCCTCGCCGAACGCTCAAGGCGTCGAAATATCGGACGATTGGGTCGACGATGGCGCCGTGCACGCGGTGACGACCACCACCGGGGCGTATCTGGTGTTGTCCCAGCGGATCACCGTCGACGGATTGCTGGCGACGGCCACGATCGGAGAGCCGGCCACGTCCTCGCCGCGTGCCCGCAGCGCCATGCGCCGGGGTCTCGTCGTCCTCTCGTTGTTCAGCGGGTCCGTCGCCGCAGGAATGACCGCAGCGGCCGGTCGCCGGCGAGGTCTCCCCAAACCTCCCGCATCGGGCGATCACCGGCGGACAGCCGACCCGCTGCTCGGCGGCGCGGCAATCAACGACGGTTCGGACGCCTGACCCCGCGCCGATCCGCCGAGCGAACCTTGTCCCGCTGCTCCTCCTCGAGCGCCGCCTCCTCGGCGACCAACCGTTTCATGCTCGCCAACCGTTGTGGGTCGAGTGACCCGGCGTCGATCGCGGCCTGTACGGCGCACCCCGGTTCGCCCTCGTGCTTGCAGTCACGGAACCGGCAATCGTCCATCACCGCGAACACGTCGGCGAACGCCCGCTCGATACCCCGCCCGCTCGACCACAGGCTGACAGCCCGCAAGCCCGGGGTGTCGAGCAGCCATCCGCCCGATCGATCGACGGCGCCCGGCTCGGCGGCCAGGGCGACAAGCTCCGACGCCACGGTTGTATGCCGCCCGCGCTGATCGCCCTCACGGACAACTCCCGTGCGTTGAACCTCGGCGCCGACCAGCGCATTGACCAGCGTCGACTTACCCACTCCGCTGGCCCCGAGCACGGCCACGGTGCGGTTGCCGTTCGCCATAGTCCGCAACTCGGCCAACCCGTCACCGGTTCGGCTGCTGACGACAAGGACGGCGACACCCAGGGCGGTCGCCGCCACCGCATCGGCGATGACATCGGGATCGTCGACCACGTCGCGCTTGGTCAGCACGATGACCGGCGTCGCACCGCTGTCGAAGGCCAGTACCAACTCGCGCTCCAACCGGCGGGGATTCGGCAGCGAGGTCAACGCGTGCAGTAGAAGGACGACATCTATGTTGGCGGCGATGGTGTGCGCTTCAGCGAAGGCGCCGGCAAACGAAGCGCGGCGAACAAACGCGCTGGACCGCTCGATCACGTGCTCGACCCGCTCACCATCCGTCGACACGACGACCCAGTCTCCGACGGCGACATCGACCCCGATGTTGCGAACTCGAACGATTTCGGCGACTCCGGCGACCGGGTCGACCAGCACCGTGCTCCAGCCCCGATCGAGACGACTCACCCGACCGACCGTTCCTGCTACGCCCGCCCGCGTCCAGGCCGCCTCGAAGTGGTCGGTCCAGCCGAACGGTATCAACTCGTCGTGCATCCGGCTGCGACGGTACCGAGTCGGAGCGGAAACGGTGTGACCGATTTCCTCGCCGTCGCGGCGCCGGCACTGATGGTGCGCGAGCTGCGCCACGACGTCCTGCCCACCGTCGCCACCATGGAACTGCTCAATGCACAACTGGTGGATTCCGGCCCGGCTCGATCGACTGCTCCCCCGCGTACGTGTCGAGAGCCATCTGACGGACGATGAGCTGGCCGCCACGGGCCGTATGGCCCCGATTGAGGCGAATGCCGGGTAGGAAGTGTGCAACGCGGCTTGACTTTCGTCTCGCCAGCGCCTAGCGAATAGAGCCGTCATGAGCAAACCCCTCGTTATTGTGGAGTCTCCCGCCAAGGCCAAGACTCTCGCCAAGTTCCTCGGCAGCGACTACGACGTGCGCGCCTCGGTCGGCCATGTGGCCGATCTCCCGTCGAAGGGCCTCTCGATCGACGTCGACAACGGCTTCAAGCCGACTTACGAGTTGACCGTCAGAGGCAAGGAAGTAGTCAAAGACCTCAAGGCGGCGATGAAGGATGCCAGCGAGCTGTATCTCGCCACCGACGAGGACCGCGAGGGGGAGGCCATCTCGTGGCATCTGCTCGAACAGCTCCGCCCGAAGGTTCCGGTCAAGCGGATGGTGTTCCATGAGATCACCAAGTCGGCAATCGATCACGCCGTCGCCAACCCGCGGGGCATCGACTACGGCATGGTCGATGCCGCCGAGACTCGCCGTATCCTCGACAGGCTGTACGGGTATGAGGTCTCGCCGGTGCTCTGGCGGCGGGTCAACCGCGGCCTGTCCGCCGGACGGGTACAGAGCCCCTCGACGCGCCTGATCGTCGAGCGCGAGCGCGAGCGGATCGCCTTCGTGTCGGCGGGCTACTGGGACATCGAGCTGCTCTCGGCCACCGCTCCGGCATTCACGGCCACCTTGGTCGCCCTCGATGGCACCAAGGTCGCCACGGGGAAGGACTTCACCCAGGCGGGAGTACCGTCCGCAAAGGTCATCGTCGTCGACGAGACGCGCGCCCGAGCGCTGGTCGATGGGCTCACCCCGGCCGACTTCACGGTTCGCTCGGTCGAGGAGAAGCCCTATCGCTCCACCCCCAAACCGCCGTTCATGACCTCGACCCTCCAGCAGGAGGGCGGGCGCAAGCTCCGCCTGTCCGCCGCGCAGGTCATGCGTGTCGCCCAGGGGCTGTACGAGCGGGGCTACATCACCTATATGCGTACCGACTCCGTGGCGTTGGCCGAGGAGGCACTCACGGCAGTGCGCGCCCAGGTCAAGCAGGCGTACGGCGAAAAGTTCCTCTCACCAACGGCGCGTCGGTTCACCACC
>JANMJD010000386.1:0-6856 GCA_031371195.1 Actinomycetes bacterium | reverse complement strand
CGGCGTGGTCAGCCGCCAACCATTCACATATCCCCGCCGGGTGAGGATGGTCAGCACCCGCTCGAAGTCCCGGGCCACCGACCGATCACGGCTCTCCACCCGCTGGCGCATCTGGGCGAGTTCCTTGGCGACGCGGTCGGCCTGGCGGGCGCTGGCGAGACGCCGACGCAAGTCGGGGTCGTGGCGCACCGGATGGTCGAGGTCGTCGCCCGGGCCGGCGTCGATGTCGCGCGCCGCGACTGCCACCCGTTCCAGGGACCGGCCCATCTCACGCAGGAAGGCTTGGCGGTGAGGCGCATACGGCGTGGGGACCCTGACCTCGGCGAGCGCCCGCGGTACTCGCGTGAAGTCGGAGGCGTCGAGCGTCAGCGTCGTCCGCTGCGTCGTCAATACCTGCAGGCGGATGGCGCCCTTTCGATGGGCGACGGTCACGACCGCGCCACGGCCGGCGTAGCTCCCCTGCTGGACGTGGATCACGTCGCCCGGCCGCAGATCGTCGAGCGCGTCCTCGATCAGGGCCACGCCGTCGCGATCGGCGAGCCGACGCGCCTCGGCCGCCCGGTAGTCGTCGATGTCACCGAACGGGCTGGCGGCCACCGCCCGCAACTCCTCCCATTGGGCCTCACGGCGACGCAGGCGGACTTCGAGGCGCACGAGATCATGATCGGCCTGGTACTGGGCGAAGGACAGGTTCAAGAGGCGCTGCGCCTCGTCGTGGTTGTAACGGCGGATGAGATTCGCCGCCATGTTGTAGGTGGGACGGAACGCCGAGTTCAGGTGGAACGAACGGCTGGCCGCCAGCGCAGCCACCTGCTCGAATGGGACGAACGGGCTCCAAAGCACGACGGCGTGACCGAGATCGTCGATGCCCCGACGTCCGGCCCGGCCGGTCAGCTGGGTGTACTCCCCCGCCGTCAGAAACGTGTGACGCTCGCCGGAGAACTTCGACAACTTCTCGATCACCACCGTGCGCGCCGGCATGTTGATGCCGACCGCCAAGGTTTCGGTGGCGAACACCACCTTGACCAGACCCTCGGCGAAACAAGCCTCGACCGCCTCCTTGAACGGCGGCACCATCCCGGCGTGGTGGCTGGCGATGCCCGCCTCCATCTGAGCGAGGAATGAGCCGTAGCCGAGCACCTCGAGGTCGTCCTCCTCGACACCGCCGACTCGGGCCTCGACGATGGCTCGAATACGGGTCCGCTCCGATGGCGTGGTCAACCTCCGGCCATTGGAAGCAAGGTTGCGCGCCGCCTCATCGCACTGGTTGCGGCTGAAGATGAAGTAGATCGCCGGCAGCATGTCGGCCTCGGCGAGGCGGTCGACGACGTGCACCCGCGACGGCGTGTACAGCTTGCGCCGCGGCCCGTTGCGACCACCATTTCGCCCGCTGCGACGGGCGGCCGCCGCGTCGGTGTCGAGCCGTTGGGCGTCGGAGTTGGGGCGGCCGTCGACCAGGGTGGGCATCAGGTGCAGACGGTCGTTGGTTGCATCGCCGACCATGTACAGCTGATCGAGTCGCACGGGCCGGGTGTGTTCGACGATCGCCTGCGTGGGGCCGCGCACCGTCGTGATCCAGTCGGCCAACTCCTGGGCATTCGACACGGTGGCCGACAGGCACACGAGCAGCACCTCGATCGGCAGATGGATGATCACCTCCTCCCACACCGGCCCCCGGTATGTGTCCTGCAGGAAGTGGACCTCATCGAGCACGACGACCCCGAGTGCGTCGAGCGCACCGGAGCGGGAATAGATCATGTTGCGGAGCACCTCGGTCGTCATCACGACCACCCGGGCCTCGCCGTTGATCGAGTTGTCGCCTGTCAGCAGTCCGACCTGCTCGGCACCATGAATGGCCACCAGCTCGGCGTATTTCTGATTGGACAGCGCCTTGATCGGGGCGGTGTAGAACGCCCGCTTTCCCACGGCCAGCGCCAGGGCGATGCCGTACTCGGCGACGACCGTCTTGCCCGAGCCCGTAGGGGCAGCTACGAGCACTGCGTCGCCCTGGTCGAGGCAGTCCATCGCCCGGCGTTGGAAGCCGTCGAGCTCGAACGGGTAGCGCCGGGCGAACCGGCGCCGCGTGTCAGAGGCGCTCGGCGGACTGCTCGGTTCGTCGTTCGGACCGGCGGGCATCATCACGTTCCTGGTCGGCGGCGGCCTCAGCCGACCGCGTCGGCGGCCTCCCGGCGACGCTGGATGCGACGACCGATCAACGCGGCCACGAAGTACGAGATCAACATCGGCACCGACAGGGCGGCCAGACTGATGGGGTCGCCCGACGGAGTGATGACCGCGGCCAGCAGCACGATGCCCACGATGGCATAGCGCCACTGCTTGAGCAGGCTGCGATACGACAACACGCCCGCCAACTGCAGGAACACCAGCAGGATCGGGAATTCCAGCCCGATGCCGAAGGCGATGATCATCAGGGCGACGAGCTTCACGTATTCCTGGGTACCGAGGAGCGGCGCCGTGCTCTCGCCGGCGAACGTGAACAGGAAGTTGAGCGCCTGCGGCAATGTCCACAGGGCTATGGCTCCACCGAGGAGGAACAGGAACACGGCCGACACGATGAACGGCACGGCGTAACGCCGTTCGCGGGCATGCAGACCGGGCACGATGAACTTCCACAGCTGCCACAGGATCACCGGCAGCCCGATGATGAAGCCGCCGTAGCTGGCCAGCTGGATTCTCGTTCCGAAGCCTTGCAGGGGCCCGAAGAAAAACGTGGTTCCGTCGCAGCGGAACTTCGTCGCCGATGCGCAGATGTCGCCGAGGGGTCGCTGCAGCCAATCGAGGATCGGGTTGTAGAACGACAACGTGATGATGAACCCGACCAGAACGGCGAGTGTGGCCCGGATGATCCGCATGCGCAGCTCGGCCAGATGCTCGGTGAGCGTCATCTGATCGTCGGGGGTCTTCAGTTTTTTCGGGCGATCGGCCCGCTTCCACGGCCACCTCATGCGGTCGCGGCCCCCTCGTCAGTAGCGTCGGGTCGGGATGGAGCGGGCAGCGACGCCTCGCTGGCGACGACTGGATCGACCGAGACACGCGGACCCGACGGCGGCGCGAACGGATCTGCGGCTGGGGGACTCGATGACGGATTCGCCGGCTGGGCCGGACCTGCCGAGAAACCGACCGCCTTGGCAAAGGGGTCGGTGGCGGAGTTCGCCGCGTCCTTCGCCGCGGCCATCGTGTCGGTGACCGACTTGTGCATCTCGTCGGCCGGACCCTTGATCGCTTCGCGAACCAGGCTGGCCGGCTCCTCGATGCTCTGTTTGAACAGGTCGGCCGTTTCCCGCAGCTCGCGGACCGGCTCGTCGAGGGCGTCTCGCAGTTCGCTCTGAAACCCGGTGCTCATCTTCTTCACCTCGGCGTAGACCTTGGCAAAACGCCGAACGGCTTCGGGAAGTTTCTCGGGTCCGAGCACCACCAGGGCGAGGACGAGGAGTATCAGAACCTCGCCTCCGGTTACGTTGAACACGACGACGAGACTATCTGGACGACGGCGCTGCCGCGAGGTTCACCTCTGCGTCGGCCAGGCGATGAAGTCGGTTGGGAGTCGGCCGGGAGTCGCCTGGGCGCCGGCTGGGCGGCACCGCCGTCGCACTGCGACAATTCATCTGTGCAACAGCGGCTCCCGTCCCTGATCGATCCTCCCGTGGCGTTCGCCCATCGCGGGGCGCGCGCTCACGCTGCGGAGAACACGTTGGAATCCTTCCGACTGGCGCTGAAGCTGGGCGCGACCGGACTCGAGAGCGACGTCTGGCTCACCTCGGACGGTGTCGCCGTGCTCGATCACGACGGCGTCGTCAAATCCCGCCTGCGTAAGCAAGCCATTCGCGACGTTTCCCGTGCGAGTCTGCCCGCCCATGTTCCGAGTCTCACCGACCTGATCGAGGCCTGTGGAACCGGGTTCCATCTCTCGCTCGATGTGAAGGACGCCACTGCCGGCCCGACCGTGATCCACACGGTCCGGGAGGCCGGAGCCGATCTACTGCCCCGCCTGTGGCTGTGCCAGACCACCTGGCAGGGGCTCGCCGGCCTACGTGAACTGTCCGACGAGGTGAAACTGATCGAGTCGACCAGACTCGCCCGCATCAAGGAAGGCCCGGAACGCCGAGCTGCCACGCTGGCCAGTGAGGGCATCGACGGCATCAACATGCACCACTCCGACTGGACCGGAGGCCTCGTCGCCCTGTTCCACCGCTTCGATCGCTGCGCCCTGTCGTGGGACATCCAATTCGACGAGGGCTTGCAGGCCGCGTTCCGGATGGGTATCGATGGCGTCTTCAGCGACTGGGTCGACCGGATGATGACCGTCTACTCCACCGAGATCGGCCCGCCCTGACCAGTCCCGAACACCAGCTGCGAGCGTCGCGCCGCCAGGCGCAGTGAGCCGTGAGGGAGCGGTCAAAGCGAGCCGTCAGGCGAGCGGAGACCAGTCCCGAACACCAGCTATAGCCATTGCCAATGGCCGAAGGGGAGGATCACTACGAACGCCCGCCCGACGATCAGGTTCTCGTTCACGAACCCCCAGAATCGGCTGTCCCAGGATTGGCCCGGCACGCGGTTGTCCCCCATCACGAAGTACGACTTCGCCGGCACGATGATCCGCCCATCGCCGTCGGGATCGGATGACGCATTACCCGGCTGCGTGCAATCGCCTTGGATGTACGGCTCGTCCAACCGCTGCCCATTGACGAACACGCTGCAATCGTGGATCTCGACCACGTCACCGGGCAGCCCGATCACCCGCTTGATCAGATCCTTGATCCGGTCATCGCCGAAATCGACCCCCGGCGGCGTCTCGAAGACGACCACGTCACCACGACGGACATCATGCAACCGATACGACAGCTTGTTGACCAGGATCCGGTCCTTCGTATGCAACGTGTCGTACATCGATTCACTCGGAATGTAGAACGGTGCAATCGCGAAACCCCTGATCAGCAGCGCTACACCGAGCGCCACCGCAATGACGACCACCCACTCGCGTACCGCCCGCCCGATACCACCCGACGCCTCGGGCAGCGGCGCATCGTACTCGTCGCTCTCGCCCGGCGCGAACGCTTGCTCATCAGTCACGTACGGCACCTGGCTCATCGACCACCCACCGTACAAGGATTGCGGCCGCGATGGGCGGCCCCCCGCCCGGGTTCAACCATGTCGGGCGGCGCTGATCCCATGCGCCGATGCGACCACCGACGGTCACAGCGAGGCGATCAGCTTCTCGACGCGTTCGTCGCGGCTCTTGAACGGATCCTTGCACAGCACCGTGCGCTGGGCCTGGTCATTGAGCTTCAGATGCACCCAATCGACGGTGTAGTCGCGCTTGCGCTCCTTGGCCTTCTTGATGAACTCGCCACGCAGGCGTGCCCGCGTCGTCTGCGGGGGAATGTCGATGGCGGCGTTGATGTCGGCATCGCTGCAGATCCGCTCGACCATGCCCCGGTCCTGCAGCTTGTAGAACAGGCTGCGATCCTGGCTGATGTCGTGGTACTGCAGGTCGATGAGTTGCACGCGGGCGTGGCCGAGCGGCAGATCGTGCTTGGCCCGGTAGGCCTCGATCAGCTTGTACTTGATCACCCAATCGATCTCGCGATCCAGCTTCAGCGGGTCGTTCTCGATCGTCGAGATGCAGTGCTCCCACATCTCCAGGGCCCGCTGCTCGAGTGGCGGCAGACCGCGTGATTCGGCGAACCGGAGCGCACGGTCGAGATACTCGCGTTGGATGTCGAGCGCGCTCACCTCGCGGCCGTTGGCCAGGCGGACCTTGCGTCGGCAGGTCATGTCGTGGCTGATCTCGCGGATCGCCCGGATCGGGTTCTCCAGCGTCATGTCGCGCAGCACGATCTGGGGATCTTCGAGCATCCGCAGAATGATCGCCGCCGAGCCCACCTTGAGGAAGGTGGTGTACTCGCTCATGTTCGAGTCGCCGACGATGACATGCAGACGGCGGTACTTCTCGGCGTCGGAATGGGGCTCGTCACGGGTGTTGATGATCGGCCGGCTGCGGGTGGTCGCCGACGAGACGCCTTCCCAGATGTGCTCGGCCCGCTGGGCGATCGAGTAGATCGGACCTCGAGCCGTCTGCAGCACCTTGCCCGCCCCGGCGTAGATCTGGCGGCTGACCAGGAACGGGATGAGCACCTCGGCGTAGTGGGCGAGGTCGTCACGACGGCTCGTCAGGTAGTTCTCGTGGCAGCCGTAGCTGTTACCGGCCGAGTCGGTGTTGTTCTTGAACAGGTAGATCGTGCCGCGGATGCCCTCTTCTCGCAGTCGCTGCTCGGCCGACACCAGCAGTTGTTCGAGGATCCGCTCGCCGGCCTTGTCGTGGACCACCAATTCGTAGATCGAGTCGCACTCAGGTGTCGCGTACTCCGGGTGAGAGCCGACATCGAGGTACAGCCGAGCCCCGTTCTGCAGGAACACATTCGAGCTGCGACCCCACGATACGACTCGACGGAACAGGTAGCGGGCGACCTCGTCGGGACTCAGCCGCCGCTGACCGCGCAGAGTGCAGGTGACGCCGTACTCGTTCTCGAGACCGAAGATGCGACGCTCCATCCCCGCAACCTAGCGAGCCGCTACGCGCTCGACACACCGGTGGCCGCAGATGTTTCCACCGACCCGAGTTCTGCCAGGCGAACCCGACGATTCAGGTCGCGACGGGTGCACCAGGCGCCAGTAGCGCAGCGACATCCTCGTCGCTGTGCCGCTTGAAGCACCGGCGGCCGTTGGTACGGGTCAACGAGGCGACCTCGAGTTCGGTCGGGGCGATCGCTCGGTCGGGGCCTGCCAGCGCTGCCGTGGCGACCCGTACCGCCCCGGCGAGGTCGAGATCGTCGGC
>JANMJD010000381.1:0-5625 GCA_031371195.1 Actinomycetes bacterium | reverse complement strand
GGCGGCCGGTGTCGTCCGCCCGGGCTCGACCGAACAGGTCGCCGCCATCGTCGCGGCATGCGCCCGCACCGGTACTCCGCTGGTTCCGCAGGGCGGAAACACCGGGTTGGTCGGCGGCGGGGTGCCGCTCCACGGCGAGATCGTGCTGCATCTCGGTCGACTCGACCGGCTGGAGCCCGTGGACCGCCTGTCGGCGCAGGTCACCGTCGGCGCAGGAGTGACACTTGCCGATCTGCACCGCCATGCGGCTGGCTCGGGGCTCGCCTTCGGCGTCGATCTGGGGCCGCGCGACAGTTGCACCGTCGGCGGGATGATCGCCACGAACGCCGGAGGGATCAACGTGCTGCGCTACGGCATGATGCGCCGTCAAGTCGTCGGGATCGAGGCGGTGCTCGGCGACGGGTCGATCGTCTCGCATCTGTCGGGCCTGGCCAAGGACAACACCGGCTACGACATCGCCGGGATGCTGGTCGGCAGCGAAGGCACGCTCGGTGTGGTGTGCCGGGCACGGCTGCAACTCGTGCCGGCCACCCCCGAGCGAGCCACTGCGCTGCTCGGCGTCAACGACTTCGCCCAGGCGGTGCACGTGGCGACCTGGCTGCGCGACCGGTTGGAGCATCTGGTGGCGCTCGAGGTGATGACCGCAGCCGGCGTCGATCTGGTCTGTGACGAGATCCTCGGGCAGCGCCTGGGTATTCCGGCGATCGAGGCACCGGTGGTGCTGCTCGTCGAGTTGGCCGGTCAGACCGACCCGCTCGACGAACTGATCGCCGCTGTTGACGGGCTGGTGCTCGCCGCCGAACCGGCCGTCGCCGCCACTCCCGAACAGCGTCGTCGGCTGTGGTTGGTGCGTGAGCGCCACGCCGAGGCGCTGGCCCGCCGTGGTCGTCCGGTCAAGCTGGACGTGTCGATACCGCTTGTGGAAATGGCCGAGTTCGTCGCCTCACTGGCTCGTCTCCCCGACGATCTCGGGGTGGTCGTGTTCGGTCACATCATCGACGGGAACCTGCACGTCAACGTCACCGGTGTCGATGAATCCGATGATCAACGGACCCACGACATCGAGGCAAAGGTGTTGGGTGCCGTAGTCGGCGCAGGCGGCAGCATTTCGGCGGAGCACGGCCTCGGCCCTGGCAAATCGGAGTATCTGTCGTGGTGCCGATCGCCGGCCGAATTGGCCGCGTTTCGAGTGATCAAGGCGGGTTTTGATCCCGCTTCGATCATGAATCCATGGTCGCTGGTCGCGGTGCGCTGAGCAGGCGGGTTCGTTCGATTTGAGCGGTGCGGCTGGCCAGGGTACGAGCATCGCGCACGGCCTGCTGTTCGGCGGTCGGCTCGGAGATGCCGTGTTCGCGAAGATGCCGCTCAAGTGCTCGTTCGACCAGTACAGCATCGCAGACGTGGCATGTCACGTGGTAGGCGCACGATGCCGTCCACGCGCCACCGATGAGGCCCTTGCGACCGCAGTCGGGACAGAACACCGTCATGCAACTCGGTCGGCTCGAGGTGCGGGGCCATTCTCGCGATCGGGCTGCCATCATCTTGGCCGCCGGATCGAGAAAGACATTCCTGCCCATGTCAGTCGGTCCCGTCATGTTGTGATTTCTCGCGGTCCGCAAGGACACGAGCAGGGTTGCTTCGCAGTGTGACCATCTCGATCTGTTCGACGGGCCATGTCCGCAACCATGACGTGGGTTCATTCACATTTTTGTTGAAAATGTTGCAGAACGCAAATGCTACGGCGCCGTAAGCCCCACGAGTGCACGACGAGCTTCTAGTCTCTCGTGGCATCGCCTCACGGCTGTGAGGGCACGATCGCCAAGGAGTCAACATATGTACGACGAGATGATTCAGATATCGCCCAACGATGTCCATTCCTCGGGATGGATCAAGACGGCGACGGCCGATGGCCAGCAGCACTACCTGCTCACCGGCGTGCTGGTGCCGCATCTCAAGGGTGGCGCGGGCGATTGGCGCCACGTGACGCTACGGGCCGCGATCACCATCCCCGATCTCGCCCCCGGTCAGCAGTTCGTGGCCAGCCAGTGGGCGCCGTTCGTGGCGATTGCCGCCGCCGCCGAAGAGGTCGGCGACGCAGTCTCCGGCTGGGCGGTCGATGGTTGCTCCCTCGATGCACCCGATTCGCCCCAGCCGGTGATCACCCTCGATGTGCAGGCCGCGGTCCGCGATGTGAGTGCCTTCCTGCTGCGCGTCAGCTATTCGATCAACGTGGTCGGCACCTACGCCTGATCGGTGTCGATCGTCGACCAGTAGCCGACGAGCTTGGCGGCGGCGGCGAGATAGAGCCGGGCGGCCTCCGGATCCATCGCCGCGGCGTCGAAGCAGGCCAGCGTGTACTTGACGAGATGGGCATCGGGGTGGGTGGCGGCGCGGGTGGCCAACTCGGTGACGAGCATGTCGTGATCCGACGCGTCGGCGTGCCACGCCGCGGTGGCGGCATCGTCGGCGCCGGCGGCCAATGCATCCGCGATCGATCGGGGCGCACTCGATCGCAGGGGCGAGTAGGACTGCAGCAGGGGTGCCGTCGCCAACGAGGCACGAAACCCCATGACATACGTCGCAGCGACGGCCAATGCCCGCTCAGGTACCGGGCAGGCATCGGCGATGCCGACGACCGCCTGCGACATCGTCAATGCGTGGCTCCATCCGTAGGGGGCGTGCGTGGTCGGCTCGCCGAGCATGCTCCACGCCGCCACGCGCATGATCGCTCGTCCCCGGGCGGCCAGGTCGCCGGGTTCCCGCTCCGGCCCGCATACGGGCCCGAGGTGTGCCCCGGCCAAGGCGGCCGTGTCGATGCGGTTCATCGTCGGATGGATGAAGTTGCTCGCGCCCGGTCCGAGCAGGGGAGTTTCGGCCAGCGCCTCGATCATCGCGCCGGCCGAGGTGTCGGCGCCGGGCTCGACCGCATCGAACCATCGCAGCCGCCAGTCGGGGTTACGGCCCAACTCGCGGGCGAGCGGACGTAGAAGGCGTCCGGGAATCTGCCCCCGGCCCGCGATCCGGGGGAGTAGCCAGAGAAGGATCGGCGCGTGCCCGGCAGCCGCCAGCGACGGAATCACCGTCCCGGCCAGCAGGTGCCGCAGTCGTTGCGGTCCGGCGTGCTCGCCGAGCCAATGCGCGGCGCGGTCGACGGCGGCAAGATCGCTGTCTTCGACCGCAGCGGCCAACGCGGCCGCGGCTGCCGTGTCGGTATTGAACTCGGCGGGGGCAATGGCTTCGGTAGGCGGACCGAAGGCGGTGAACCGGGTGCCGATCTCGGCGATGCGCCGCCGCGCCTCCGGTCGTGCATCCGGGGCGACGTAGGGCAGCAGCCCGGCGCGGGCAACGATCTCCAGCGGGGCGTGGAGGACGAACGAGTCGGCGGGGTCGCGGCGTGGAATGGCGACAACCTCGGCCGTCCGGGCGATCACGAGTTGGTCGGGGAGTGGATCGAACGGGTCCATCACGGGCAGACTATGGCGTCGGCATTCGGCCGCGGGTCGCAGTACCTGCTCGGGCGGCCGATGTCGAGCCCGATGCCTCGCCCGGGTGCGGTTGGGCCGGTACGAGTTGGCCGTTTCAGTCGATGATGATCAGAGTGTCACCGGTCTGCAGGATGTCGTAGGCGGCCTTGGCGTCGGCTTCAAGGAGACCGATGCATCCACCGGTCCCAGTGGCACTGTCCATCGTGCGCCGGCTGACGGTATGGACGATCTGGTCGCCGATGCATCCGCCGCCGAACGACAGTCCCCACCGCAGGCGCTTGCGGGCGGTGACGGCCTGCTTGTTGCCGATGGCGAACCGGCCAGGCACCGTTCGCGCGCAATCCTCGACCGTGCCGTAGCCGCCCACGGCCGGGAACTCGGCCGTCGTGCCGCTGCGGCCGCCGATGATCGCTCGCCGCTCGGACAGATCCATGCACATGGCTCGGCGGTATCCGGCGATCGCCGACTCGCATGCCTCGGCCGCCGGCCGCACTGACGACCTGGAGGTCGACGACGTGGAGGCGGATGACGTGGATGCGGATGAATTCGAGCGACCGGGCTGAGCAGAGCGCGCCGGTGCCGATTCCGCCGGGGCCAGCGGTACGCACAGTTGATCGCCGGGATGAATGATCGTGTCGATTGTCGAACCGTTGGCACTGATGAGCGACTGGATGTCGACACGGTGGTGAAGGGCGATCGACGACCATGACTCAGTGCGCTCCACCTGGTGTCGAACACCGCAGTCCGTGGTATCACCTCTCGCCGGCGGGGCGAGCGGCGATGACTCGACAGCTGTCGGTGCTTGTGTGAGTCCGGCCGTTCCGTGCGGGCTGTTCGAGGAGTCGGCTGCCGGAACGCACAACTCCATTCCGGCATGCAAGACACTGTCGCGAGTGAGGCCGTTGGCCGCGGCGAGTGGTCGGATGTAAATGCCGGTCAAGTGGGAGATCGCCGACCAGGAATCGCCCGCTCGTACCACATACGTCGACGCGCATGATCCGACGGCTGCCGCCGGATCGCTAGCGGAAAACGGAGCGATGGTGGTCAGGGCCACGCTCATGGTGATGATGAGGTACGAGAGTCTCACTGGCACGCCTATTCGTCAGGAAGTGCTCCAGTATGGCTCGCGTCAAGTAGTCGATCCAATGCAAGTAGTGAAGAAATCTAGAATTGTGGTCAATCACCTACATTCGTGTGGTCGGATCGTGCGTTGGAACGTGCACTCCGCCGGGGCACGGGACGTTGAGTCGTCGCTCCCACCAGGCAGAGGGCGGGAATGATGAGGATCGCCCAGCGGAGCCCGACGGCGTCGGCCAGCACCCCGAGCGCCAACGGACCGATGGTGACGGCCGCTCCCGAGGCCAGAGCGCAGATCGCCCCGAGCGAGATCGAGTCGATCACTCCGTCCGCCCGGCGGTACAACCGGTCCACCGTCAATGGGTAGAGCGGGCCCCCGCCGAAAGCGGTGATGGCGAGTCCTGCGACCTTGCTCGCCAGCGTGGGTCCGAAACACATGATCACCGCGCCCGAACCGACGGCACCGAACGAGATGGCGATGGTCGCCGATCGCAACACCCGCTGCGTGGCCGGCAGCACCAGTCGCGAGGCGAACATCATCACCCCGAATGTCGAGGCGAGGACCGGGGCCATTCCGCTCGATGCCCCGCCGACCTCCTTGAGGTAGGAGGTCGCCCACACGCCGATCGAGAACTCGGTGAGCACGGCGTTGACGATGAACAGCCACGGAATGAGCACCCGCTGCCGGTCGGCAAAGTGGCCGAGACTGAACGTGCCGACGCGACTCGCCAACGGCATCGATACCGGATGGGCGACGATCGCCAGGGTGACCACGGTGATCGCCGCGAGTGCGAGGTAGACCGGCCGCCACGACCAGTGCTGCCCCAAGGCCACACCGATCGCCATGCTGAAAGCGACGCCGGCCACTCCCGGGGGGCCGTTGACGGCGGCGAAGGCGGCGGCTCGATGCTCGCCGTGATGATCGCTGATCAGACCGGGCATGATCATCACCAGCAGTGCCCCGCCGACGCCGGACAGCACCGTGCCGCCCAGGGTGATCGGCCATGACGGTCCGGTGCAGAACAACAGGATTCCGACCGCCATCGCCGCGGCTCCGGCCGCC
>JANMJD010000389.1:0-21871 GCA_031371195.1 Actinomycetes bacterium | reverse complement strand
CCCCCCCCGGCGCGCCCTCGACGAGGCCCGTGACGTGGTGGCGGAGTGCGTTGGGGGGAAGCCCGGCGAGATCGTGTTCACCGGCTGTGGCACCGAGGCCGACAACGCGGCGATCTACGGCACGCTGCGTCGTTGCGGCGGGGTTGCGGTCTGCCCGGCCAATGAGCACCACGCAGTGCTGCACGTGGTCGAGCACACGGGCGGGCGGGTCATCGGCGTCGACGCCGTCGGCCGTGTCGATCTCGACTCGTTGGGCGAGGCTCTCGACGACGAGGTCACCGTCGTCTCGGTGATGGCGGTCAACAACGAGATCGGCACGGTGCAGCCGATGGCCGAGGTGAGCCGGCTCGTCCGTCGGTGCGCCCCACGGGCGCTGCTGCACACCGACGCGGTACAGGCGGCCTGCTGGCTCGACCTGCGAACGATCACGCCACACGTCGATCTGATGGCATTGTCGGCCCACAAGTTCGGCGGACCCAAAGGCGTCGGGGTGCTGTGGATGCGTCACGGCATTCAGCTCGAACCCTTGCTCCAGGGCGGCGGACAGGAACGCGACCGCCGCAGCGGAACGCACAACGTCGCCGGCATCGTCGCCGCGGCGACCGCCCTGGCCCTCACCGATGCCGAGCGGAACGCGTCGGTGGTGGCGATCGCCGGCCTGCGCGACCGTCTCGTCGACGGGTTGCAGTCTCAGTTGCGCGGGGTTCGCGAAACCGTCGCCCGGGAGCACAAGGTCGCCGGCTCGGCACACCTGTGCTTCGAGGGATGCGAGAATGAGGAGCTGCTGTTCATGCTCGACGAGCAGGGCATCTGCGCCAGCGCCGCTTCGGCCTGCGCCAGCGGTGCGATGGAACCGTCACATGTGCTGGCGGCGATGGGCGTGCCGCGAGCATGGGCCCACGGGGCGGTTCGATTCTCCCTCGGGACCACGACGACCGTTGCCGACGTCGATCATGCCCTGTCCGTCATCCCGTCGATCGTCACCCGGTTGCGTACCGGTCGCCCGGGAGCGCTGGCTTCGTGAAGGTGCTCCTCGGGATGAGCGGCGGGGTGGATTCGTCCGTCGCCGCCGCCCTATTGCGTGAGGCCGGTCACGAGGTGGTCGGCGTCACCATGCGCCTGTGGGGCGGCGAGAGCGACACCGGGTGCTGCTCGGTCGCCGACGTCGACGATGCCCGCCGGGTCGCCCAGCAACTCGATGTCGATCATCTGGTGTTCAATTTCACCGAGGAGTTCCATACTCATGTGGTCGACCCTTACGTGCAGGCCCACCGCGTCGGCGTGACGCCGAATCCGTGCATCGAGTGCAACCGCCATCTCAAGTTCGACCGGCTGTTGGAGCGAGCCGACGTGCTCGGGTTCGACGCGGTGGCCACGGGCCACCACGCCCGAGTCGTGCAGGCCGATGGGCGCTGGGAGCTGCGCCGCGGCGTGGACCGGGCCAAGGATCAGAGCTATGTGGTGCACATGCTCGGCCAGGGTGCGCTCTCGCTCACGCTGTTCCCGATCGGCGAGATGACCAAGGCCGAGGTGCGGGTGAAAGCGGCCGAACTGGGCCTGCGCACCGCGGCCAAGCCCGATAGCCAGGACGTGTGTTTCATCACGTCGACCGGGGGTCGCGAGACGTTCCTGGGCTCGCGGATCCCATTCCGCCCGGGCCGCGTCGTCGACCGTACGGGCGTCGAGTTGGGCACGGTCGAGGCGATCGAATTGGTCACCCCGGGCCAGCGGCGCGGCCTTGCCCTGGCCGGCGCACCCAAGCGCCGCTACGTGGTGGAGATCGACGTGCCGACGGCCACCGTGGTCGTCGGCGACGAGGCCGACCTGCTCGAGCGAGGCCTGCAGATCGACAACATGAGCTGGTGCGACGAGCCGCTCACCGGGCCGGTGCTCGCCCAGTGCTCGGCCCATGGCGACCCTCGACCCGGCGTCATCGACGCCACCGGCTGTCTGGTCTGGGAGCAGCCACAGCGGATGATCGCCGCCGGCCAGAGTGTGGTGCTGTACGACGCCACCGACGATCGCGTGCTCGGTGGAGGCATCCGCTCAGCCGGATGATCAGTCGGATGACGGCAGTGGCTTGGCTTCCTTGAGCGGGATCGGCTCATCGCCGACGGTGAGCTGCCCCGGGCCGGCCTTGGTGCACAGCAGCTCCATACCCAGCTCATCGCCACCGTAGCGCTTACCCATCAGCGTGCCGGCCCCCTGCTCGCCGATGGCGTCGAAGCGCTCGACCGGAGCGCCGGCTGCAACCATTGGGTGGCCACCGCAGCGGACGTCGAGGTCGCCGGCCGGGGCGCGCACAACGATCACACTCGTGTCGCAGGTGACACTCTGGAGTCGGGCGCCGGGCTTGAGCTGCATGGATTGCTCCTTGAGGAATCGATGGGGACGAAATCGATGACGATGAATTCTTGCCGAAAGGCGACTTGTTTCACCAGCCGTGGCTGAAGCATCGATCGGCCAGGGAGCCGGGGGCCCACCAACTCCACACGCCGAGCGCGGCCTGACGGGTTCGTTCGTTCCACATCACCGCCTCGGCATCGGCGATTCGTCGAACCGCCTGCACGACTCCATCCGCGTGGAGTTCGTACCCGGCCCAGGTGCCCGGGTAGTCCTTCGTCGAGCCCACCTCGGTGACGATCACCGAGCCGACGTGGCGGACCCGGTGGCGGTGGGTATGGCCAGACGTCACCAGGGTGCGAGGGTTGGCCGCGGCCAGTCCACGCAGGAATGGCTCGGCCTCCGTCGACGGAATCCCGCTCGGGACATAGTGGGGGACGCGGCGGGGCATCAGTTGATGGTGGAGTCCGATCAGACATGGCCCCGCCCATGACCCACACGTCCGGATGATCGACTCACCGGTCGAGGCGAGCGTGCCGGCCCGTTTGCCCGGGATCACGGTGTCGGCCAGCACGATTCGCCAACTCCCCATGTCACGGATCTGGATGGGTTCGGGTCTATGGCCGTGGCGCGCCGCCTCCACCACGAAGCTCGAGCCCTGGTAGTCGCCACCGTCGTGGTTACCGGCGGTCACCAGCAGCGGCGCCCGGAGTCGGGCGAGTTCACCGAATGCCAGATCGTACTCCTCGGCGGCATTGGTATGGGCGATGTCTCCCTTGACGAGCACCAGGTCGGGGTTCCACGTGTTGATCTCATCGACGGCGGCTCGAAGGCACGCCATGGCGTGGCCGGAGTGATGGTCGACCGGCCCGGTCTCGGCCAGCACCGGTACCCGGGGAAGGCGGCCGTTGCGGCGCTGGCCGATATGCAGGTCCGAAAGGGTGGCGACACGGCCGACGAGCGGTCCGGGCGGGCGGGTCAGCGTCGTGGTCGTGGCCATCACCCGCCCGTCGACGAACACGTCATAGGTCGTTGCCGGGGAGAGCGCCGTGAAATCCAAGGCCGCGATCAGGTCTCCCTTCGGTGCCGTCGGCCGACCGAGCCGCGTGCGGATCGGAAGATCGAGCCGCGTCGTCGACGACGGACCGACCCCGGCGGCCGCGCTCGGACGGAGCTCAACGTCGTCGAAGGTGCCCCGAACGATCAGCTGGATGCGGTCGGTCGCTACCGAGAACGGCTCGACGAACAGGGAGGATGTGGCACTCACCGACCACTCAGCGCCGCGGTGAACCGTTCGTTCTCCCGGCTGCGCAGCGCCACGTTGACCCGCTGGCGTTCAAGGATCTGGTCGAGCGTCTTGGCGGCCTGCGGGATGCCGTGCTCGCCGAAGAATGCCTGTACATCGGCCTCCTGTTCGGGCAGATTGAGCAGCTTGACCGGATCGACCATCCGCACGATCAGGGCGATCGGGAAGGTCGTGTTGGCCTGTTGCCAATGTCGCCGGACGAACTGCCAGGCGGTCGCTCCATGCCGGCGATTGGCGATGCAGCGGTTGAGCAGGAACGGCGCGTTCTGGGTGCGGACCTCACCGGACATGGCGAACTCGCAGGTCCGTTCGATGAGCGCGGCGTCGTCGAACTCGGCCAAGGCGTACAGGCAGCGCAATTCCTCCTGCGGAGTCGCCGCGGCGCGGAAGCCGGCCAGGAATCGCTCGTAGTCGGCCTCGGTGCCCGTCGCCGCAACCACCGTGGTGGTCGCCGAGACCAGTTCCGCGTCGATGTCACCGCCTGCTGCGGCGAGATCGAACAGGGCGCGAGCCGCGTTCTGTGCCGCCGAGTCGCCACCGATGATGGCGACGATGCCGATCAACACACCGCGGAGTTTGCTGATCAGGTCGCTCTCGTTCGGGGCCGGCTCCCAACCCAACCGGTCGAGCGCGGGCGCAGCGAGGGCCCGCACCCGGGCGCGCAGATCGTCGAGCGCCGGGCCGTCGACAAGGCGTGTGCACCCGCGAAGCCCCATGCCGAGCGCTTGCCACACCTGGAGCTCGCGCTCCTCGCCGAATCCCTCGGCGAGGGCAAGGAATCCTGCGGCACTGAGCCGCCCGGCGACCACCGAGGCCCAGGCGTCGTCGACCAGGGCGTAGCGCTCGATGGTCGACAGACCCGCCAGGGCCGCGCCACCCAGCCGAACGCGAAGCGCATCGTCGTAGTTCACCCGTACGAAACCGTGGCCGCCGGCGTTGACGACCACGATCGCGTCGTCGGCGATCACCGGCAGTCGCGCTTCGTCACCTTCCATCAACACCTTGCGCTCCTGGATGGCGGCGACGAGACCGGTGTCGTCACCGGTCGCGGCGCTACCTCCGACCACCTGGCGGACATGGACGGGAACCACCCAGGTCTGGGGATCGGAGGCGGTCTCTTCGCTGAAGCCGAACCGCTGCTGGCGCAGCACGATCTCGTTGCCGGCGAGCGACGCGGTGATCAGCGGGTAGCCCGGTTGCCAGATCCACGAGTCCATCAGGCGCCGCGCCGGTTGGCCGGTGACGTGCTCGATGGCGTCCCACAGGTCGCCGGTCTCGGTGTTCGCATAGGAGTGGGTGCGCAGGTAATGACGGATGCCGTCGCGGAACTCTTCCACCCCGATGTACTGCTCCAACATCCGCAGCAGCGCGCCGCCCTTTTGATACGTGAGCACGTCGAACATGCCCTCGGAATCGTTGGGGGAGTTGACCTCGAATTCGACCGATCGGGTGGAATCCAATGAGTCGGTGTCGAACGCCGCGGTGCGCTCGAGGGAGAACGTCGTCCACCGGCGCCAGTCGGGCCGCCATGCCTCGCAGGCGGCGATCTCCATGAACGTGGCGAACGCCTCATTGAGCCAGATGCCGTTCCACCAGCGCATCGTGACCAGCTCACCGAACCACATATGGGCCAACTCGTGGCAGACGACGTCGGCGACCGTCTCCTGCTCGGTCTGGGTGCTCGTCGCCGGGTCGACGAGCAGCAGGCTCTCGCGGAACGTGATGCAGCCGAGGTTCTCCATCGCCCCGGCGGCGAAGTCCGGCAGGGCGACAAGATCGACCTTGGTGCCCGGATAGGGGATTGCGTAGTACTGCTCGAACCAATCGAGGGCGAAGACCCCGCAATCGAGCCCGAACTGAGTGAGGTGACCCTTGCCGGGCACGTGGACGACGCGCACGGGGGTGCCGTTGACGTCGACCGGGTCGGTCATCTCCAACTCGCCGACGATGAAGGCGACCAGGTAGGTGGACATCACCATCGTGTCGGCGAATCGAACGGCCACCCGGCCACCCTCACGCCGGTCACGCGAGGTTTCCGCGCTGTTCGAGATCGCCGTCAAGCCGTCGGCGACGACGAGGGTGACGCCGAACGTCGCCTTGAAATCGGGCTCGTCCCAGCATGGGAACGCGCTGCGGCAATCGGTCGGCTGCATCTGGGAGGTGGCGATGACGTGCTCTTTGCCGTCGGCATCGGCGTAGGTGGACCTGTAGAAGCCGCGCAGCTTGTCGTTGAGCACACCGGTGAACCGGACGGTGAGTCGGGCTTCTCCAACCGGCATCGGAGCACTCAGGTCGATGATGAGCCGCTCGGTCGAGTCGTCGAGGCGAAACCCGTCGATCACGGTCGCATCGTCGACGTGGAGTTCGACGCCGTGGATCTCGAGTTCCCGGCTGTTCAACGCGATCGTCGAGACGGCCTCGACCACGTCGAGCGTGATCGACACGACACCCTCGAACGAGGCGTTGGCCAGATCCGGACTCAGTTCGAGGTCATAGTGTCGGGGGAGGACGGAGCGCGCCAGGCGGTACGGATTGTCGAGCGAAGTCACCTCGGCAGCGTACGGCGAAATCGGGCGCTGATGCCGCCGCGGTCGGCGTGGACGGATTGCCGTAACGTGCGATCGTCGGAGTATCGCCGACGTCGGAAGGGGCCACGAATGGAGCAACAGCTGATGCCGGTGGCCATTCGCCTGGCCGCGGCGGCCGAGGCGCTCGGAGCGCTCGCCGCCTATGTGCGGGTCGAGGCCGGCGAGGTCGAGGTGAGCACGGCGATTCGCGAGCGGCTGCGATCCGTGGTCGTGGAACTGATCGGAGCCGAACCGGTGATCGACGGATCGGCTTCGCCGGTCGTCGGCCTGGCCCGAGCCCTGCTCCGCCAGGCGACCGACATGGTCGAGCACCCCGGCGGGGCCGACGCCTGGAGCGAACCCGATGTGATGGTCCTGCAGGGAATGGGACGGATGTCGATGGCGATCGTCGATGCGTTCGCGACGGCGGCCGACACGCTCGACGGGCTGGCCGAATGCCTCGGCCGCCCGGGTGCAACGTTCCTCGATGTCGGCACCGGAACCGGTTGGTTGGCCATCGCCACGGCTCGCCGGTTTGGCACGTTGCAGGTCGTCGGGATCGACCTGTATGAGACGGCACTGACCCTGGCCAGGGCAAACGTCGCCGCCGAGGAGTTGGACGGGCGCGTGCGCCTCCGGGCGCTCGATGTCACGGCGATGGACGAGTCGGCGGTGTACGACGCCGTATGGCTGCCGTTGCCGTTCATTCCCCATTCGGTGATCCCTGCGGCCCTGGTTGCTGCGACGCGCGCCCTGAAGCCCGGAGGGTGGTTGTTGGCCGGAGGATTTGCCGCCGGGGGCGACGGTTTGTCCGAGTCGCTGGCCGACCTGCGGGGCCTGCGCTCCGGCGGATATCCATGGTCGTCCGACGAGCTGCTGGCGTTGTTCGACGGCGCAGGGCTGAGCAATACCGGCGTCCTCGAACGGACGTGGAACGCGCCCGTCAAGCTGTTCGTCGGTCGTCGCCCCGTCTGAAGCCCGGTCACGCCGCAGCGAAGACCCGGATCAGGGACCGCTGCGCTATCGCTCGGGCTTCGGTCCGACGTACAGGGCGCTCGGGCGGATCAGCTTGCCATCGATGATCTGCTCGGCGATGTGGGCCGACCAGCCGATCATCCGGCTGATGGCGAACGTCGGGGTGAACAGGTCGCGCGGGATGCCGCACCGCTCCATCACCACCCCGGCGTACAGCTCGACGTTGGCCTCGAGCACACGGTTGGGATGGCGCTGCCGCAGGAAATCGATGATGACCGGCTCGGCGGCGAGCACGGACTCGGCCGACGCTCCGCCCAGGGCGGTGGCGATCTCGCGCAACAGCGTCGAGCGGGGGTCGGCGGTGCGATAGACGGCGTGGCCGAAACCCATCAGCCGTCGTCCGGCACCGAGTTCGCGTTCGGCCCACTGCCGGGCATCGCCGACCTCGGCGATGGCGTCGAGTGCATCGAGCGCACGGCTCGGGGCGCCACCATGGAGTGGCCCGGATAGTGCTCCGAGCGCTCCGGCCATTGCGGCGGCGACGTCGGCCCCGGTCGAGGTGATCACGCGGGCGGTGAACGTCGAGGCGTTGAACCCGTGATCGATGGTCAGGATCAGGTATTGCTCGACGGCGCGGGCCAGTGCCGGGCTCGGGATCGAACCGGTCACCATCCGCAAGTAGTCGGTGGCGTGGTCGAGGGTCGGATCGGGGGCGATCGGCGCCAGGCCGGCGCGTAGGCGTGCGGTCGCGGCGATGATGGTCGGCGCCATAGCCGCCAGACGCAGCCCGGTCGCCTCGTGGTCGGCGACCGTCCCTTCGATGGTCGGGATCAAGCCGAGTTCGCCGCCGACGAGGGACAGCGAGGCGCGTAGGACGTCGATCGGTGGTGCCCCCGACGCCGCCAGAACAGGCAGGGCATCGGCGACCGCGTCCGGGAGCCGCCGGGACTCGCCGATCCGCCGGGCCAAACGGGCTGCGGCATCGGTGCCGGGGAGCGATCCGCGGGTGACCAGGTGCCAGACATCGACAAGCGTGTGATGGCGGGCCAGTTCGGTGGCGTCGTACTGGCGATAGTGGAAGTAGCCGGCGTCGCCGTCGACATCGCCGATGCTCGTCGATGCGGCAACGACGCCGGTCAGACCCCGGGGTACTTCGATCAATGCAGTGGACATGTCTCGAGTGTCGGCCAGTACGATGGTCTGATCAACATTGATTTCGTCAACGTTGATCAGTCAATCCAGCATGCAGTCGGTACATCGACGAGCGGGTCGAACGGAGCGATTGTGTCGGATGGGAAGGAGCACACCGTGACCACTCTGATCCCGGCCGCCGAGGCGGCTCGTCGCCTCGGGGTTCGCCCGGCGACCCTCTACTCGTACGTGAGCCGCGGGCGGATCAAACGGGTCCGCGGGCTTGACGGGCGCAGCTCGTTGTTCGACGGTGACGAGATCGAGGCCATGGCCGCGCCGCGCCGCTCCGCCGACTCGGCGTCGGCCTCGACGGTTCCCGTACGCATCGAGACGGCGGTCACCGAGATCGGTGAGGCAACGCTGCGGTTCCGCGGCCACGATGCCGTTGAGCTGGCCGAATCATGCACATTCGAGCAGGTGGCCGAGCTGTTGTGGACCGGTCAGCTTCACGACGGCGTCGGACCATGGGTACCCCCCGATGCTGTGCACGCCGCCGCGGCGCGTGCCGCGATATCGGTCGGCGGCTCGCCGTTCAACCGGCTGGCCGCAGCGATGCTCGGAGCGGGACGGCTCATCGACGGTGGCGACACGTTGATGACGGCGCAGCTGCTCGTGTCGGTCGGCCCGTCGGCTCTCGGCGCCCCGCAGGCCGGTTCGATCGCCAGACGGGTGACGCAGATCTGGTTCACCGTCGCCGATCGCCGGTTGGTCGAGACGGTGCGCAAGGTGCTCGTGCTCCTGGCCGATCACGAGTTGGCCACCTGTGCCCTGGCGGCGCGGGTTGCCGCCTCGACGCGCGCCGAACTCTCCGGATGCGTGGCCGCGGCGATGACCGCCCTGTCGGGTCCGTTGCACGGCGGCGCGGCCCACTCGGTGCACGAACTGCTCGTCGCCGCGGAGGGACAGAGCGTGGAGGCGCTGCTTGCCGGCTTCCGCACACGGCGAGAGCCGGTTCCCGGCTTCGGCCACCAGGTCTACAAGTCGGGTGATCCGCGGGTCGCACCGATTCTTGCGTCGGTGCGCGCCATCGCCACCGACCCGACCCGGCTGGCCCGCGTCGAGGAACTGCTCGATGTCGCTGCCGGTCGTCTGCCCGTGGCGCCCAACGTCGATGCGGCACTGGGCGCGCTCAGCTACGTGGCCGACCTGCCCACCGGGGCTCCGGCGGCGATGTTCTCCGTAGCCCGGATCGCCGGGGTGATCGCCCATTCGCTCGAGGAATACGCCGCTCCGCCGCTGCGCTACCGCACCACGGCCCGCTACGTCGGCTGATTCCAGCCAGCCCAGCGGGCGTTGGGCTCAGGGTCTCGAAGGCTCGCTCAGGCCTGTGATCTCGGCGAGCACATCGGCGGGATTGGCGGCGACGTCCTTGACTGCGTAGATCTTGCGCACGATGCCCTTCGGGTCGATCAGGATCGTGTGCCGGCGGGGGAAGTCGGCCCACTGTTCGTCGGGGCCTTTTTTCACACCGTAGGCCTCGCCGACCTGTTTCGTCGTGTCCGACAGCAGCTGATAGGGGAATTCCTGGGCTTCGGCGAAGGCCCGGTTCTCGTCGACGGTGTCGAACGAGGCGCCGAGGATGACGGCATTGGCGTCGTCGAACTGTGGGCTTCGATCACGGAAGCCCTGGCCTTGAATCGTTCAACCAGGCGTCGATGCCTTCGGGTACCACCACAGCACCACCCACTTGCCCGCCAGATCGGTGAGCGAGACGACGGTGCCGTGTTGGTCCGGAAGGCTGAACCCCGGAGCGGGGTGGTCTTCTCTGAGCATGCGCCGAAGAGTAGCGTCGTTCCACGTGCCTGAGATGACGAGTGTTGCCGCGGACCGATTCTCCTCCGATTCGGCCACGTACGACGTGGTCGGCATCGGCAACGCCCTGGTCGACGTGATCGCCCATGGCGACGACGACTTCCTCCGATCGGAGGACCTCGTCAAGGGATCGATGGCCCTCATCGACACCGAACGGGCCAACCATCTGTACAAGGCGGTGGGCTCGGCGATCGAGATGAGCGGCGGGTCGGCCGCCAACACGATGTGCGGAGTCGCCTCGTACGGAGGACGGGCCGCCTACGTCGGCAAGGTCTCGCGCGACGACCTGGGCGACGTCTTCGGTCACGATCTGCGGGCCGTCGGCGTGACATTCGCCCCGGGCGAGCCCGACGGCGAGACGCCGACGGGCCGGTGCGTGATCATCGTCACTCCCGACGGTCAACGGACGATGAACACCTATCTGGGTGTCTCGTCGTTCCTGTGCCCGAGCGATGTCGACCTCGAAGTCGTCGCCAGCGGCAAGGTGTTGTACATGGAGGGCTACCTCTTCGATCGTGACGACGCCAAGGAGGCGTTCCGGGCCGCCGCCCGGGCCGCGCACGGGGCGGGCCGGATGGTGTCGCTCACTCTGTCGGACTCGTTCTGCGTCGACCGGCATCGCGCCGACTTCCGCGATCTGGTCCACCACAACTGCGACCTGGTGTTCGGCAACGAGGACGAGTTGATCGCCCTGTACGAGGTGGCAACGTTCGACGATGCGGTGACGGCGCTACGGGCCGCGGGCACGATGGGGGCGATCACCTGCGGCAAGGCGGGCTCGGTGATCGTGACGGCCCAAGAGGTCATCGAGGTGCCGGCCGAGCCGATCGACCAGCTGATCGACACCACGGGTGCCGGTGATCTCTATGCCGCCGGCTTTCTCTACGGCTTCGCCCACGGCTACGAGTTGGCCGACTGCGGCCGCCTCGGCTCGATCGCCGCCTCCGAAGTCATCACCCACGTCGGTGCCCGTCCGCTGGTGGAACTGCGCAAGCTCATCTGATGGCGACGCCGGCACCGATCGACGCCGGCCCGGCGGGGTTGTTACGGGCGATGCCCAAGGTCGAGCTGCACTGCCATCTGGAAGGCTCTATGACCCCGGAGACGGTCGGTCTACTCGCCGCCCGACACCGGGCCGATACGTCCGAGATCTGGCCGCACGGACTGCCGGAGAAGTTCTCGTTCGAAGGGTTTCCCGACTTCGCCCGCCAGTTCTTCTTCGGGTTGCGCCTGTTGCGCACCGGCGACGACCTGCACACGGCAGTAGTCGCCCTCGGCGCCGACCTGGCCGCCAACAACGTGCGCTACGCCGAAGTCACCACGACCGTCTTCACCCATCTCACCGGGGGGATGCCGGCCGCGGAGTATGGCGCAGCCTTGACCGACGGCCGTCGTCAGGTCCTTGCCGAGTTCGGGGTCGAGTTGGCCTGGGTCATCGACATCCCACGTGACCTCGAGATGCCCGACTCGACGATTACCGTCGACTATCTGGCGTCGGGCGATGGGCCCGATGGGCTGGTGGCGATCGGCCTGGGCGGCTACGAGGTCGGCTTCCCGCCCGAGCCGTACGCCCCGCAGTTCGCCCGTGCCCGGGCCATGGGCCTGCCGGCCGTCCCCCACGCCGGCGAGACCGAAGGGGCCGCCAGTGTGCGCGGGGCGCTCGACACGCTCGGCGCCGTTCGCATCGGCCACGGGGTGCGCTGCCTGGAAGACCCCGAACTGGTCGCCCGGCTGCGCGACTCCGGCACGATGCTCGAAGTCTGCCCGACGAGCAACCTGCTCCTGCATGTCGTCGAATCGATGGACGATCATCCGCTGCCCCGGCTGCGCGATGCCGGGGTGCGAGTGTGCATCAACTCCGACGACCCGGGCATGTTCGCCACCGATATGACGACGGAACTCTCCATCGCTCACGCCCGACTCGGCGTCTCGCTCGATGATCTGCGGGCGATGCAGCTCGACGCGCTCGATGCATCGTTTGCCTCGCCGGCAACGCGGCGGCGGCTGTTGCCCCAGCTCGTCGACCCCATCGAGGTCTGAACCGACCATCCGGAGCCGTCGTCGCCGCAGACGACAGCGTCGTGGGACACTCGATCGCTGACGCGGCGGCGGGCGGCAGCATCGCTATCGTCGGCGCGTGACCGTGACCCGACACGACCTCGATGCCTGGCTCACCGCCGACCCCGATCCGGTGACCCGTGACGAACTCGAACGGCTGATCGAGGGCCGAGAAAGCGGCGCGATCGATGAACGGTTCGCTGGGCGGCTGGCCTTCGGCACAGCCGGTCTGCGGGCGGAGATGGGCGCCGGTCCGATGCGGATGAACCGGTTGGTGATCCGCCACACGGCCTGGGGTGTGGGCCAGTATCTGTTGCGATCCGTCCCCGACGCGGCCGAGCGTGGGGTTGCCATCGGCTACGACGCCCGGCGGAACAGCCCTGAGTTCGCCATCGATTCGGCCCGGGTGTTCGCCGCCTGCGGCCTGCGCGTGTGGCTCCTGCCCGCGGCCCTGCCGACCCCGGTACTGGCGTTCACGACGCTCCATCATGGCGCGGCCGGCGGAGTGATGGTGACGGCGAGCCACAACCCACCGGCCGACAACGGCTACAAGGTCTTCCTCGGTTCGGGCGCACAGATCGTCAGTCCGATCGACATCGAGATCGCCGACCACATCGCGGCTGCGCCGCTGTCGCCCGACCTTTCCCCCCTCGAGGATCCTCGCATCGTCACCCTCGACGACTCTGCCGTCGACGCATATCTGGCGATGCTCGACACCGACGAAGGCGTGACGTCGGACCCGTCCTCGAACGTTCCGTGCCTCGACGGGTTGGTCGTGGCGTACACGCCACTGCACGGAGTGGGCGGGCGACTCGTGCTCCGTGCGTTCGAACGCGCCGGACTGTCCAAGCCGTTGGTGGTCGAGGAGCAGTTCGAGCCCGACGGCACGTTCCCGACGGTCGCCTTCCCGAACCCCGAGGAGCCCGGAGCGATGGATGCGGTGATCGCCCTGGCCCGCCGGTCGCATGCCGACATCGCCCTGGCCAACGATCCCGACGCCGATCGCCTGGGCGTCGCGGTGCCGACGGCAACCGGGAAGTGGCGCTTGTTGAGCGGCGACGAGATCGGCTGCCTCCTCGCCGACCACGTGTTGGCCCATACGACGGGCGACGATCGGTTGGTCATCACCACGCTGGTCTCATCGAGCCTGCTGGGCAAGATGGCGGCCGCCGCGGCGGTGCATTACGCCGAGTCGTTCACCGGGTTCAAGTGGATTGCCCAGACGGCGCGCGACCATCCTGACCTGCGGTTCGTCTACGGCTACGAGCAGGCCTTGGGCTACCTGGTGACCCCGTCACCCGTCGACAAGGACGGCATCGGCGCTGCAGTGATGATGGCCCGCATCGCCGCGACCGCCAAGGCCGACGGTCGCACGATCGAGGATCTGCTCGATGGTCTGGCCGCTCGTTTCGGCCGTCATCGCACCGCCGAGCGTGCCGTCCGTCTGCCGCCCGCTGATGGCCGCGCCGCGGTCGAGGCGCTTCGCCGCAACCCGCCCACCTCGATCGGTTCCGCCGCCGTCACCGAGGTGAAGTGGATCGCCGAGGCAGGCCTGCTCCGGTTCCGTTGCGGGGAAGCGGGGCGTGTCCAGGTGAGGCCCAGCGGAACCGAGCCGAAGGTGAAGGTCTATGCCGAGGTGGTCGACGGCGACCCCGAGCCGTTGGCCGATGCCGTCGCCGACCTGCTCCGAACACCGTCGCAGTAGCTCGAATTCCGGAGACATCTGTGGCTCATATCGCAACGGGTGATCACCGGTTCGGCTCGGGGATCTCGTTGGATTCCTGACCGCGACGGTAGGGTTTCGGCCATGGCAGTGACCGTCCGAATCCCGACCACCCTGCGCCCCCTGTCGGGCGGCAACTCGACGGTCAAGGTCGATGGCGCGACCCTGGCCGACGTGCTCGGCGAGCTCGAAGCAGCGCATCCGGGCTTCCGCGACCGATTGTTCGACGACGAAGGCAAGCTGCGGCGGTTCGTGAACCTGTTCGTCGCCGACGACGACGTGCGTTACCTCGACGGGCTCGACACCAAGGTGCCCGACGGCGAGACCGTTTCGATCATCCCCGCCGTCGCCGGCGGCTGATCCCCGGGCCGCCCGCCCGCTTCCGCCCGGCTCCTGCCCGCTTCCGTCACCTCGCCCGCCGTCTCCGTCCGGCTTTTCATGTTCTCGTGAGTGGTCCGGCGTCGCATCGGAACATGAAAACCGTCGTGGGGTGAATCACCCGCGCATGGATCCGGAGGGTTCGTGCGTGGAACCTGGTGTGAGCAACACGGCCAGGATTGGGGTCTCCACCGTGACCACGTCGTCCTGCGCTACTCGGAAGGCATGACCCACGACGAGATCGCCACCTACCTCGACGCCCGCCCCGGCACCGTCGGCCCGTTGTTCACCAAAGCCCTGCGCGCCCTCGAAAGGACCTGGTCATGAACGAGATCAAGCTGAAGGACCGCCTCGCCGCCTGGCCGGGAGAGTCGCGGTCGACGACCGGCTGAGCGACGTGGTCGACGAGACGACCTACGCCACAGGGACCCCCTTGGCGGCCCGACCGGCAGCTCGCCGTCGGGCGCCGATGATCCTGGTGCTGACCGGTCTCGGTGCGGCCGTGGTCGCGGCGGTGATCGTGACGCAACGAGACCCAGGTGAGCGCCAGGCCAACAGCTCCGACATTCCTTCGACTGCGGCGACAACCGTGTCGGACATCGCGGATCCGGTACCGGTCGATCATTTCCCGCTGATAGACGAGGCCGACATCCCGCCGTTCCTCCAGGGTCCGCTCTTGGGATGTTTCTGCCGACAACGCACCGAGCGCCAGGGCTGGCACCAAACCCTGGCTGCGGGCTCGGCCGCGCAGCCGACTGATGTGATCGAGGTCGGCGCGTATCCAGGGGGCGAGTATCAGCCGAGCGTCAAGGAGTTCCCCGATGCTGTCCCCGGGCGGCGTGCCGACATTCTCCAGTCCCCACCGAATCGATTCGGATGGTCGGCGCTCATCTGGGGATCGCCGTCGATGCGATTCGGGCTCTTCGGCGAGGACATCGGCCTGACGTACCAGCTTGTCGACCTGATCGCCCCGATGCCCACCTGACGGCCGGGTTTTCGTTCACCGGTTTCCTGCCGGGAGGGCTGCGACCCATCACGGACCAGGTCGAGAGTCTGCCGGCGGCGTTTCCGGAACTCGGCAACGATCAAGGGGGTGGCCAGTCGGTGTCCATCGCAGTTGTGGACGATCCGGCGATCTCACGGGTCAACATGTTCCCATGGAAACCGTCACAATCGGCGCTACTCCGGGTGGATGGCTCACCCTGTGGACGAGGATCCGTTCCTGGCGATTTCCATCGCCCCTCATGAAACGCTGACCGTCACCGGAGGTGCGCTGACCAGCGACCAAATCCTCACCATTGCCCGCACGATCAAGCTGGTCGACGAGCAGACCTGGCGCGACCGCTACGGCGTCACCGACTTCGCTCCCGGATCTGACGTGATGCCGGTGTCGGCCACGGCATCGGCGATCGCGGAGCCGACGACCGTTCAGCCTGTGGGTTGAGGCGGATCAGTCGTCGGTCGGATCTCGACCCGCAGCAGACGAGGAATACTGGCGACATGAGGCTTCGTTTCGCATTGCTTGGCTCGTCGTTGTGGGTGATCGTCGGGGCCGGTTGTTCGGGTTCCGTTGCCCACCAGGCCGCCACCCCGACGACGGTCGAGGCCGCGTCCGACACGGTCGCCGCGACCGCCACGTCGTCAGCGGTGACAGGTGCGACGACGTCCGTCACCATAACCACCTCAGACATCAGCGTGTCGACGGAGTCGGTGGTTGCGACCACGTCTGAATCAGTGGAACTCCCCGATACCCCGGCCGGCAACCAGCTGACCTGGGTGTTGGACAATCTGACAGACGCAACCGACGCTGACATCGAGGCTCGCTTCTCGACGGGGTTCCTCGCTCAGGTGCCACCGGCCGGCCTGCGGTCGGGCATCGCCGATCTCGGCGAGTTGACGGTCATCGAGGTCGTTTCGTCGGAACCCGAGACGTTGGTCGTGTTGGTCGACAGCGCCCAGGGAAAGCTGGCAGTGACGATCAACGTCGAGCCTGGCGAACCTCACGCGATCATCGGGCTGCTGGCCCAACCCGGTGAGCTGCCTGATGCTCCGACAACCTGGGCGGGTGTCGAGGATGCCCTGGGCAAGGCCGGTGCGGCGTCGACCTACACGGCCGTGGAAATCGGAGCCGACGGTTCTCAGCGGGTGATCCACGCGAGCCCGGGCCAGCAATCCGTGCCGCTTGGATCGTCGTTCAAGATCTACGTGCTCGGCGCGCTCGTGCAGGCAATCGAACACGGGGAGATCCGCTGGGACGACAAGCTGGCCATCACCGACGAGCTCAAGAGCCTGCCATCGGGCGAGCTGCAGGACCGTCCGTCCGGCAGCACGGTGACCGTGCAGGAGGCCGCAGAGAAGATGATCCAGATCAGCGACAACACCGCTGCGGACCTGCTGATCAACCTGCTCGGACGCGACCAGGTGGAGGCGACGCTCGCGACGATGGGCATGGGAGCCGAGAGTCAACAGCGCACGCTCCCGTTCATCACGACGTTGGAACTTTTCACCCTCAAGTGGGGGATCGAGGCCGCCGAGCTGCAGCGCTATGCCGCCGCCAACGTCGACCGACGGCGCGAGATCCTCCTGGGGTTAGTCGGTCGACGGCCAGACATCGCCCGTTTCGACCCGGCGGTACCGATCGCCACCGACACGGTCGAGTGGTTCGCCACTCCCGCCGAGATAGTCGCCGCCCACGTATGGCTCGACGCCTATCGCGAGCGACCGGGCTTCGAGCCTCTCGCCGGAATTCTCGGCACCAACCCCGGCATCCCGCTCGATGAGCAGATCTGGACCGAGGTCGCATTCAAGGGCGGCAGCGAGCCGGGCGTCGTCTTTCTCGGGCATCTGCTGCACCGCAACGACGGCCGCCGGTTTGCCGTGGTCGTCTCGGCGACCGATCCGTCGTCGGCTGTCGATGAACCCCAAGCAGTCGCCGCATCCGAAGGCGCGATCGGCCTGCTGGCCGCCGAGCCGTAGCGGCCGCGGTTCACACTCCGAGCAGTTCGAGCAGCTCGGAACGATGTTTCGGGCCGAGGGGTGGGGGAGCCGGGCGGTTGTCGCGGTCCTGCCAGACGGCGAGGACTCGGTTGAACACCCCCTGATCGGTCATCATCGCGTCGGGCGGGGCGAGCAGGTTGAACACCCGGACGAACGCGCGCAGCACCACGGAGTCGACCTGCAATGCCGGGAGCAGGCCGTCGCGCAGCACCGATCGCATGAAGGTCCGCGGGTCCGTTGTATCGGCGTCGGGGTCGTCACCCGCCAGCATTGCGGCGGCGACGCGGCGGGCATCGGCATCCTGCAGGACGGTCGAGCGATACCACGGACGCAGCTGGTCGTGCAGCGCCTGGTCGTAGGCCAACGCCATGGCCCGAAGGTCGCCCGGATACGCGGCGACGGCCTCGGCCAGGAGTTGGGCACCCCAGAATCCGGTCGAACACCCGCGGCCGTACAAGGGGTTGGTGCAGACGATCGCGTCGCCGACCGGGAGCACACCCAGCGCCAGCGGTGATCCGTCGACGACATAGTCGCGCCAGCGGTTGAGCAGGCCGGCCATCACATGGACGCCGTCGCCGATTGGTTCGGCCCGTCCGTCCATCCACGGAGCGGTGGCGACCAGCACCCGGGCACAGGCGTCGAACGCCACCGGATCCGACAGGGTCTTGCGCAGCACGGAGTCGTCGACGGGTGTGGCGAGGGTGACCGAAAACGTGCGATTGTCGCCCATGAACACGCCGTACTTGAGGTAGCCGAGATCGCCGCCGATCGGCCCGCTTCGCGGTGGTGGCTCACAGCCATCGAGCAGGCGGAAGAATCGCGAGTAGTAGACGATCCCGGTGTCCTCGACCTCTTCGGGCACCGGCGGCGTGCCGATCGCGGTCAGCCAGACCGGCAGAGCCGACCGTCGCCCTGCAGCAACGATTGTCAGGTCGGCAGCAATCGTCGTTCCGTCTTCCAACATGGCCCCCGTGACCAGCGGCAATGCGTCGATCGAGGACGAGGCAGTCAGGCCGTGCACGCCGATGCCGGTGCGGAACGACACCCCGCCATCGGCGATGGCATGGCGACGCAGAACCCACTCGAACGTCGTACGGCGACAGGCGATCATCGTCAACTCGGCATCGTCGGGCAACGGCTCAAATTCCGTGATCGATGGGGGCAGGTCGTCGCCGAAGCGGATCTCGGTGGCTCCTTCGGCCAGCAGCTCGCTGTACACCGCCGGGTACTCGCTGACCAGGATGTTGCGCAGGCGGGCCAGGAAGGCGTGGCTGTGGCGTACCTGCGGCGCGCCCCGACGGTCCCACTCGAAGGCTTCGTCGGCGCTGGCGGGCATCGCCGTGTCGTCACGCTCGACCACGGTCACGCGGTGACCATTGCGGGCCAACGCCATTGCCGAACCCAGTCCCGACACCCCGCCGCCGACAACAACGATGCGCATCTGGCGAACGTAGGCGCGGCGGATGCCAAAGTCCGAGCGGTGGTCACACCGATCCTGAGATCCTGGTCAAGGCGGCCCGACGCTGATCGCCAACGACGGTACGACGACGGAGCCGCTCGTCGAGTCCCTCGTCACAGCCCGGCTGCCAGCCTCCTCGCCGAGTTGTCGGGTCGGCTGGTCTGACGGCCGGCGGGCAAATGCGACATCCACATGCTCCGACATGACCCCGGGCATGTTGCCTCGTTAGCACTCGACGGCGTAGAGTGCTAGCACTCAATCGATCAGAGTGCTACTACCGGAGGACCATCGATGTCGAAGACCATCGCATTCGACGAGCAGGCTCGTCGCGGCCTGGAAGCGGGCATGAACAAGCTCGCCGACGCCGTGCGCGTCACGCTCGGCCCCAAGGGCCGCAACGTCGTACTCGAGAAGAAGTGGGGAGCCCCCACGATCACCAATGACGGCGTATCCATCGCCAAGGAGATCGATCTCGAAGACCCATACGAGAAGATCGGCGCCGAGCTGGTCAAGGAAGTCGCCAAGAAAACCGACGATGTCGCCGGTGACGGCACCACCACCGCCACGGTTCTTGCCTGGGCCATGGTCCGCGAGGGCCTGCGCAACGTCGCCGCCGGAGCCAACCCGATGTCGATGAAAAAGGGTATCGAGGCCGGCGTCGCCGCCGCGGTCGCCAGCATCAAGGCGCTCGCCAAGGATGTCGACTCGAAGGATCAGATTGCCCAGGTCGCCGCCATTTCGTCGGCCGACGTGGAAATCGGCCAGATGATCTCCGATGCGATCGACAAGGTCGGCAAAGACGGCGTCATCACCGTCGAGGAGTCGCAGACATTCGGCATGGAGATGGATCTCGTCGAGGGCATGCGCTTCGACAAGGGTTACATCAGCCCGTACTTCGCCACCGACATGGAGCGGATGGAAGCGTCGCTCGACGATCCGATGATCCTGCTCGTCTCGTCGAAGATCTCCTCGGTACGCGACATGCTGCCGATCCTCGAGAAGGTCATGCAGGGCGGTCGCCCGCTCGTCATCATCGCCGAGGACGTCGAGGGCGAGGCTCTGGCCACGCTCGTCGTCAACAAGATCCGCGGCACGTTCAAGTCGGTCGCCGTCAAGGCTCCCGGCTTCGGCGAGCGTCGCAAGGCCATGCTGCAGGACATCGCCATCCTCACCGGTGGCCAGGTCATCAGCGAGGAAGTCGGCCTCAAGCTCGACGGTGTCACCCTCGATCTGCTCGGCCGGGCCAAGAAGGTCATCATCACCAAGGATGAGACGACCATCGTCGAAGGCGGCGGTTCGGAAGACGATCTCAAGGGTCGCATCAGCCAGATCAAGGCCGAGATCGAGAACACCGACTCCGACTACGACCGTGAGAAGCTCCAGGAGCGTCTCGCCAAGTTGTCGGGCGGCGTTGCCGTGCTCAAGGTCGGCGCGGCCACCGAGGTCGAGCTGAAGGAGAAGAAGCACCGCATCGAAGACGCGGTCTCCACCACCAAGGCTGCCATCGAAGAGGGCGTCGTCCCCGGCGGCGGCGTTGCGTTGCTCCGGGCCCAGGCCGCGGTCCTGAAGGTCGTTGACGAGCTCACGGGCGACGAGGCCACCGGTGCTCGCATCGTGGCCAAGAGCCTCGAGGCCCCGCTGAAGCAGATCGCCGAGAACGCCGGTATGGAGGGTGGTGTCGTCGTCGAAAAGGTCAAGGGCCTGAAGGGCGCCAACGGTCTCAATGCCGCCACCGGAGAGTACGTCGATCTGGTCAAGCTCGGTGTCATCGACGCCGCCAAGGTCACCCTCTCCGCGCTGCAGAACGCCGCGTCGATTGCCGCTCTCTTCCTCACCACCGAGGCTGTCGTCGCCGACAAGCCCGAGGCTGCCGCTGCCCCGATGGGCGGAGGCATGGAGGACTACTGATCTGATCGAAGAGCCGATGTCTGCCCGCGGCTGGGACGGCACCGGATGAACATCGATCATTCGTGAGGGTGACCCGGGGGAAACCCCGGGTCACCCTGCGTTTTCGGGCCGTTTCGCCCGGGCGCACCCATGTCGTGGGATCAGGTCTCCGCCGTGCCGGTACGGATGTCCGCAGAAGGGTCGAACCCCGTCCCCTCAGGTCAGTTCGGCGTGCCCGGCAACCGGTGAGGCCGTGAACGTCGGTGTGGCGCCGCGGAAATCGATGACCGTTGCGGCCAACGGTGTGTTGTTGGCGCCCGAGAGGTTGACGACGGCCACTCCCTCGCCGAGCTGCAGATCGGCGACGGTTCCGCCATCCCCACCGATGGCGTCGGGCAGCGGTACCCGTGCGACCTCGGCCCCGGTTGCCCGGTCGGCGATCACGAGCTCGTGGCCGGCGATCCAACCGAGTCGTGTCCCCGCCGGGTCGACGGTGAAGTGGTGGGGGCAGTCGGCGCAATCGGTGGCGAATGGTTGACTAGCGAGCAGGGTGGGCGGGGGAACGGCCTCACCGGTGACCTTCATCGTGAAGATGGTCGACCCCGCCTTGTCGAAGGACTCGCCGACGATCAGGTCCCCACCGAAATGCAGTTGGCTGGTGCCACTCTCCCAGCCACCGATCTCGCCCAACTGGATCGCACTCGCCTGCACCGGCCGGGCGATGAAGAGCAGCTCATGGCTGTTGTCGGCGCCATTTCCCCGGCGAGAGCTGTACAGCACCTCCGGCCGCCCGTCGACGACGCGGACGTCGTGGAGGCGGAGCGTCTCGCCATTGCCGGCGGGGTAGAGGATGATCTGGGTCCCGTCGGGACGAACCCGCAGGATGTCACTCGGATCGGTGCTCCCATTGGCCAGGTTGCCCGGTTGGTACATGACGCCGATGCCCCGACCGTCGGGGAACGAGACGGCGATCTCGCCGCCTCCGAGGCTGAGGGGCGTTTCCCCGAGCGCCGACACGAGTCGGGCGCCAACCGGTGTCGCCACCGTGAGCGCCACCCCGTTCGGCCAAGCTCCTCCGACGATCACGGGCGGGCCGGCGGTCGTTGCCGACGTCGAGGGGTCCGAGGCCGGTGATCCGGTCGCGGGCGGCGCCGGAGTCGTTGGCGGCGCCGCCG
>JANMJD010000359.1:0-9835 GCA_031371195.1 Actinomycetes bacterium | reverse complement strand
GCCGACGGCAGCTTCATCCTCGGCGCCACGGCCGAGACCTCGTTGGTCCAACGTGGCCCGACGACTGGCACCGTGTTGAACGAGCTGCGCTTCGGTGACCATCCCCCGTTCTCGGTCGTCGTGCCACTCGACAAGGCCACGTCGCCGGCGGCGTTGGCGCTCGAGGGCGAGAGCGGCACCTACGACCACCTCACCGACTACCGCGGCAAACGGGTGATCGCCGCCGTTCGCCGGATTCCGAACTCGCCATGGGGTCTGGCTGTCAAGTTCGACGAGGATGAGGCGTATGCCGGTGTCGACCGCATCCTGCGCTCGGGGGCCATGGGGTTCGCCGGGGCGGGAGCGATCGCCATCGGCGGGCTCGTGGCGGCGATCGGCTCGATCATCCGCCGGGTCCGCAAGGTGACCGTCTCGGCCGAAGCCCTGAGCCGGGGCGATCTCACGGCGCGCGTCACCGACTCGTCGAACGACGAACTCGGCCGTCTGGCCCGCTCGTTCAACAAGATGGCCGACACCCTGGTGTCGGACATGGCGGCGCGCCGCGAGGTCGAAGCCGAGTTGGCGCATTCGGCGCGTCACGACCCTTTGACGAATCTGCCCAACCGGCCGGCGTTCGAACTCGCCCTGACCAAGGCGTTGCGCGACGAGACCACACCGGGCACCGTGGCGGTGTTGTTCTGCGACCTCGACGACTTCAAGACGGTCAACGACGATCTCGGACACTCCGCCGGCGACACGCTGCTTCGTGAGGTGACAGGTCGGTTGCGGGGCGCCACGGGCCGCCAGAACGTCCTGGCCCGCTTCGGCGGCGACGAGTTCGTGGTGGTCGCCGAGGGTCTCAGCGGACAGGACGAGGCCGTGCAGCTCGGCGAGCGGATGGCCGAGGCGTTGGCCGCCCCTGTCACGCTGGCCGGGCGCGAGGTGTTCGTCACCACCAGCGTCGGGGTCGCCATCAGCCGCCCGGGGTCGACCGCCGAGACCCTGGTACGCGACGCCGATGCGGCCATGTACCAGGCCAAGGACATCGGCCGCAACCGCGTCGTGGCCCACACCGCCTCGATCGGGGCGCGGACCAACAACCGCCTGGCGATGGGCAGCGAGTTGCAGCGGGCGATCACCCACCGCGGCCTGACGATGGCGCTGCAAACGATCGTCGATCTCGAAACGAACGAGATCTACGCCTTCGAAGCCCTCGTCCGATGGGTCCACGAAGGCCGCGAGATCGACCCGAGCGAGTTCGTGCTGCGCGCCACCGAGATGGACCTCGCCGGCGCGCTCGATCGGTGGGTGCTCGACGAAGCCTGCCGAACGATGGCGTTGATCGACCCGTCACGGTTGTCGGCCCATGGCTGGCTGCACGTCAACGTCACCGGTACCAGCCTGCTCGACGACACGTTTGCCGACGACGTGCTGCGGGTCACGCGTCGACACGGTGTCGTGCCGAGCGCGCTGTGCCTGGAAATCGTCGAGGACCGTCTCGGCGTCGCTCCGGCCATCGCCCTGCGCAACCTGGCCCGGCTGAGGCGTGAAGGTGTCCGTGTGGCCATCGACGACTTCGGCACCGGCCATTCCAGTCTCGCCCGGTTACGGGACCTGCCCGCCGACACCGTCAAGATCGACCAGTCGTTCGTGCGCGAACTCGCCACCGACGCCACGGCACTCGCCATCACCGCCTCGATCGTGTCGCTCGCCCGGCGACTCGGTCTCGAGGTGATCGCCGAGGGTATCGAGACCGTCGAGCAGCGCGACGCCCTGTTGGAGATCGGCTGCCGTTACGGCCAGGGCTTCCTGCTCGGCTTCCCCTTCCCGGCGGGCGAGGTGGTCGAGCGGTGCGGCGTGCGATGATCGGGAGATGAGTTCCGGAGTCACCGTCCAGGTCGTCGATCACCCGCTCGCGGCGCAACGCCTGGTCGAACTACGCGACGTGGGCACCTCGAACTCGGCCTTTCGCCACGCCCTCGACGACCTGGGGACGATGTTGATCTACGAGGCGGCCCGCCATCTGCCAACGGTCGACGTCACGGTGACCACGCCCCTCGGCCCGGCACCCGGGCGGCGCCTGGCCCACAACCCGGTGGTCGTCCCGGTGCTGCGCGCCGGGCTCGGCCTGTTGCCCAGCGCCTTTCGCGCCCTGCCCGACGCCGACGCCGGATTCGTCGGCATGGCCCGCGACGAGGAGACCTTCGCCCCGGTGCCGTACGTGTCGAAGCTGCCGGCGCAGATGAGCGGGCGGCCGTGCATCGTCCTCGATCCGATGCTGGCCACCGGCGGATCGCTGTCGCATACCTGTCAACTGCTGCTGGAGCGAGGCGCCCCCGATCCCCTGATCGTCGTCTGCGTACTCGCCGCCCCCGAAGGCATCGAGCGCCTGCGTGCCGATGGGTTGAACCTGACGATCGTCACTGCCTCGATCGACAGCCACCTCAACGAGCGGGCGTTCATCGTCCCGGGACTCGGCGACGCCGGCGACCGCCAGTTCGGCCCGGGCTGACGGCGACGGCCGACCATGCGTGTACTTGCCGCCGTCGATAAGTTCCGCGGCACTGCGTCCGCCGCCGAGGTGGCCGAAGCCATCGCCCGCGCCGCCGCGGCGACCGGCAACTCATGTGATAGTTGCCCGGTCTCCGACGGCGGCGAGGGATGGCTCGAAGCCTTCGGCGGACCCAATCGCCATACGGTGGTCACCGGTCCCCTCGGCGACCCGGTAACAGCACCGTGGCGGATCACCGGGGTCACGGCCGTCATCGAGATGGCTCAGGCGTCGGGGCTGCTGCTGGCCGGCGGGTCGGAAGGCAACGACCCGATGGGAGCGTCGACCACCGGAACCGGCGAGCTGATCGACGCTGCGCTCGACGCCGGGGCGAAGCGGATCATCGTCGGCCTCGGCGGTTCGGCGACGACCGACGGTGGGTTCGGGGCCATCCGGGCGATCCGGGCCAAGCAGCGGCTCCGTGGCGTCGAGTTGCTCGTCGCCTGCGACGTACGCACCTGTTTCACCGACGCTGCGCCCGTCTTCGGTCCGCAGAAGGGGGCGACACCGGCGCAGGTGGCGTTGCTCCGCGGCCGCCTGGAACGCCTGATCCAGGTGTATCAGTCCGATTTCAACGTCGATGTGAGCATGGTCGAGGGCGCCGGTGCGGCCGGCGGGTTGGCGGGCGGCCTCGTCGCACTCGGGGGCGTGTTGGTACCGGGCTTCGAGCTGCTCGCCGACGAACTTGAACTCGACGAGCGGGTCGCCGCAGCCGACCTGGTGATCACGGGTGAGGGCTTTCTGGACGAGCAGAGCTTCGAGGGCAAGGTGGTCGGTGGTGTGCAGGCCCTTGCCGAGGCGCACGGGGTGCGGGTGGTGGCCGTCGCCGGAGCGGTGTACGACGGTGTCGGCGATCGCATCGAGGCGATCTCGCTGGTCGAGCGGTTCGGCGAAACCGTGGCGATGACCGAGACGACCCGCTGCATCGAGCAGGTCGTCACCGACCTGCTCGGCTGAACTCGGACGTAGCTGACTCAGCACGTGGCTGTGATGACCTCAGGACGTGGCTGTGGTGTCGTTCGGACTACCGGCCGCCGAGGGGACGGTCGCTGCGTTGGGGTCCGTGCCAACCTGCACCTGCGGTGCGGCACCGGTCGGCGGCAATCCTGCCCAATCCGTGCCGAGGGCGATCACGATCTGGGCGCCAGCCGATTCGACCGCCACGGGCGACGGGTCGAGCAGCGGCTCAGGAACGATCCCCGGCCCGATGTACGCCGCGACATCCTTGGCCGCCGCGTCGAAGTTCACCGCATAGAACACGCGAGTGACGGCGAGGGGAGGGGTGACGACCGCATCGAGCGTGTTCGTCGGCGGTAGTGCAGTGAAGCCATCACGCTGCATCGCTGTCGTCAAGCCTTTGGCAGCACCCTGCTTTTTCGAGGCGTTGGCGACAACCACGGTGTATGTGTTGCGCAACGGGGCCTGAGTGACGACCGGGGTCGGCGTGGTCGCAACGTTGGGGTCGACCACCACCGGGTTGCCGTTGGCGTCGAGCACGGTGATCGTCGTGGCCGACGAGTCGGCTGTGGCATTCGGGTCGGCCGTTCCGCTGCCGGTGTCCTTCGCGGTGTTGTCTCCGCCGAACTGTTTGAGGATGAAGAAGCCGAGGATCGCGGCGACGATGGCGACACCCACAGCGACTGCGGGAGACGCGGCGCGTGGTCCCCCGGACGATCCCGGACGGCGACGATCGTTCATGCGTGCTTCCCTTCGGATGCGGCCAGGGCGACGTCGAGACGGGCTCGACGCCGGCGGTCGCGCAGGCGGATGAGCCGACGCACCACCAGAGGATCGTACGCCAACGCGGCCGGATCTTCGAGCAGGGTGTTCAGCTCGTCGTAGTACACCTCGGCCGAACACTGGAAGCGTTCGCGGATCATCGAGTCCTTGGCACCGTCGAGCGTCCACCAGGTCCGTTCGAATTCCAGCATCGCCTGGGCACGTTCAGAAAGACTCACCTCCCCACAATGCCCGCTGGACACCCCCCAACTCAAGCATTGAGAACAGGCGTTCGATACCTCGTCAAAATCGGCAGGCGGGTCAAATCGACGGACGAGGCCATGCCCTCTATCGTGATCACCCCATGGGGGGACGACCGTTCATCATCGGCGCCGCAGGGGGCACATGTTCGGGCAAGACGACAGTCGCCGAGCGCCTGGTCGAACAGATCAACGGCGACGCCGTCCCCGGGAGCGTGGCCCTGGTCAAGCTCGACGCCTACTACTGGGCCCGCGACGACCAGCCGTTCGAGGAGCGGGTGAAGGTCAACTACGACCATCCCGACGCCTTCGACTGGCCACTGCTGATCGACCACGTTCACCGACTCTGCCTCGGCGAGGCGGTGCCCGTGCCGATCTACGACTATGCCAACCACACCCGCTCGGGCGATGTGCAGGTCGTCGGGCCGGCGCGACTGATCGTCGTCGAGGGCATTCTCGTGCTCTACGAACCGGCGCTGCGCGACTTGTTCGATCTGAAGGTGTATGTCGACACCGACGCCGACCTGCGATTCATCCGCCGCCTGGAACGCGATGTCTCCCAACGGGCCCGGAGCCCCGAGAGCATCATCGCCCAGTATCTGGCAACCGTGCGGCCGAGTCACCAGCAGTTCATCGAACCGTCGAAACGCCATGCCGACGTGATCATCCCCCATGGCGGCATGAACGAGCCGGCCCTCGATGTGCTCCTCGCCCGGGTCCGCGAGCTGATCTAGCCAGAACCTGTCAGTGAGCGTCCCCCACGTCGCTTGATACGTGCCATTCGTCCAGCTCACACGGAGTATTTCCGCCGGTGGAAGGCGGGTCGGGAGAGGTACCTCCCACCCCCTACCCAGGAGATATCCCCATGAGAACATCCCGAAGGCTCCGTGCCGCGACGGTTCTTGCCGTCGTCGCCGGGTCGGTGGTCGCAGGCTCGGCAACGCCGGCACACGCCATCACCTTCCCCGACGTCACGGTGCGACTGACCGTCCTGGAGATCGAAGATCTCGGCGACGATCTCGACTCGACCAGTGACGCCGATTTCTACACCATGATCAAGTTCTCCGACGGTGTGCGCACCGAGGAGTTCAACAATGAGGACACCGACCAGACCGACGAGGTCGAGGGCGAGGAGCACATCCACCCGAACTGGGAGACGGTGTTCACCGCCAACCCGGCCCAGGGCTCGGTGTCGCTCGATCTCACCGTCAAGGACGAGGACGGCGGCCTCAACTTCGACGACGACACCGCCGACGTGATCCCCGACGGAACCATCTCGCTGAAGATCGGGCTGCGGCCCTGCGTGCTCAGCGGCGACCTCACCGGCATCTGCGGCCAGCCGATCGCCACCTCGGGCGGCGACAAGGTGGTGTTCAAGGTCGACGTGATCCTGCCGACCTCCACTCCGGGTCTGCGGATGCAGTGCCTCCACTCCCCCATCTGGCCCAAGCCCGGTGACACGGTCACCATCACGGCAACCGCGCTCGACGGGGCCGCCAATCCGATGGCCGTCGTCGATTTCGTGCGGATCACGTTCAACGGCGTCGAGGTGCGCAAGACGGTCGGCGCCCCGACCATCTCGTACGCCTTCCTCGCCACCGGCGCACAGTTCGACTACGAGTGCATGACCGAGAACAACGGCGGGGCCGAGGCGGCGACGACCACACCGCGCACGGTGCGGATCGGCGACCAATCCGAGATCGCCGTGCCGGTGATCTACACCGGGTCATCGACGGCCCGCATCGACGTCGTACTCCTCGCCGACAACTCGTACGCCGGCGGCTATTCCGACCCGGCATTCCAGACTGCGGTCTACAACGCCCTGTTGTCCAACGGCGCCCGGCGCGGTCTGTATGCGAACGCCTACACGTTGACCAAGCAGAACGCCTTCAACGTGTGGATCGCCAAGACGGCCGGAGCAGACATCTCGGGCACGATGGCGACCTGCGACTCGATCCAGGCACCGGAGAACTGGGACCGCTACTCGTTCGCCGACTCCGGTTGGATCCTGCACTCCGACACCCATCGCGACTGCGCCGACGGCGGCATGCGACTGTTCGGCGCCGAGCCGACCGAGCCCGACACCGCCATCCATGAGATGGGCCACACACCGTTCGGTCTCGCCGACGAGTACCCGCCCGACGGCGGCTACTGGCAGGACCCGGTGATGCCGAATCTGTACTCCAGCCTGGGCAATTGCCAGAACGATGCCCCCAATGTCGGGGTCGCTCCCGGCGCTTGCCACGACATCGGCGCCGCCGCCGGCACCCCGAACGGCTGGTACACGTCCGATCCGACCCCGGACGTGATGGCCGACGACCAACAGACCTTCAACCCCCTCGACCGACGCCGCTGGGAGCGGCTGACCCTCAACTGCACCACCAAGGGAGCGTGCTGACATGAATGCCACGACAACCACCCGGCGGATCGCCGCCGTCGTACTCGCCGCCGGCCTCGGCGTGCTCACCGCCTGCCAGCCGTTCCCCGGGCCGTTCCCGGGCGGCGACCATGGCACGAATCCCGCCGGAGATCCCGCGGGCGATCCAGGCCATCCGAACGATGAGATCGATCGGCACCCGCCACAGATGGAGATTCCCATCGATGCCGCCGGCAACGACATGAACGGCAGCGGCCGGGCGATCATGCTGCGGGTCATGCACACCCCCGATCCGCAGTTCCCGCACCGCATGTCATTGGAGAAGCAGCGGGTCTACGTGCGCTACTCCGACACCGGACCGATCCAGGTGACCACCTACGACTTCGAGGGCAAGACGATCGACTCGTGGTTCGCCCCCGATCCGCTGACCAAGGGCGAGACGCCTCGCAACGACTCCGACGAGGCCCGCTACGGCATCCCCTACAGCGTGAACCTCGCCCGGGTCGAGATCCGCGACGTTCGCACGGGAGCATCGACCGAGGCCAAAGTCGACGAGGTGGTCCGCCAGTTCTGCGAGTCGGACCCGACCGACAACATCTGCCGCGACATCGACCTGACATCGAACGTCGGCCTCGACCACTACGACCCGCGGGTGATGAAGGTCGGCGAGTCGATGACCGTGCCGGTCTTCGTGCGGGTGCACAACGACGGGACCGACTGGGCCCGGGTCGGCGGCTCGATGTTCCAGTTCGGGTTCAACGACCACACCACCTTCTCGACGACCGACCCGACGACGTTCGCCATCGACCCACTCGACCCGGGCCAGCGGACGAACATGACGGTGAATTACACGTTGACCTGCACGTCCCAGGGCGACGACCGCATCTTCGTCGGGGCCCAGTTCTACGACGGAGCCCGCGAGGCGATCGACTCCAACCCGGCGAACAACCGTTGGAACACGTGGTTCGACATCCACTGCGATCCGGCGGCGTAACCGTCTCAGCCGAATCGATGACGTCGGGGCCGCCTCTCGGGGCGGCCCCGACGGCGCGCCCGCGTAGTCTGCCCCGATGGCCAGTTCCCCGCCCGATGGGCCCGGATTTCGCAACGTCGACCCGGTGTTCATCCCATTGTCCGACGGCACCCGGCTCGCCGCCCGGCTGTGGTTGCCTGCCGACCGGGCACCAGCACCGGCGATTCTCGAAGCATTGCCGTATCGCCGCAATGACGGCACGCTGATCATCGACCATCCCCGCTACAGCTGGTGGGCGCAGCACGGTTTCGCCGGGGTGCGCGTCGACCTTCGGGGAACGGGCGATTCCGACGGGGTGCTCACCGACGAGTACCTGCGCCTCGAGCAGGACGACAACCTCGAGATCCTCGCCTGGATCGCCGAACAGCCCTGGTCGAACGGTCGCGTCGGCATGGTCGGTTTCTCGTGGGGTGGCTTCGCCTCGTTGCAGACGGCGGCCCGCCGCCCACCCGAGCTGGCGGCGATCGTCACGGTGAACTCCGTCGTGCGCCGCTACACCGACGACTGCCATTACACGGGTGGAGCGGTGAACGCCTACGACCTACTCTCGTGGGCATCGACGATGTACGCCTACGACGCCCGACCACCCGACCCCGAGGTGGTCGGCGGTCGTTGGCGCGAGATGTGGACCGAGCGGCTCGCCGTGCGTCCCCCGATGATCGAACCGTGGCTGACCCATCAACTGGAGGACGACTACTGGCGCCACGGCTCGGTCCACTTCGACTACGCCGCGCTCGACGTCCCGATCCTGGCTGTGGGGGGCTGGGCCGACCCGTATCGCAACGCCGTGCTCGATCTCGTCGACCATCGACCCGATCTGACCACGGGCATCATCGGACCGTGGGCCCACGGCTATCCCCAGGCGACCCGACCCGGACCGCAGATCGACTTCCTTGGGGAGTGCGCCACCTTCTTCGATCGCCATCTGCGCCCGGGAACGCCGTTATCGGCGCCACTGCCACCACCCGTGCGCCTCTATGTGCAGGAGTACGACGATCCCCGCACACCGGCACCGACGCGCCCGGGCAGATGGGTCGGCCTCGGCGCATCTGCGGCCGCCGACTGGTTCGTACAGTCCATCGCCCCGGCGACGATCACCGACGACCACCGCTGCGGGGCGGCGGCCGGCACGTGGTGCCCGTACGGCGAGACCACCCTGGCCGGCGACCAGCGCGACGATGACAGCCACGCCTCGTGCAGCGACAGCGAGCCACTCGTCGAGTTCGTCGACGTGGCGGGATTTCCCTCGGTTCGCCTGACGGTGATCCCCGATCGACCTCACGGCATCATCGCCGTGCGGCTCTGCGATGTCGCTCCCGATGGAACATCGTTGCTGGTCACGAGGGGTGTGCTCAACCTCACCCACCTGGACGGCCACGATCGGCTCCGACCGCTTGTACCGGGTGAGCCCATCGCGGTGGAACTACGACTCGACGCCGCCGCCCACGGATTCGGCGTCGGCCACCGCATCCGTGCCGCCGTCTCGGCGGGCTATTGGCCGTGGATCTGGCCGACGCCGACACCGACCACCCTGCACATCGTCGACGGCCACATCCGCTTGCCGCTGCTGGCCGCCGACGCGGCACAATGCGATCTGGGTGAGCCCCGTCAAGGCGAAGCCATCTCGATCCGGCCACTGTCGGAGCCGGCCGACGAGAGCCAACCCGACTTCCTCCTCGGTCGCCTCGAATTGGTCGATCTGGGCATCGCGATGGAGGAGAGCGGGGCGAACACGTACGAGATCGAGCACGGCGACCCGCTGACGGCCCGGGCGAGGGTCACCCGACGTGTCGACGTCTCGCGGCCCGACTGGGAGACATCGGTCGAGGTCGACTCGGTGATGACCTGCTCAGCCACGGAGTTCTTCGTGACGACGACACTCCGGGCGTCGCTGAACGGCGAAGTGGTCGAGTCAC
>JANMJD010000348.1:0-6312 GCA_031371195.1 Actinomycetes bacterium | reverse complement strand
GCTGACGGAGGCGACCACGATCACGTCGCGCCTGGTCAACAACGCTGCCGTCGCCGAGTGACGGAGTCGGTCGATCTCGTCGTTGATCGACGAGTCCTTATCGATGTACGTATAGCTGGAGGCGATGTACGCCTCGGGCTGGGAATAGTCGTAGTAGCTGACGAAGAACTCCACCCGGTTGTTGGGGAAGAACTCCTTCATCTCCTGGGCCAGCTGAGCGGCGAGGCTTTTATTGGGGGCGAGGATCAGCGTGGGGCGTTGGGTGTGCTCGATCGTCCAGGCGATCGTTGCCGACTTGCCCGAACCGGTGATGCCCAGCAACGTCTGGAAGCGGTCACCCCGCTCGATACCGGCCGAGAGCTGGGCGATCGCGGTGGGCTGATCACCCGCCGGTTGAAAATCGGAGACGACGGTGAACCGTTCATCGGGCACGCCCGCCAGCCTAGCGCAGGCGAACGGCCGTTCGCTCCGGCAAGCGACGCGGGGCTTCCACAGGATTGAATGGCGGTATGGAACCGATACGCACCGATCGATTCGTACTCCGGGAGCTGCGCCTGTCCGACGCCGCCGCGCTGGCGGCCTACCGCTCGGACCCTGAGACGGCCCACCTGCAGTCGTGGACGGCGCCGTACCCGCTGGAGTCCGCCGTGACGATGATTTCGGCCCAGGTGGAGCTGGACGGGCCGACCGACGGCGAGTGGTACGCCCTGGGCATCAACGAGCCCCCGAGCGAAGAACTACTCGGTGATGTGGTGTGCCATCTCGGGTGGCAGGGCCGATCGGCCGAGATCGGATACACATTGGCGCCGGCCGCCCGGGGGCACGGGGTGGCCACCGAGGCAGCTCGTGGACTGATCGCACACCTCTTCAGCCATGGCGTGCAACGGGTCCATGCAGCGATCCACCCGGAGAACTTCGCGTCGGCGATGGTCCTCGAACGTCTCGGATTCGTTCACGAGGGGACGCATCGCCAGGCCTACTGGGTCGGCGACGAGTGCACCGACGACGTCGTGTTCGGCATGCTGAGCCCCGAGTTCGAGGCGTGGAGCGCCCGGCCTGCACATCGTCCCGGACGAGTCGGGTTGGTCGAGGTCACCGCGGCCAATCGCGACGAGGTCCGGGGATTGACGACCCACTGGTCGCAGCAACGCTTCGTGTCCCCGATGGCCAGATCGTTCGCCGACATCGTCGCCCCCGACCCCGACGACGCCGGCGAGCCGGCTGGCGTGTGGCATCGAGCCGTTACCGCCGACGACGACGTGGTCGGTTTCGTGATGATGATCGAACCGTCACCGACACATCCCGAGCCATACCTGTGGCGCCTGCTGTTCGACCGCCACCACCAACGCCGCGGCATCGGAACCCGGGTGCTCGATCTGGTCGTCGACCACTGCCGCCAGCGGGGTGACCAGGCCGTGCGCGTCTCCTACGGCCAGGGCCCGGGCAACCCAGGCCCGTTCTATCTCGACTACGGCTTCGTCCCGACCGGCCGAATCGTCGGCCACGAAGTCGAGGCGCGACTTGTCCTCTGACGACGCCGGACGTGGCTATGCGTGGGCGACGCTGCCGTGTGCGACGTGGACCCCGCACGGCTGGTTTGCGGTGGCCACCGAACTGGCGTTCAGAACGGCGGCCCACGCGGCGAACGCAGTGACCTGGGTGCCCTTCCCCAGGCGGTTGATCATGTACTGCGCGATGGCCCCTGCAACGATGGGCGCGGCGAACGACGTGCCACTCCATTGGGCGTATGACGGGGCGGCAAACGTCTCTGGTTGCCCGTCCTGCTCACTGGCCGGGCTCTCCGTCCCCGATACGTAGATGCTCCGGATGCGCTGGCCTAGGGTGCAAGCCGTCACCCACGGTCCGAAGTTGGCGAACGATGCCAATTGACCCGTGGCGTCCAGTGCCGTTACGGCAACCACGCGGCTTGCCAATGCAGCGTCCTGGCTAAATGCCGCGGGGTAGCAAAGGTCGCCCGTGTTGTCGTTGCCGGCCGACGCGACGACCATCGATCCGGGATACTTGACAGCGAGGTCGACCAGTGCCTGTCGAATAAGTGCCGGCACCAACCCGTAGGGCTGATTCGCCTGACTGATTCCAAACTTGCCCGACCGCACGACATAGCCGCCGAAGCACAACAGCAGCACGTCTGGCCTGGCGCGGGTTCCCGCCGTGATGCTGCTGATGATTGCGGTCACGGCGTTCTCATTCAACACTCCATCGGGGTTGAAGGCCTTGAAAACGTCGACCTTGACCCCGGGAGCTCGCTGGTGGAGCACTCCGGCAATGAACGTGCCGTGACCGGCTGCATACCCCAGGTACGGAGGGTTGCCAAGCGGTGCGACTGCGGTTGTGAGCCCGTCAGCATCGGCGGACCCGATGTTCAATGTTCCATTGGCCGTCCAGGCATTGCTCGCAATCCCCGAATCGACGACCGTCACTCGGACCGCAGACTTCGACGCAGAGATAGACACCAGAGTCGGGGACATCTCCACATCCTCCGCGGGGTGCGGCCGTTGACTGGCGAGGAAGCCGTAGACCGGAACGGCTACGGGCTCATCGGACTCGAAGTGCGAATTGAGGGCTGACAGGAGTGCCAAGAGCTCGATCGTCGCCGCCGGCATGTCGCGTCGTGAAACTGGTGGCCGACCGTAGCGAATGGTTCGCGGACCATCCACACAGACCGGTACCGGCTCGTCGCAGTCACACGAGGGCTCAGGTTCGTCATCGATCAAACCCTCGGTGCAGCCGTCGGAAGTGGGCTCCGCTGCTGGTGCGGGCTCGAACGGGAAAGTGAAGTCGTTCTGGAACTCGTGGAGCATGCCGAGGACTGCGGGGTCGTCGAGCACGGCAATGAAGTACGGCGAGATCATCGGCTCGTCGTCACCGTCGAGCAACTTGACCAAGATGTCCTCGGGCTGCCAGTCGTTCTGGGCATATCCCGGCACTCGTATCTCGAAGCGCTGCCCGTTCAGCTCCCACCCACGAAAGTCACAGTCGTCGGCCGGCGGGCCGCTTTCAGGGTGTGGACGGTGCTCACCGGGCACTCGCTCGAAGAACGCCTCGTCGAAGGCCCTCCGTCTCAGCTCACGTCGTGCAACCACGGCTCATCATCCCCTCTGAGAATTGATCCCACTCGAAGCCGGGCCCCACCACGGTCGGGCGGAACGTGCTTCAAGTTGCGGAGCCTAGGCTCGCTGGCAATGAGCGGACACGAGGATGACTTGATACATCCGATTTCGTGGTTGAACTCTGCACGCGCCGACCCGGCCCGGTATCGCGATCTGGCCGCGGCCGCGATCCGAGAAGGCCCGGCGGACCCTTCAACGTCCGCCGTGCTTCACGCGATCGTCGCTCGGACGACCCTCGATCTGGAGGGGCCCGACGACGCGATCGTCGCAGCCGAGGTGGCCGTCGCACAATTGCCCGATTCCGCGCCGGGCGAGCTCCGCGCAGAACTCGCCGGCATTCTGGCCACTGCGTTGATCTCCGCATCCCGTCTCAACGATGCGGTGGACGTGCTTGACCAAAGTGAGATGTGTACGAGTGATCCAGAAGTTCGGGCCATCCTGGACGTTTCACGTTGCGTCGCGGCATATCGGCAGGGCGACCTCGTCCGTGCCCATGACATCGTCGACCGGGCGCTCGCCGATTTGTCGCCGCATCGGTCGATCGACCGCGCCCGTGCTCACAACAACAGGGGAATACTCCAGTTGTATCTCGGTGATCTAGCGGGAGCACGACTCGACCTCGATGTCGCCGAGGGGCTCTACCGACAGCACAACCATTTCAAGATGGCCGCCGAGGTCGTACACAATCGTGCGATGGTGCTCGCCCGGGTGGGAGACCTGCCAGGTGCAATGCGCGATTTCAATGCCGCGCAACACGAACTGGCCTCGCTTGGCTTCTCCACGGCGCAGACGATCGTCGATGCAAGTGAGGTGATGGCCCTGGCAGGACTCTGCGAAGACGTCCTCGATCAGGTTCCCGACGCCATTCGCGAACTCCAAGCGCTTGGCCTGACGGCCGATGCCGCCGATGGCATGCTGTATTTGGCGATGGCCCGAGCCAGAGTGGGTCACCCGAATGCGATTGATGCGGCTCGGGAGTCCGCCAGCGCCTTTGTCGCCTCCGGTCGGACGGGATGGGCCAGCATCGCCGAGGATCTACTGCTCCAATGCGCAATCGAGGCCGATGGATTTCGAGCCGTCTCGATCGACGACGCCCAGCGAGTCGCCCGACAGCTCGATGACCATGGGATGACGGTTTTCGCTGCGACAAGTTGGCTCCGGGTCGCCAATGTCTGCGAGGCCGTCGGTGAGGTCGAACAGGGGTCTGCCGCCTTGGCCGAGGTCGAGCACAGAAAGAGCACGATGACGCTCCGATTGCTGGCGTGCGAGGCCGCAGCCATGCGCCACCTCGCCGAAGGCGACAGGGATCAGTGCCGGCGCTGGGTGGCGCGTGGGCGCAGCCTGCTCGAGCGTCACCGGGCGTTGTTCGAATCCACTGAGCTCCGAGCGAACGCGTCGGCTTGGGGCGCCGGGCTCGCTCGGCTCGACGTCGGTCTGGCGTGGGACGAACGTCCAGCGCGCTTACTGGCGGCGGTCGAGCGCTGGAGAGCCAATTCGATGGACCACGCATCGAAGGAACATGAGGATCCGGACATCCGGATTCTTCTGAGCGTCTACCGGGTCATGGCCGCTGCTCTCGCCGCCGAACTCCGCGACGGTCAGCCATCCGTCGAGACATCGGCTCGGGCGCACAGTTCGGAGCATGCCCTCACGACGGCCTTGCGATCTCGACAGCGCCGTCGGCCACAGCGGATGCCGCGGCAAACGACCGTAGCCGAGATTCGCGCCGGTCTCGGCTCCACGACATTGGTCGCATACGTTGAGCATCTCGGGCTGCTCAGAGCACTGATCGTCCGATCCGATGGGATCAGCTCCGTCGATATCGGATCGTCGCGCGAGGTCGCGCGCCTGGCGAAGGGAGCAATCAGCGGTCTGCGACAGTTGTCGCCGGTCGTCGCCGCACCCGCCGCCCGGCTGGTTGCTCGAACGTGCTCCACGAATCTTCAGCGCCTGAGATCCTTGCTGTGGGCACCTCTCGCAACTCGTGTTGAGATCGATGATTTGGTGATCGTGCCATCCTCTGAGTTGCACGCTCTCCCATGGTCGTTCCTCGTTGGGGCCACACGGTCAGTCAGCGTCGTTCCATCGGCGGGTGTATGGCTACGAGCGGCGCCCCACCCGTTGGACGGCCGAGTCCTCCTGGTCGCAGGCCCAGGATTGCCAGGAGCAGTCGACGAGGTGGCGGCCCTACGGACGATTCACCCGATCTCGACTGCACTCGTCGGGCCGGATGCAACCGCCGATCGCGTGATCGAAGGTTTGGACGGGGCTGCTGTCGCTCATCTGGCGACCCATGCCGTGTTCCGGTCGGCGAAACCGCTGTTCTCGTATATGCAACTCGCCGACGGCCCGGTGACGGCCCATGACTTCGATCTTCTGGAACGGCCTCCGGGCCTGGTCGTGCTTTCGGCATGTCGTACGGCCGAGGCTGCCAATCAGGCCGGCGGCGAGCTTCTCGGCCTCTCCTCAGTGCTGATCGCCGGCGGGACATCATGTGTGGTCGTCGCCACGGTGCCGCTCGTCGACGACATGATCGCTCCCTTGATGTCACAGTTCCACTCGACCCTGCGTCGCAGCTTCAACGTTGGTGACGCCCTTGCTTACGCAACAGCGCGCAACGACCCGGAGTCGCCCGTCGGGTTGCTCGAGCGTTGTGCCTTTTCCGTCCTGGGACGTGGTGACGTGCGGCTGGGCCCGGCGCTGTCGGTCGAGACGCCTGCTACTGGAGCATGAACCAGGGGGTGACCATCATGTCGTCGCCGTCGTCGGTGCGGATCGTCAGGAGGATCGAGCCGGCGTCGAGCGGGCCGACGACGAACGAGCCGAGATCGTCCGACGTCACCTCGATGTCGGCGCCCGGGCGATCGACGCGGACCACGAAGGTGCCCGCCGGGACCACGATGCCCGAAAGTTCGAATAATCGTCCGCCAGCGTCGGGCACGCATTCGAAATGCACGCCGCGCTCGTCGTTCCCGAAGGCCATGAAACGCTGCATCCGGTCGTCGTCACGGACAAGAGCCAACTCGGTCTCGGCGGAGTCGACGAGCAACTCGAGCAGTTCGGCGTCGACGGTCCGCCACGTGTAGCAGTCCTGTGCCGCTTGCACGAGGTGAGCCGGCACCGGTTCGGTGGCGTCGAAGACCTCGTCGAATGTGGCGAACATGCGTCGCTCGGTTTCGGT
>JANMJD010000333.1:0-7139 GCA_031371195.1 Actinomycetes bacterium | reverse complement strand
TGCCGTCCATGCCCATCTGCTCGACGACGATCTGCACCATCCCCACCAGGGTCGGCAGCACGCCCGGCAGGATCTCGATCGGCGGGGCCGCCTCGGCGGGGCCGAGCAACAACGGGGCGTCGACCTGCCGCTGCTCCCAGCGCCCTCGCCGCCTCGCCGCCAGGTTCGCCGGCTCGGATCCGCTCTCGTCGGAGAGGAGCGCCGTGCAGATCTCGTCGAGCCGTAGTTCAAGGCCATCGGGGGCACCGTCGGCGCGGCCCATCGCCGTCATTCGAGCGCCGATCTCCAGCATGGCGTAGCGCAACAGCCCGAGCGGCCACTCGGCGGTGGTCGGGCCGTTGTCGTCGCGCAGGTTCATCGCCGCCCGGGCCTCGGTGACGACCTCGTCGAACAACGCCCGGTCGGCCGCCGGCACACGTGTACGGGTCACGGCGATCCGCTCGGCAACCTCTGCTCCGACGTCACGAGCCGAGGCGTGCGTCACCGTCGCCAGGACGACATCGGGCACCTCGCGCAGCGTGACCCCGTCGACGTCGTACCGGCTGAACAGCACCGAGCCGCGGTAAAGCAGATACCGATCGACATCGGCGGCGACCTGCACCGAGATGGCTCGGAGTTCGTCGACGGTCGACGGAGTATCACCGCTCGCCTCGACCTGCGTGCGGATTCCCGCGAGCAGGCGCCCCGGCTCGGAGGTCGACGGTGAGGCACCCTCGAGCAGCGGGATGACCTCGGCCGGTTCGAGTCCCCAACCACGGCACTCCCACAGGAATCGGCCGATCGGTCCGAGGTCGTAGCCGTGCATCCAGAAGTGGTGCTCCCAGTACCTGACGCAGTGGTCGAACGTCCGGCGGGTGTGCACGATCAATTCGCCGTCGGTGAGCGACGACAGGTCGACCGACTGCAGGGCCAGGTTTTCCCGTTCGACCGCCGCCCGACCACCGTGTTCCCACTCGTGGATGATCGTCCGCCATGGCCGCTCGGCGAGGACCTTCGCCGCGGTACGAGCCCGCCGGCGAAACTCGGGATGCAGCCGCGACACCAACTTGAGCACGGGGAGCGGCGGAAGTCTGTTCACCGGCTTGTCGGGAGCGATCAGGGGCCGCAGCCGGGTGTACATGAACCCGTTGACGAATCGCACATCCAGAGTGTCGAGTGGGGCGCCCAGTTCCTTGAACACCCGCCGCATGCCCGTAGGCATCGACCTCAGCATCAGTTCCTGGACGATCGGTGTCGATCCACCGGGCAGATGTGAACGATCGAGCGCCCACTGGCCCGGGCCGGGCGGCGTGAACGTCGCGGTCATCGTGCCATCTCCTCGATCGTACGCATCGACGTCACCGTAGCTCCTGGTCGCCCTCGCGATCCGGGGCACCCGACGGCGTCGACATCGTCCTGTGCCAAGCCCTGGTCGAGGGTGAGTATGGCGACCTGCGCCGCATCTTCATTGTGCGCCTGTTCGATTGCCGTCGCAGGTCGCTGAGAACCGAACTCAGACCCGGGCAGGCGACGAGGAATACGCCGGCGAGCTCACCGACGAAGCTCCGACGTCGTGACTGCGGGCCCGTTACCGGCCGACGAGGGCGAGCGCTGCGTCCAATCCTCTGGGCTTCCCACTCGGCGTGGCAGGCAGCAGCAAGGTACGGATGCCTTCCGCGACGGCGAAGCCGTCGTTCGCGTGGTTGTCGCCCACCATGATGACGTCGCCCGGTTCCAGCCCGAGCGAATTCAGCGCGATGCGGAACAGCTCGCGCTCCGACTTCAACACGCCGTACTCCCCCGAGAGAAAGAACTCCTCGACGAGATCGACCATGCCGTAGTGATCGAAGATCGGGCGCAGATCGAAGGGGACGTCGCTGACCACCGCCACTCGAATGCCTGCATCTCGCAGCGTGGTCAGCGTCACCTCGGCATCGACATAGGGCGACCACCCGGCCGCGGACGTCTCGAACTCCCACAGCGCCTCGGCCAGCCCAGAGCAGGCAGATTCGAACGCCTCCCACAAGGTGAGCCAACACTCATGGTGCACGATCAACGATTTGTCGCGACCCTTGGCCAGTTCCTCGGCCGTGCGCGACCGGATCAAGGCCGCGGCGTGCATCTTCCTGGCGCGATCGGGCGACAGCGCGTAGCCGCGAGCCGCCGACCAGCCAACGACGAAGTCGATCGAACCGGCGGTGTCGAACAGGGTGTGGCCCCAGTCGAAGAGCACCGCTTTCACAGGCGGGGAGCTCACGCCATCTTGGCCTGCAGGCGCCGGTCGAGCGCGTCGAGGAAGTCCTCGGTGTGCAGGAACGGCGCGTCCTTCGAGATGAGGATGGCCAGGTCCTTGGTCATTTCTCCGGCCTCGACGGCCTCGACGCAGACCTTCTCGAGCGACTCGGCGAAAGCGACGACCTGCGGGGTGCCGTCCATCTGGCCGCGGTACGTCAGACCCTGCGTCCAGGCGTAGATCGAGGCGATCGGGTTGGTCGACGTCTTGTTGCCCTTCTGGTGCTCGCGGTAGTGGCGGGTCACCGTGCCGTGGGCGGCCTCGGCCTCGACGGTCTTGCCATCGGGGGTCATCAACACCGACGTCATCAGGCCGAGCGAACCGAAGCCCTGGGCGACGGTGTCGGACTGCACATCACCGTCGTAGTTCTTACAGGCCCACACATAACCGCCCTCCCACTTCATCGCGCAGGCCACCATGTCGTCGATCAGCCGGTGCTCTTAGGTGAGCCCGGCGGCATCCATCTCGGCCTTGAACTCGGACTGGTAGACGTCCTCGAAGATGTCCTTGAACGAGCCGTCATACGCCTTGAGGATGGTGTTCTTGGTCGACAAGTACACGGGCATATTGCGGTTGAGGCCGTAACGCAGCGAGGCGCGGGCGAAGTCGCGGATCGAGTCGTTGTAGTTGTACATGCCCATGATCACGCCACCGTCGGCGCCGAAATCGGCGACCTTCATCTCGACGGGCTCGCTGCCGTCGGTCGGGGTGTACGTCATCGTGACGGTGCCGGCGCCGGGCACCTTCCAGTCGGTGGCCTTGTACTGATCGCCGTGGGCGTGGCGGCCGATGACGATCGGCTTGGTCCAGCCGGGCACCAGGCGGGGGATGTTGGAGATCACGATCGGCTCGCGGAAGATCACGCCGCCGAGGATGTTGCGGATCGTGCCATTGGGCGACTTCCACATCTTCTTCAAGCCGAACTCCTCGACGCGGGCCTCGTCGGGAGTGATCGTGGCGCACTTGACGGCCACGCCGTGCTTCTTGGTGGCGTTCGCCGAATCGATCGTCACCTGATCGTCGGTGGCGTCGCGATGCTCGATGCCCAAGTCGTAGTAGTCGAGTTCGATATCGAGGTAGGGCAGGATCAACTTGTCCTTGATGAACTGCCAGATGATGCGGGTCATCTCATCGCCGTCCATCTCGACGACCGGGTTGTCGACCTTGATCTTCGCCATCGCGCGCGTACCTTCCGAAAACCGTGCGTCGGCCCGCTCTAGTCGAGGGCCAACTTGTATGGGACTTGTACAAGCTAGCGCGGGAGGGCGGCCGGCAAGCAGAGCGGCGCCCGTAGCGGACCTGTCGTCGCCAGACTGTTGATCATGGACGACCACGTTCCGCCCGATGCACAGGCGGTGATCCTCGTCGAAGGAACCAGCGATCGGCTGGCGATCGAAGCGCTCGCCCGACGACGGGGTCGGGATCTGCTCGGCGAGCGCATCACCGTGGTCTCCATGGGCGGGGCGACGAACATCGGTCAGGCCCTCGGTCATTATGGTCCCACCGGCCGCGACCTCCGATTGGCCGGCCTGGTGGACATTGCCGAGGCGCACTACGTTCGGCGTGGTCTCGCCCGGATCGGACTCGATGTCGGCCTCACGGCTACGGCGGTCGAGCCGCTTGGCTTCTTCACATGCGACGCCGATCTGGAGGACGAGTTGATCCGCTCCCTCGGCACCGGCGGGGTCGTCCGCGTCATCGCAGAACTGGGCGAACTCGATTCGTTCCACAGATTCCAGAAGCAGCCGGTGCCGCGGGAGTGGAGCCTCGAACGCCAGCTCCGGCGATTCATGGGCACCAGGTCGGGGCGCAAGGAACGGTACGGATCGGCCCTGGTCAACGCCCTCGATCTCGACCGAATCCCCGTCCCGCTCGACCGGGTCCTTGCGCACGTTTGACGATCGACATTTGCCAGGCGAGGAACACGTCCCAGGTCACCATCGCCGCCACCGGTCAGGCGGACGACATCATCCACCGACCGGTGAGCCTGGTTCACCTGCCGTCGTGACCCCGCCCCGTCGTGGTCTGGACGGCGGACGGCTTGGGGCGCATACTCGGCGTTGGGATACCGAGCGAGGGAGAAGAGTCCATGCAGTACGACCTGTCGGCGTACGACAGCTTCCGGGCGAACAAGTTGGCCCAGGAGATCCAGGAGCGGATCGACGAGATGACGATGATCATCTCGAGCACCGCCGGAATCCACTTCGCTGACTCCGCCTCTCGCAGAGTGGTTCATCAGACCAAGCCAGTGATGAGTCCCGATTCGGTCGCCGATTCACCGGCGATCGCCTGGGTCGAGATCTTCGATGCCACCACCGAGCACCCGCAGATGTGCGTCGTCGCCTACGACAATGGCCACGGCGGGGTCTATGGGGTGCTCGAGGTCCCCTGCGGCACCCCTATCTCCGGCTGAACCCTCCCGGGAACATCGCCAGCCCGCCTATGACCGCGAGGCTCAGGCGTCGTGTGCGACGGCGGGGGGCTCGGTGAGTTCGGTGCCTCGAGTGGAGCGCCCGCCCCTGTTCGGAAGGTCGCGCCGAAGCCCAAGTCGTGGTCCACGCATCACAGTGCCGATCAGGGTTGTCGGGGCCTCGCCGAGCGAGCAATCACAGACCTGGTGTGAGTACGCGGATACCGGCGTTGAGGGCGGCGGATGCCTGACGGGCGTCGTAGCTGTAGATCGACGTGGCACCGCATTCGAGCGCGGCTGCCAGATGCAACCCATCTAGCGAGCGGAGCATCGGATCGGGAAACGTGCCGGCCTTCGAGAATGTCGAGTCCGAGGAGCTGACGATGTCGAGCTTGCGTAGCTCGCTCTCGATGAGCGCGGCTTCGATACCCAGTCGATGCGCTGCCCGCATCAATTCGGTCTCGAGCAGAATCGAGGACACAATCCGGTGTCGTGCTGCGCGATCAACCTCGAGCGCAGCCTTCAGGTCACCCGACTCTGCTTCTTCGACGATCAGCTTGAGGTATGCCGACGTGTCGATGTAGTGGATCATCGATCGCCACGAAGATCGTCGAGCAATGCCGCACTCGCAACAACCGACCTGATCGGCGAGACGAAACCCAACGCCTCGTCTGCCACCGCCTGCCGCACCCGTCCGGACGCCACAAGTCGATCGAATGGCTCGGTGAGCGCCGGCACGATCAGCGCTGCGAGTTCACCATGGTTGGTGATTGCAATGGTCTCGCCGTTGCGGACGCGTTCGAGCACGACACCGCTGTTGTTCCGTAACTCTCGATGCGAAATCGTCTCCATTGCCAGGACCGTAGCACGCGTAGCACGCGCTTACGCGGCCGGCTCAGCCGACTCATCCACGATTCACCCCCGTACAACGGCGGGATGAGGTCTACTCGAACAGCTCCGCCTACGGGGGGGGGGGGGGGGGAGAGACGTCACGCGTCGAGGCCGAAACGGTGTGGCGGACGTAGCGGCATCGGCTCGATTTCGATCGTCTCGATCGGATCGAGACCGAGCAACGGTCGGTGTACTCGACGGAACGGCAGCTGCGTCATGTCGAGGGTGGCTACGCCCGGACCGTCGCAGCGCACGACGTGGGCGGCGATGTCGGCGAAGCCGCCCATGAAGTGCTGCATGCTCTTGACCACCACGATCTCGCACTTCGCCGGATCGATGCCGTGCTCGGTGAAGCAGTGAGTGCTGAACACCTGCTCACGGATGGTGTTGAGCACGATCTGAACACCATCGACACGGATCGCCGCCGAGCCACCGAGTGGATGGGTCGGCTCGCCCCGCCCGAACAGCGCTTGGCCGGCGTCGGTGCGCACGGCGATCACCTCGGCGTCGACATCGAGCGGGTCGCCCGACAGCCGACCGGCCTTACCGCCGATCCGCAGGGGAAGCCGCGCGCCGACGCCGGCGTCGTGGCACATCTCGACCGCCACCGGATCCCACAACATTCCCACGGCGACACCCTCGAGGCCGCGCCGCAGGATGGAGGCAAGCACGTAGGTGGAGTCGCCGGGCGCGCCGGCACCCGGGTTGTCGGAGCGGTCGGCGACGATCACCGGACGTCCGGGCAGGGCGAGGGCCCGGTCCAGCGCCTCCTCGACCCCGAGGCCATTCCACGACTGCGAACCGACGGTGGCCAGGAAGTCGTCGGCTACCCGCTTGGCGACCGCATCGGCCAGGTCCGGGTCGCCGTCGGTGGTGACGACGAAGGTGCAGGCCATGTCGGGGATGTCGGCGCCCTCGAACCCGTGATTGGTCGAAACGGCCAGCACCCCGGGCCGGAACTGATCGGCCGTCATCCGGGCGACGAACGACGAGAACGGCTCCTCGGGAGTTGGATAGACGCCCGGAGCGCCGAGCCGCAGTACCGAGGTCACCGGATGGGCATCGCCTGCGGCAATTCTCCGCAGTACGGGCAGCATCTCGGCGGCCCGCGCCCCGTAGTCGGTATGGGGATATTCGCGGCACGAAACGACCAGGTCAGCGGCGTGAATCATCGCCGGGGTCACGTTGGCATGCAGATCCAGCAGCGCGGCGACCGGCACCCCGTCACCGACGACCGCCCGCACGCGGGTCAACAGGTCGCCCTCGGCATCGTCGAGCCGATCGGTCATCTGGGCACCGTGGAGACAGAGGAACACAATGTCCACCGGCATCGCCGCGCCCAGCCCGTCGAGGATCTCCCCGCTCACCTGCTCCCAGGCGGCGGTCGTGCACGGCAGGCTCGGTTGGGCGTTGAAGAACGGCCCGGGCACGACCTGCAGACCCGACTCGGTGGCCAGGCGGCACGCCTCGCCGTAGCCGAAGCCATGGCAACCGTCGGGCCGCGACGGCGACCACATCTCGCGAAAGAACGAGCGGTACGAGGTGGGAATCGGCGAGAACGAACTC
>JANMJD010000320.1:0-2128 GCA_031371195.1 Actinomycetes bacterium | reverse complement strand
CCTCGCTCGGCGAGAGCGTCGCCCGGGCCCTCGGCCGCAAGTTCACCCGCCTGGCACTCGGCGGGGTTCGTGACGAGGCCGAGATCCGTGGCCACCGCCGCACCTACGTCGGAGCTCAGCCGGGACGGCTGGTGCGGGCGCTGCGCGAGGCAGGGACCATGAATCCGGTCATCCTGCTCGACGAAATCGACAAACTCGGTGTCGGATGGGCCGGCGACCCGTCTGCCGCCCTGCTTGAAGTGCTCGACCCGGCGCAGAACCATACGTTTCGTGACCACTACCTTGAGGTCGACCTCGACCTGTCCGATGTCGTGTTCCTGGCGACGGCGAACGTGCTCGATACGATCCCCGGACCGCTCCTCGACCGGATGGAGATCGTCGCCGTTGACGGCTACACCGACGAAGAGAAGGTGGCCATCGCTCGCAAACACCTGCTGCCGCGCCAGCTCACGACGGCCGGCCTCAGCACCACCGACGTTGCCTTCACCGACGCCTCACTGCGCCGGATCGTCGAGGGCTACACGCGAGAGGCCGGCGTACGCGGGCTCGAACGGCAGCTGGCAAAGACACTGCGCAAGGTCGCGATGCGCCTGGCCGGTCCGAGCGCACTCTCTGTTGACCCGGCCTCTGACCCGACGGTCGTGAACCCCGCGGACGTGCTTGATATCGCGGCGGCGGCGGCTCCGATCACCATCGACACCGAAGACGACGTCCGGTCTCTGCTCGGTCGCCCCAAACGGGTCATCGAAGAAGTGGCGTCACGCGTTGCCATCCCCGGTGTCGCTACCGGTCTAGCCGTCACGGGCGCGGGCGGAGACGTGCTGTTCGTCGAGACCACCTCGATGGCCGGCTCCGGCGATGAGACGCAACTGGTCGTAACCGGTCAGCTCGGTGACGTCATGAAGGAGTCGGCCAACATCGCTCTGTCGTATGTCCGGGCCAACGCCGAACGGCTCGGCATCGATCCGGCAAACTTGAAGGCCAAGCGGCTCCATGTCCACTTCCCGGCCGGAGCCGTGCCCAAGGACGGTCCATCCGCCGGCATCACCATGACCACCGCGCTGGTCAGCCTGCTGACCAATCGCCCCGTCCATCCGTATGTCGGTATGACCGGTGAGGTGACGCTCCAGGGTCGGGTGCTGCCCATCGGCGGCCTCAAGCAGAAATTGCTGGCCGCTCAGCGGGCGGGGCTCACGACCGTCGTGATACCGATCGGCAACGAGCCCGACCTCGACGATGTGCCGTCGCACATCCGCGAGCAGCTCAGCATCCATCCCGTCTCGGACATCGCCGAGGTGTTGGCGATCGCCGTCGGTGAGAGGGTTGAAGTCGTGGCGGTGTGAACCGGTTCCGGGACGAGGCCGGGATTGCACGAGGATGGTCGTGATGAACCCGGCGGTGTAGGACTGGCGTCATGGCATTGACCAACACGCGCATTGTGCTCGCCCGCAGACCCGTCGGCGAAGCGACGCCGGACTGCTTCTCGACCGAGGTCAGCGGGTGCGGCGAGCTCGGCGACGGTCAGGTTCGGGTCGCCGTCGAGTTCATCTCGGTCGATGCCGGCACCCGCACTGCGCTGCGAGGTGAGGGCTTCCATCAGCAGGTCGACCTCGGTCACGTCATTCTCGCCAATGGCGTTGGGCGGGTGATCGAGTCCACCTCCGAGGGTTGGAGGGTGGGAGACGCGGTGCGGGGTCGCCTTGGGGCGCAGACCATGGCCACGGTCTCACCGACGGTGCTCGAGAAGGTCGATGATTCCGTGGGTCCCTTGAGCGCCCACCTCGGAATCTTGGGTGGGTCGACCGGTGTGACGGCGTGGATCGGGGTGCGGCGGGTAGCCAGGCCGCAGCCGGGTGATGTGTTCGTGGTATCTGCGGCTGCCGGTGCTGTCGGATCGATTGCGGGACAGATCGCCCAACGCGATGGCGCCCGTGTCATCGGTATCACCGGCGGTCCGAACAAGATGGCTTACCTCACCGATACGCTGGGTTTCGACGCCGCCATCGACTACAAGAACGAAGACGTCAACGAGCGCCTCCGACAGCTCGCTCCCAATGGGGTGAACATCTTCTTCGACAATGTCGGCGGTTCAATTCTCGATGCCGTGCTCGACAACCTGGCCGCTCAG
>JANMJD010000370.1:0-20443 GCA_031371195.1 Actinomycetes bacterium | reverse complement strand
GATGCCCGAATCGATGTCGACGGGCACTGTGATTCGGGGTCGATAAACCGTCCCGGCAACGCGGGAATCGACGATGACCGTGCCGTCGGCCGTCGCGACGGTGATCGCCCTGATCGGTGCGAGATACGGCATCATCTTGCGCAACGCATCGCCGATCGGGGCGGCCGCAGCGATCGACGGAGCGGAGCGGTACTTGCTGATGAAGACCGCCAAACCCTCGGACTGCACGGTCAGTTGGAGACGTCCGTCAACCGAATCCAACGAGCTGATGATCCGTTGCCGTTCGAGATCGGCGATCGCTCCGACAGACTGGCGCACCTGGGCCTGTTGGCGGTCACGGATCTTGAGACCTGTCGCCAGACCGATCGATCCGAACGCAACCAACAGGAGCAATCCGCCGACGAAGAGCTTCTTCTTGATGGTCATCGGAGCATCTCGCCACTTGGTCTCTCGGTCCCGTGGCCCGCAGTCTACGAATGCCTAGCCGGTGATGCCGAGGCTCTCGGCCTTTAATAGGGCGTAACGTGGTTTGATCGTCCCATTGATGATCCGCAGTCGCTGATCAAACGGGGCAAAGGCGCTCTTCATGGCATTGACCGTCAGCCACTCGGCGTCGTCGACGCCGTAGCCGAACGCCTCGTGCAGCCGGATGAACTCACCCGTCATCGACGTGTCGCTCATCAGCCGATTGTCGGTGTTCACGGTCACACGGAATCGCAGGCGACGCAGCAGCCCGATCGGGTGTTCGGCGATGGAGGCGCAGACACCGGTGTTGACGTTGGACGTCGGGCAGAGTTCGAGCGGGATGCGTCGATCGCGGATGTATGACGCCAAACGGCCGAGTCGTTCGGCTCCGGGCTCGCCACTGATGTCGTCGACGACTCGCACCCCGTGGCCGAGCCGTTCGGCACCGCACCATTGCACCGCCTCCCAGATCGACGGCAGTCCAAACGCCTCGCCGGCGTGGATGGTGGCGTGGAAGTTTTCCCGCTGGACGTACTGGAATGCGTCGAGGTGGCGGGTCGGCGGAAAGCCGGCCTCGGCCCCGGCGATGTCGAAACCGACGACACCCTCGTCGCGCCAGCGGACGGCCAGCTCGGCGATCTCGAGACTGCGCGCCGCGGTGCGCATCGCCGAGCAGATGGCGTAGATCACCAGCCCGGTGCCCGCGGTGCCTGAGCGGAATCCGGCCAGGACGGCCATCATCACCTCGTCGAGGGTCAACCCTGCCTCGGTGTGCAACTCGGGCGCGAAGCGGACCTCGGCATAGACGACGCCGTCGGCCGCCAGGTCGGCGGCGCATTCGTGGGCGACCCGTTCGATTGCGTCGCGATGCTGCATCACGCCGACGGTGTGAGCGAACGTCTCCAGGTAGAGCACCAGATCGTTGCGTTTGGCGCCCCGGTGGAACCACTTCGACAGGTCGTCGACGTCCCAGGTCGGCAGGTGGGCGTAGCCGTACTCGGTCGCCAGGTCGATGACGGTCGACGGTCGCAATCCGCCATCGAGATGGTCGTGGAGCAGCGCTTTGGGAGCGCGGAGAAAGACGTCGGCGGGGTTCATCGGCATGCCGCCACCCGGTCCAATCTGCGCAACGGCAGGTCCGCCCGGCGCTGCAGCCAATTCCAGTCCGGATAGTCGGCCCGCTCGTCGATGCAGTGCACCGAGTACGCGTGCCGGCTGCGTTCGGAGCGGTTGACGTCGCTCCAGTGGGGCAGCAGCCCGTGAAGGACGATCATCGTGCCCGCTGTCACCTCGAGCGGGACCAATTCCGTGGGCGCGCTGGGCAGCGGTGTGTCGTCGAGCATGTCGAACATTGTTTCGGTTGCCGCTGCGGCGTCGGCGCCGACACGGCGGAACAGCTTGCGTAGTGGGGTGCGATGCCCGCCGGGCGAGGCCCACAGACAGCCGTTGTCGACCGTCGCGTCTTCGAGCGCGAACCAGAACCCGGTGACCGAGAGCGGTTCGGTGTACAGGAACGTGGCGTCCTGATGGCAGCCCACCTCGCCGCCGATCAGCGGCTGCTTGAAGATGTACATGCTCTGCAGCGCCAGCGGGGCGATCATGCCGATGTCGGCCGCGACGTCGGCGAGGTCACCGGTGTATGTGAACGATTCGAAGACGTCGTCGAGGTCGTGGGTGGCGTGGCCGATCTTGTTGATCGACCGCGTCTTGTCGACGACCAGATTGCCGTCCTCATCGAGGGCCTCGGTTTCGAAGAAGCACCACGTTGAACTCGCCGACGCGAAGAACTCATCGTTCGACGCCCGCTCCTGCTCGTTGGTCGTGAACACGGTTCGCCGTTCGCTCGGGGTCCACTCCTCGACGATCTCGACCGCACGTCGGCGCAGCGCGGCGCACGCCACGGGGCCGACGAAATCGGGAATCGCCAGGAACCCGTCGCGGACGTAGCGTTCGATCTGGGAGTCCGTCAGCACGGTCGGTCCGTCCTCGCTTGGCTGGTTGCTGGACGGGGGCTGCGCCCCCGGACCCCATCGCCGCCCGATTCGCTGGCGCTCGGTCGGTCGGCATCCGCTTCGCTGATCATGTCCGCCAGCTTGTCGTAGGCGGGGTGGATGACGTCGTGCAGGAGGCGAAGTTTTTGCTCACGGGGGCAGAACGCGGCATCGATGCCGTTGACCGCGATTTGGCGCATCTCGAATGGTGTGAGGTCGAACGTCGAGGTCACGGCGGCGAGTTCGGAAGTCGGAGAGACGTTCGACATCAGCCGGTTGTCGGTGTTCAGCGTGACCTTGAAGCCGAGACGGAGCAGTTTTGCGAACGGGTGGTCGGTCATCGTCGGCACGGCGCCGATCTGCACATGGCACGTCGGCGCCATCTCCAAGGCGATGCCGTGATCGAGGATGTAGCGAGATATCGGGCCGAGTATGGCCTGCTCATTGGGGGTGAACAGGATGTCCGATGCCAGTCGCACGCCATGGCCGATGCGATGGGCACCATGAGCCAGTGCATCGGAGATCAGTTCCTTGTCGGGTGGCTCGCTGGCGTGGATGGTGATGTTGAGCAGCTCGCGTCGGGCGATCGCCAGGGCCTCGGCGTGGAGCGACGGCGGAAACCCGGTCTCGGCTCCGGCGAGGTCGAAGGCGACCAGTTTGGGTTCGCGGTAGCGCATTCGGGCGAGCATCTCGACAACCTCGACCGACCGGGTCGCGGTGCGCATCGCACAGCAGATGGCGTTGACCGTGATCGCTCGGCCACGGGCGAGCGCGTCGCGTTCGCCGCGCCGGAGGCCATTGCCGACGGCCTCGACGACCTCTTCGAGCGAGAGCCCGGCGACCTGATGCAATTCGGGGGCGAACCGGATCTCGGCGTAGACGACGCCGTCATCGGCCAGGTCGATCACCGCCTCGTACGCCACCCGCTCGATCGAGGCCTCGGTCTGCATCACCCCGACGGTGTGCTCGAAAGTAGCCAGATATTGGAGGATGTCGCCTGCCTCGGCCCCGGCGGTGAACCACGACTGCAGCGCATCCGGATCCGTGGTCGGCAGCTTGGGAGTCCAGCAGATCTGGTCGGCGAGCTCGATGACCGTCGTGGGCCGCAGGCCACCATCGAGATGGTCGTGCAGCAGCACCTTGGGCAGCGCCCGCAGGACGTCGGGGGAGTGGTCGGCCATCACGTCAGTCTCGCAGCTCGCCCGTCGCCGAACCCTGGTGCGCCCGACGTCCCGCGGTCAGCGTTCGGGGCGGGACGAAGTTCGAGGAGTCGGGGAAGGCGCCGGGCAGCAAGTCGGCCATCGTGCGGATCGTGCCGTCGCCGTCGACCAGGCAACCGGCTCCACCGTGCTCCCACAGGAGTTGGCGGCAGCGTCCGCACGGCGTCACCGACGCACCGTTGCCCACGGTGACGACAGCAACGAGCCGCCCGCCTCCTCCCATCATCAGCTCACCGATCATGGTGCACTCGGCGCACAGCGTCAGGCCGTACGAGGCGTTCTCGACGTTGCAGCCGCTGATCGTGCGACCGTCGTCGACCAGCGCTGCGGCTCCGACCCGGTAGTGGGAGTAGGGCACATAGGCGCGCTCGGCGGCGGCCAGGGCGGCGTTGCGCAGGGCGTCCCAATCGATGTCCATCACCTCGCACCGTAGTGCGACGTCGCCGCGCCGATAGGGAGCAGGCCGACGGATTGTTGCGGCGCCGTAGCCTGGCGTCATGACCAAGATCGAGATCGACACCTCGGGACTCAGCCTGCTCGGGCAGACGGCACGCGAAGCCGTCGACCACGTCGAGTGCTTTCCGGCTCCGGCCAACGTGACCGTCGTGCGCTTCACATCCGACGAACTGGTCTCGATCTGCCCGGTCACCAAGCAGCCCGACCTGGCCAATTTGGTCATCGAGTACGTTCCCGAGCAGTCCTGTGTCGAATCGAAGTCGCTCAAGCTGTATCTGTGGAGCTTCCGGGACCGGGCAGTGTTCGCCGAGGCGCTCGCCGCCGAGATCGCCGGGGAGTTCATGACCACGGCTCAACCCAAACGAGTGACCGTCACGCTTACCCAGCGGCCCCGCGGTGGCATCGAAGTTCAAGCGATCGCCGAACTCAAACGCTGAGCGTCGACGGCGCGACGCCAGAGATCCCCGGCCGCGGTCGGGTCGGACCCTACGCTTGGGTCCGCTGTGTTGTTCGTCGCTACCGAATTCGCCTGGTTCTTCCTACTGGTCCTGCCGATCGCCTGGCTGGCGCGCCCGCGCATCGGGGTGTGGAAGCTGACGATGATCGGCGCCGGGCTGTTCTTCTACGGCTGGTGGCGGCACAACGGCCCGAACGGCACGTCGTCGATCTGGAACCGCGACAACGACTGGTGGTTGTTCCACACCATCCCCGCCCGCTTCTGCGTGTACCTGCTGCTGTTCGCCGTGGCCAACTGGGCGCTTGCCCGGTTGGCCGCCTCGCTGCGCGACAGCGGAGGAAGTCGGCTTGCGGTGACGTTGGCCTGCCTGGTCGATCTCGGCGCGCTGTTCTGGTTCAAGTACGCCGGGTGGTTGAGCGGCCTGCTGAACGAGAATGCCGGCACGCATTTCGATCTGAGTGACACCGTGCTGCCGATCGGCGTGTCGTTCATCTCGTTCCAGGCGCTCGGTTACGTGATCGACGTTCACCGCGGCACACACGAGCCGATCAGCCTGCTCGATTTCACCTCGTACCTGCTGTTTTTCCCCCACATCGTCGCTGGTCCCCTGGTGCGGGTGAGCGAGTTCATGCCCCAGGTCCGCGAGCCGTTCGATCCCCGTCGGGTCGAGGTGCCCCGGGCGCTGCTGTTGATCGCCTCCGGGTTCGTCAAGAAGGTCATCCTCTCCTCGTTCTTGTTCAAGCACATCGTCGAGCCGGTATTCGCCAATCCCAAGGCATATGGCGGTGTCGACAGCCTGTTCGCCGCCTACTCGTATGCCGGGCAGATCTACTGCGACTTCTCGGGCTACACCGACATCGCCATCGGCCTGGCCCTGCTACTCGGCATCCGTTTCCCGCAGAATTTCGACAGCCCGTACCGGGCCCTCACGATTCAGGACTTCTGGCGCCGTTGGCACATGAGTCTGTCGCGCTGGCTGCGCGACTACCTGTACATCGGACTGGGTGGCAATCGGCGGGGCGAGGCTCGCACCTACGTCAACCTGTTCCTGACGATGCTGATCGGCGGACTCTGGCACGGGGCCAACACGACGTTTCTCATCTGGGGTGCGTTGCACGGATTGGCGTTGGCGACGGAGCGGTATCTGGTCGGCCGCTCGCCCTTCTCACTCGGCGCGGCCGGTCCTGTGGTGCGGTGGCTGACGACGTTCCACATCGTGTGTCTCGGCTGGATCTTCTTCAACGCCACCAACACCGGCATCGCCACGGATCTCATTGGCAACATCGGCGGTCTGCTGGTGTTCTCCACCGGGCCGTCGTCGCAGTTCGTGTCGCTCGGATTACTGCTGGCCATCGCCGTCGTGCTCGCCTGGCAGTTCATCCCTGCCGTCGTCGGTGAGCAGTTCACGTCCCGCTTCGCCGAGTTGCCTGCCATCGCCCAGGGAATTGCTCTGGGTATGGTCATGGTCGTCTGTTACTTCTTCGGCAGCGTCGCCGAGTTCATCTACTTCCAGTTCTGAGCCGCACCGATCGATGACCGCTTCCCCCGCCCCCGAACCGACCTCGCCGCAGGCCCCGGCCGCCCACGGCATCCTCGCCGCCTTCGTGGCGATCGCCGTGGTGGCCGCAGGCGGAGCGTTCGGTCTGCGCGATCGTGGCTCCGGTGCCGACGAGTCGGCCTTCGACGTACTCGCCCTGACGACGATTGCCGGCCCGCCTCCCACGACCGCTCCGATCACGTCGACCGCCCTCGCCGCAGGAGCGACCGCACCGGCGCCGAGTTCCACCGCCGTGGCCCCGACGACGACGATCCCGACGACCACGACGATCGCCGACAACAACCGGGTGCCGACCAAACAGGATCCGCTGCGGCTCTACATCGCCGGTGATTCGGATGCCAACAACATGGGCCCGCCGCTCATGCGGGAGATGGAGCAGACCGGCGTCGTCAAGTCGGAACTGCATTACAAGGTGTCTTCGGGCCTGACTCGCCCGGACTTCTACAACTGGCCCGAAGCGCTCAAGACCGACATCGCCAAGATCAAGCCTGATGTCGTCGTGGTCACCTTCGGGGGAAACGACGCTCAGGATGTGATCATCAAGGGCCACAGCTACAAGGTCGACACCACCGAGTGGCAGGCGGAGTACGCCGCCCGGGTCGGTGCCGTGATGGATTTCCTCTCGTCGGACGGACGCAAGCTCATCTGGGTCGGGATTCCCAACGCCGAGGACGACGGGTATCGGGCACGTCTGCAGGTCCTCGAGCAGGTCACCCGGGCCGAAGCGCTGAAGCGCCCTCAGGTGACGTACATCCCGGTGTGGGACCTGTTCGTGGGAGCGAGTGGTGGTTACGCCTCGTTCATGCCCGATCCTCGAGACGGCGTCGGCAAGCAGGTGCGCAACCAGGATGGATTCCATCTGAACGTCGCCGGCTCCGAGATTCTCGGGGCGTTCTATGTCGCCCCCGAGGTTCGCAAGGAGCTCCTCGCCCGAGGCGCCAAGCTCAACTAGCGGGGGCGCCCCAGCCGATCCCACATGTTCTTGAGCTCGATGAGGGTCTTGATTTCCTCAAGACATTACGTTTGTCGTCATCACGTCGAGCGTTGACCGTCTCTATTCCGTATTCAACAGGGAAGCACTGATCCATCCGGCCACATGGTCGCGGCGCCGCCGGATGGGGAGCGAGCGCGAAACCGGCCCTGCAGCAACCCAGCGGCGGGAGACAGACGGATGAAAGCGTTCGACGTATGCAGACAGGTGGTCGGGACACTGTTCACCCTGGTCGCGCTCGGTGTGGGAGGGTCGGCGCACGCCGCAGGCGAGCCGGTGGTGACCTCTGTCGAGGTGCTGGTCGCCACCGACGAGCCGCCGACGCTGCCCGCACCGCCAGAGACGACCGTCGTCGACACGACCGTCGTTGACACCACCGTCGTAGACACCACTGAGGCAATTGTGGCGACCGATGATCCGCCGGTGCCGCCCGAGGTGGCAACTGGTTCCCCGCCAACTGTGCCGGTGGTCACATATGTGTCACCGAGTCGTCCGGGGGTGGTGATGCTGCCAGAAACCGGGCCGAACTCGCCGGGTTCCTTTTTTGTGGTTGGCACCATCCTGGTGGGACTGGGCACCGTCGCTCGACGGATGGCAGGTCGCCGATTTGCCGCTATTCCGGTGCGCACTGGTCGCGATCGGTAGCTAACAGTGGGCCGTTCGGCCCCCGTCCCTACGGTCCGTGAGCCGAACGGACCAAAGGCGTCACATTGCGCGAACGTCAGACGATCTTCACCATTTCGTCATGAGCGTCAGATGTCATGTAACCAAGCAACGGGCGTAGCTGATTCGCAGACACGACCTCAGGAGCAACGACCGACATGACCCCCCATCGCACCGCCAAGCACATCGGTTCCAAGCCTTCGGCCATCCGTCGGACGATCGGTGCCGCAGCCATCATCGGTGCCCTCATGTTCGTCGGGTTCAGCCCGTCGGCCTTCGCGGCCGATGAAGTACCCGAGGCGGGGCCGATCGGCGAGGGCCCGGCCACCGAGCCGCCTCCGGTCGAGGTCGTCGATCTCATCGGTGATCCGCTGATGCCCAGCGTGGGTGCCGGCGTCAGCCAGGCGTCGCCGCAACTGGCAGTCCCCTCGGTCGAGGCGGCGGCTCCGGCACCCGCCGGGCTGCCGGCGACGGGCATGTCGCATCTCGTCATCGAGGCGATGGTCGCCGGTGGACTCGTGGGTCTTGGCCTGATGGCCCGTCGCACAGCGAACGCCTGATCATCCGCAGCGGCCGATCGTCGGCGACGGCTGATCACCCGCACGCCTGCCGGTCGTTCGCCGGGTCGGCTGTCGGAGTGCTGATCTCCGAGGGTCTCAGTCGTCCGAGTCGGCTTCGGTCTCACTCGGCAGGAACTCGAGCCCGAGGTCGCCGAGCTTGACGAGCAGCGAGGCGATCCATCCTCCGAGACTGCCGAAATGCTCGTCGAGCAGCTTGCTCGAACCATCGGCAAGAGTCTCCTCGGCCAACTCGTAGAGCCCTTCGTAGGTGATCTCGATGGCGAACTCCGGGGCGAGCGTGTCATCGTCGAGATACGTCACCTCGACCGTCGCTCCGGCGCGTTCCATCCGCTCGTTGCCGATCGGGGGGCTGCTCGGCGGGAGCAGGTGCTGGAAGATCGTCGGGTCGGGGCTGCCCACCAGGCGTTGCACCCGCAGGACGATCTCCATCTCGATGACGGCGGGCTCCTCGAGCACCTCGTCGACGTACCAGCGGCGATAGGCGGTCTGACTCCACGTCGGCCAATCGAAGGTGATGTGGGCGACGACCCGGGGTGGCTGGCCCTCGCCGGGAAGTCCGTAGCTGGTCTCCCAGGTGACGTCGCCGAGCAGCATGTCGAACTGGAAATGCTCCTCGAATGCCTGGCGTTCGAGGAAAGCACCCTCGAACGCCTCGCGCAACGCACTGAGGGCATCTGTGAAGACGTGGTCGAGCACACCTTGACGCTATCGGGGACGCTATCGGGGACGCCATCGGGGACGCTATCGGGCGAGCGTTCCTCGGGCCGCGTGGGGTCGTCGTTGCTCGCCGCGGATCAATTCCCCGTGCGTTCGTACGTGGCGAGCCGCATGCCGTCGAGCGTGGCCCGGTGGCGGGGGCCGTCGAGGTTCGCGTCGCCGGTGTCGTAGCCGACGTCGCCGTGCCACATCAGCACGGGCTGCTCGCCGGCCAGGCCAGGACGGGTGACGAACCGTTCGATACCGAGCACCGGTCCTTGTTCGATGGCCTCGGCGACGCTGCGGCGAGCCGCCAGCTGGTGCAGTGTCACGAAGGTCGGGGGAGCCAGGCCGAGCCCGCTGGTGAGGGCGTCGGCGGGGGCGAGCCACTCATGGGCGACGATCTCGTGATCGTCGATCCGTACGTCCTCGCCGGTCCAACGAGCAATGAAGAACCAGGTCAGGAACCGCTTCGGCTGGACCGGCGGCGGCGACCAGTGAGCCCAGGCGGTGAGCTCGTCGGGGAGTACGGCCAGCCCCACCTCCTCGTTGGCTTCGCGGGCAGCTGCGCTTCTGGCCCGCCCGATCTCGTCATCGCCGGCATCGGTGTCGTCGACCCGGCCACCGGGGAACACCCACATGCCGGGGAACGCGCCGAACTCGCTGCGCTTGAGCAACAGGACTTCGATCGAACCGTCGAGCCGCTCGGGCCCGTCGCGCACGATGACGACGGTCGCTGCGTGCCGAGCGGTTGCGGCCACATCGGGGTGCAGAGCGGGGTTCGCAGACGTATCGGCAGGCTGGGGATCGGACACATCTGCGATGGTAGGGAGATGAACCACCCGATCGCCCCATCGTCCGTCGCCCCACCGGCTGCCAACTATGAACTGGCGGTCGTGTCATCTGCAGGGTCGCGGCTCATCCACACCGCCGGCATCGTCGGCACGCGCCCCGACGGCACGATCTCCGACGACATCGGCGAACAGGCCGTCGAGATGTGGCGGACCATCGGGGTGCTGCTCACCGAGGCCGGATTCGCGGTCGGCGACATCGTCTCGTATCACACATACGCTGTCGTCGGTCACGATCTTTCGGCGGTGATGGCGGCGCGCGACACCTTCTTCGCCGGTCACCGGGCCGCCTCGACCCTGATTCCCGTGCCGGCACTGGCCCGCCCGCACTGGCTGGTGGAAGCGGCGGTGATCGCCGCAGGAGCCTGACGAGCGGGCATGGCAGACTCATGAGATGTCCCTCGTAGTTGTCGATGTCACCGATCGCGTTGCCACCCTGACGCTGAACAATCCCGCCGAGCGCAACACGCTCACCGACCCGATGGTAGCCGAAATCGTTGCGGCGATGGAGGCGATCGAGGCCGACGACGGCGTCGGTGCCGTCGTCGTCACGGGAGCCGCTCCGGCGTTCTGTGCGGGGGCGAACCTCGGCAACCTGGCCGAGGCCGACGGCGAGAGCCTCGGAACGATCTACGAGGGTTTCCTGCGGATCGCCCGCAGCCCGTTGCCCACACTCGCCGCAGTCAACGGTGCCGCCGTGGGAGCTGGGATGAACCTTGCCCTCGGCTGCGATGTGCGTATCGCCGCCGAGCGGGCGAGATTCGACACGCGGTTCCTGCAGATCGGGCTGCACCCCGGTGGCGGCCATACCTGGATGTTCCGCCGAATCGCCGGCCCACAGGCGGCGATGGCCGCAGTCATCTTCGGCGAGGTGCTCGACGGCCGCGAGGCCGAGCGGGTCGGACTGGTGCACCGCTGCGTCCCCGACGACCAGTTGCTCACCGCGGCCCAGGAGATGGGGGCCCGTGCGGCCTCGGCGCCGCGAGAGCTGTCGATCGTGACCAAGCAGACGATCCGCGACATGGCCGACATCGCCACGCATCCCGAGGCGGTGAAGCGTGAGTTGGAGCCGCAGTTGTGGTCGACGCGCAAGCCGTGGTTCGCCGAGCGAATCGCCGCGCTGCAGGCGAAGATCTCCTCGAAGCGGAGCTGAGCGATGGGTGCGGTACGAGCATTGGCCGACGCCTATCTGGACGAGTTGCTCGTTCTCGATCCGACCCTGGCAACGAGACTGGGCATCCCGGGTCACGAGCATCGGATGGCCGACTACTCGCCGGACGGGGCCGCCGAGCAGGCCGGACTCGCCCGCAGGACGCTACTGTCACTTCAGCAGCTACCGGCGGGCGGTGACGACCTGGCCGACGAACGATGCCGCCGTTTGATCACCGACCGCCTCGGCGTCGCCATCGCTTCGTACGAGGCCGACGAGCACCTGCGGCCGCTGCGGGTCATCGGCTCACCGATCGAGGCGATCCGCGCCGTCTTCGACCAGATGCCCACTACGACGACGGCGGACTGGGAGAACATCGCCGCTCGAATCGAGGCGGTGCCGCAGGCCTATGCGTCGCTCCGCACGAGCCTGGAGGCCGGTGTGGCGTCCGGTGTGACCGCCGCGCCGCGACAGGCCGCAGCGTGCGCCCACATGCTGGCGACCTGGGCCGGACGGAACGGACAGGGGCCATGGTTCGAGGGACTCGCCGCCCGGGGCCCGGCCGCTCTCGCTCGCCGCCTGTCGGACGCCGCCGAGGTTGCCACCGCATCGCTCGCCGGCCTGGCCGATTGGCTGCGCGGTCCCTACGCCGGCGCAGCGCGTTCCACGCCCGATGGAGTCGGTCGTGAGCGTTACGCCCTCGGGGTGGGGCGCTTCCTGGGTAGCTCGCTCGATCTCGACGAGGCCTACCACTGGGCGTGGGATGAGCTCGGCACGATCGAAGCCGCGATGACGGCGATCGCCGAGTCTTTGTATCCCGGCGAATCGGTTGCTGCGGTGATCGGACATCTCGATCGGGATACCCCGGCCGTCCACGGCGAGGACGGCTTGCGTCGCTGGCTGCAGGAGTTGATGGACGACACCGTCGCTGCGCTGCAGGGAGCCCACTTCGACCTCGCCCCCGAGATCGACCACATCGAGGCGATGATCGCTCCGGCCGGGGCGGCTGCCGCCCAGTACTACTCAGCGCCGTCGGCCGACTTTCGCCGTCCGGGTCGGACGTGGTATCCGACACTCGGGCGCGACAGGTTCCCCCTGTGGATCGAGTACTCGACCTGTTACCACGAAGGCGTTCCGGGGCACCACATGCAGATCGCCCAGTGGGTCTACGAGGCGCCTCGCCTGTCGCGGTTCCAGTCTGCCTTCGTGGTCAGCGGCAACATCGAGGGCTGGGCGCTGTATGCCGAACGGCTGATGGACGAGCTCGGGTTCCTCGACGACCCCGCCCGCCGGATGGGGTACCTGATCGCCCAGCAGTTGCGGGCGACGCGGGTGATCGTCGACATCGGCATGCACCTGTCGCTCGCCATCCCGGGCGGCCAGGCGTTCCATCCGGGGCAGCGATGGACTGCCCAACTGGGACGGGAGTTCCTCGGTCAGCACGCGCTGAAGGACGCCGAGTTCATGGACAGCGAGTGGGTGCGCTATCTCGGTTGGCCCGGCCAGGCGATCAGCTACAAGCTGGGCGAGCGAGTGTGGCTTGCCGGACGCGATGAGGCCCGGCGGCACGCGGCCGAGGCCGGTCGCCGGTTCGATCTCAAGGCATGGCATATGGCGGCGCTGTCGATGGGATCGGTCGGCCTCGACGACCTGGCCGCCGAGCTGCCATCGCTGCTCGACGAGTGACAACTAGTTGTGTCCCGCCCGCCGCCGTCTGTGCAGTCCGGTGCCCCCGGTGCCCGGTGCGCAGCGGAACGCGTGCCTGTCGATCAGGTTGCGTGACGATCCGTGGTCGCAAGACCTCCTCGGGAGAGACACGTTGTTCATCAGCCGTTGACACATTGGTCCTTCCCAATCGGGTGCCGGTCATGTACGGTGCGGGCAAGGGGAGTTCGGACCAGTCAACCGGCGTGAACGGGAGGCAAGGATGAGCAACAGGCACCGCAACCAAGAGGTCGTGCCGGCATCGCGTGCCGAACTGCGGGCACATGCCCGCGGTGAGCGACACCGAATCAGCAATGAGCTGCACACGGTGGCAACGTTGGTGGCATCGGGGAGTCTTGAGCCCGATGACGCCGACGAACCAGGTGCCGAGTGGAAGCCGGAGCATCATCACGACGCCGACCGGGCCAAGGCCAAGGTGGCGTCGAGTCGACGTCGGTTGCGGCACTGGAAGTTGAAGTCCTGGAAGCGACGCAGTGCCGAGCGCCAGGCCAAGGCCGTGGCGGTCAAGCTGCTGGCGGACGAAGCCTGAACCACGCGGTGAACTGATCGGGGCGTACGAGTTGGTCGATCCGGTCGGCGGTGCCTCCGCCTGGCCGGATCGGTCGACGTTCCGGCGCTGGTCGATACCTAGGCCAGCCAGCGGTCGATGAGGTCGGCCTTGCGGGCGGCCCACTCCTCCGCGGTGATGGCGAAGCGGATGTGATCCTCCCACTCGCCGGCGATCTCGAGGAACCGTAGGGCGACACCTTCCTCCCGGATCATCAGTTTCTCGACCACTCGGCGACTGTTGTGGTTGCGGGGCACGATGCATATCTCGACGCGGTGCAGGCGAAGATCCTCGAAGCCGTGGCGCAGCATGATCACCACGCCTTCGGGGATGTAGCCGTGTCCAGCCTGGCGCTGGTCGATCCAGTACCCCATCGTGGCCGACTGAGCTGCGCCGCGTTGAACGTTGTTGAGGTTGATCTCGCCCGAGATCACACCGTTGGCGAACAGTCCGAAGCTGTGTCCCTGACCGTACTGGCGCTCCTTGTCGCGGCTGCTGCAGCGGGCCAGGAAGGCCTCGCGATGCCGCGCCGGATCGGGTGCGCCGACGGGTCGTGACGGCTCCCAACGGGTCAGCCAATCCTCGTTCAGCCGCCGGACCTCGGCCCAGCCGGCGAAATCGGGCCCGACCAAGGGGCGCAGCATCACCCGTCGCCCGTATAGGCGCAGGCCACCGCTGGTCGTCGCGGCCGGATGTTGGGACCGGGGAAATTGACTCATGCGAGCGTTCCTTCGCCGGATGGATGCTGGGTCGGTACGTCCGGGTCCGGTGTGTCCTGGGCCGGGTTCACCCGGTCCGGTCCGTCCTGGCCCGGTGTGTCCTGGTCCCGTGTGTCCTGGTCCGGTGCGTCCTGGCCCGGTTTCTCCTGGGCGGCTCGGGCGAGGGTCTCCAGCGCCAGGCCATGGGCAAGTCCGCGGGTCGACACGACGATCTCGTCGAGCTGCAATCGCCGCATCACGGCCACCAGGGCGCAGCACCCGCCGACGATCACCTCGACCCGGTCGGCCGGCAGGCCCGGGTTATGGGCGCGGTCGGCGCGTGATTCGGTGGCAAGGGTACGAAACACGTCCTCGACCGCCGCCCGGCTCAGACGAAATCCGTGCACTTGTGCATCATCCCAGGTCGACAGGCCGATCTCGACGGCGGCGATCGTCACCACGGTGCCGGCGACACCGACCCAGACGTCGACGTGGGTGATCCCCGCCATCTCACGCGCGGCATCGTCGGTGTGGTCGAAGGCGAGCCCGATGGCGTTGGTCAACTCGTCGGGGCGCGGCGGATCGTGATGCAATTCGGTAGCGGACAACCGGGCGGCGCCGAATGGCATCGACCATGCCGTCGCGGGAGCGACCGCGTCGGTACCGACGGCCAGTTCGGTGCTGCCGCCACCGATGTCGATCAATCCGATCGTTCCCCGGCCGAGCTGTTCGTCAACTGAGGTGCCGATGCCGACCAGCGCGCCTCGCCAGGTCATCCGGGCCTCGGTTGCTCCATCGATGACGCTCGGAGTGGTGCCGAGTTCGTCGGTGATCGCGTCGAGCAGGTCCGTGGCGTTGGCGGCGCGACGACCGGCCTCGGTAATGACGGCGGCGGTGATGTCGGCGCCGAGCGCCTCGGCCTGTCGTCGACCCGCACGTATCGCAGTCACGGTGCGGGCGATGGCTTCGGCCGAGAGTTGCCCGGTGGAGTCCAACCCTTCGGCGAGGGCCGTGACCGTCACGGTGTCGGCGAGCACGGCGCCGTCGTCGGACATCACCACACAGGTGACGGTATGACTGCCGACGTCGAATGCGGCGACGATCATGCTCGCTCCCCGGTCGCCGAGGGACGGTCGATATGGGGACGGTCGATATGGGGACGGTCGATATGGGGAGGGTCGCCTGCGGGAGTGTCGCCTGCGGGAGTGTCAGCCGATGCCGACGCGGCCGGAGGGTTCAGCCGGGCGTGCACCCAGGCCCCCACCGGGTCGTCGCCGCCGGCGAGGAACCAGGCATAGTGGGCGTGCAGGCATTTGACACCGATCCGTGTGCCGGCGACCCCGCCGGTGGGCCGATGCCCGGTGTGACCAGCGGGAATAGCGGCATCGCGTTCGGCGGCGTAGCGCGTATGAGCTGCGGCGATCGCTTGGAGGCCGATCTCGATCTCGGCCTGGTTGACGCCGCCGTTCGACTCGAGATGGCCGATGGCGGCCTGCAGATCGCGCCCGACGAGCCAATAGCGCGTCGGCATCGGCGTACCGTCGGGGAGCAGCGGAGCATTACGAATCACGACGGGCAGGCCGTTGCGATCGCGCACCACGACGTCGAAGTCGGCAACCGGCCGTCGGCCCAGCAGCTGCGTGACCTGCTCCCGATCGTCCATCGCCGCCCGAAGCCCGCCCTCAGGCCTTGCGGCGGCGGAGCAGTACGAGCAACAGCAACAGTACGGCGGCGATCGGAGCGAGGCGCTTGAGCATCGGGGCGCCGGCCGTCCCGAGCAGATCGATGGGCTCGGCCGGCCTGCTCTCGATCTTGCGTACCTTGGGCTCCTCGGCCGCGCCCGCAGACCCGGCACCCGCAGACCCGCCACCAGCGGGAGCGGCTGGCGGGGCAGGGTCGGCCACCGGTCCGGTCGGCGGCGCCAGATTCTCGGTCGCGGCCGTGGCACCCGCTGTCGCCTGGGCTGGGGGGGTCGGCGGAGTGTCGTTCGCGCTGAGTACCTGGGTCTCGAGATTGGTCACGAACTGCTTGAGCAGCTTGTCGCTGACATCGGCCATTGCTCCGCGGCCGAACTGGGCCACCTTGCCGGTGATCGTGAGATCGGTGGTGACGACGCACTTCGTGCTCGTGGCGTCGACCGAGTCGAGCTGGGCGGTGATCAGCGCCGAGGCGTTGCCCTTACCGCCGGTGTCACGGCCCTCGCCCTTCAGCACGGCACGATGGTTCACCTCGTCACGTTCGACGAAATGGGCCTGGCCCTTGAACTGGGCGGTGATGGGACCGACCTTGACCTTGACGTGGCCCCGGTAATTCTCGCCCTCGATCTCGGTGAGCTGGGCGCCGGGCATGCACGGTGCGATCAGCTCCAGATCGGTGAGCGTCGCCCATGTCTTGTCGATCGAAGCGTTCACGGTGAACTCGTTGATCAGTTCCATCGTTCGTAGTCCTCGCGGGTGTCGATATCGGCCGGATTTCCCGAGCAGGCTACTTCCACGACGAGTTCGGGCCTCATTCTCATCACATCTCGTGCTCCGACGTCGCCGGTGGTGGGCAGCAGCAGCCATACCGATTCGTCGAGACGTACGGGATTGGCCCGCCGGCCGTCGTAGGTGGCCACGGCGATGGGCGCATCGGTGGCGGCGACCGCCCGCCAGGCACTCGTCGGCACCAACGGTTGGTCGGCTGGGCCGGTGACGATGGCCGCCGCACCGAGCGAACGCGCATGGGCAATGCCGACCTGCAGAGTTGTGGCCATGCCTTCGGCCCAGCGAGGATTGTGGAGGGCGGTGACGCCATCGGGCAGTGGCGGCGGGTCGTCGATCGCACCCCACACGACCACCGCGGGCAGGTCGGCCGCCAGGATCGCATCGACCGCCCAGCGATAGATCGGTCGACCGCGGAATGGCGCCAGGAGTTTGTGATCAGGACCGGAGAACCGTCGGCCCGCGCCGCCGGCGAGCAGGATGCCGATGACGAGGGAATGGTCGCCTACACGGTTGTCGCTCATCTGTTCGCCCAGCTCATCGACCGAATATGTCGGAAAGATTACAGAATGGTTGCATCTCGTCATCAATTCTGGTTACCGTAGTGACCGGGCTGAGCCAAACGACCTACTCGGATGTTTGGTGTGGCGCTCTCGTACGGCGCTGCGCAGTTTGCGATGGAACCACGACCACTCGTTGGCGCGCCTCTGCGCGTCCGTACAAAGGTGTCACAAACCCCATGCTTCCAAGTACCCGGGCACTCGTGCGTGTTGCGATCGTCCCTCTCTCGATCATCGCAGCCGCCGGGTGCCAACCAGCGGTGCAGAGTCGGCTCCTCGGCGCCGCCGGCGTCGTCGCCCAGGTGACATACCACCCGGTGATGCCGGGAAATACGGCGATGCCGGGCGTCGGCCAGGGCCATCGGACTCCGGTCGTGCCTGCTTCTGCCACGGCGACTATCAGGTCACAGGCCGGCAGGTCACAGGCCGGCAAGTCACAGACCGGCGAGCCCGGCATCACCGAACTGCCCGTGACCGATCCGCCGATCGTCGACGCGGCGACGAGCGAGGAATTGATCGTCGCCGAACGACAAGACGCCGTGGTCGACAGCCGACGGGCTGCCGGGCCGTCCAACTTCACGCCGTTCGTTGCGTTCGATGCCGGGCCTGCGTCGGCGATCGTCACCGGGGCGATGGGCACGCTGAACTGGCTCGCCGCGGGTGATCGGACGGCGTACGCAACCGGCTTGGCGGCACTGAGCCGCAGTGTCGGCGATGCCACGGGACTCGCCGCCGAGGCGCTGCTGTCGGCGTGGTCGACGGCCGGCGAGCGCCGGATGGAGGCGTTGCTCGCGGCACTGACCCAGGTCGGTGTCGACTATCGCTACGCCTCGTCGACGCCGGGCCGGGCGTTCGATTGTTCGGGCCTCGTGAGCTGGTCGTGGAGCATCGCCGGTGCCGACCTGCCGCATCAGTCGAGCGCCATCATCAACCAGCTTCCCCACGGCGATATCTCCACCGTGCTCCCCGCCGACGTGCTCTGGTACCCGGGGCATGTCAGCCTTGCCCTCGGTGTCGGCGATGCCTTCGTCGACGCCCCCAACGCCGGCAACACCATCCGGATCGAGGGGGGCCACAGCGCCAGCGCGGCCAGTCGGATCATCGTCGGCGTCACCGGGTAGCGATCGCTCACATGTGAATGGCGCCCGACGAATCGCGCAGCGAGGGGACGTGACGACCGGTTCGCTGGGCGATGATCTCGGCGCAGATGGATACCGCGGTCTCCTCGGGAGTACGGGCACCGAGATCGAGACCGATCGGCGACATCAGCCGACCGAGATCACCTGGGCTCGACACGCCGACCTCGGCGAGTCGCTCCATCCGCTTCGCATGCGTCTTGCGTGATCCCATCACGCCGATGTAGCCGACGCGGGTGCTCAGCGCTCCCTGGACGGCAGGCACAACGAACTTGGGATCGTGGGTGAGGATGCATACGGCGTCGCGAGGTCCGAGGGACGTACCGCGTTCGTTGAAGATCGGCGTCGGCCAGGTGACGATGACCTCATCGGCCATCGGGAAGCGGCGCCGGGTGGCGAAGATCTCACGAGCGTCACAGACCACGACCCGGTAGCCGAGGATCTTGGCGACCTTTCCGAGCGCTGCGGTGAAATCCACCGCGCCGAAGATCCACATCTGAGGAGGTGGCGCCCAGCTCTCGACGAACACGCTCAACGTGGGCGTGTCGACGAGGTCTTCCGGGGTCGCCTCTCCGTGGGGGCCGTAGTGGCGCACGCCGGTGCGGCCGGCCTCGAGTTCGGCCGTGGCGTCACGGATCACGATCCGGTCGAGTTCGGGGTGGCCGAGCGACCCGAGTGTCGTGCCGCCTCCCTCGATCAGCAGCCGACTTCCGACACCGGGTCCATCGATGATCGTGGCCAGCGCAACCGGGCTCTGCGCGCGGATGAGGTTGCGCAGATGGTCGAATATCGTCACGGCGACTACCAGTCGAGGGGTTCGATGAACAGATGGATCGTGCCGCCGCAGGTCAGCCCGACAGAGAACGCCTCGTCGTCGGAATAGCCGAATTTGACCATCCGCGCCGTGCCGGTGGCCAACACGTCGAGCGACTCCGACACGACGGCACCCTCGACGCAACCACCGCTGACCGAGCCGGCGACCTCGCCATCATCCGACACGGCCATTGCCGCGCCCGCCTCACGTGGCCCCGAGCCTTCGATGTTGACGACGCGGGCCAAGGCGACGCGTTTGCCGGCCGTCCGCCACCGTTCGATGTCGTCGAGAATCTCACGCACGATCCGCTCCTTTGTCTGTCATCGATGGTCCGTCGTCGGCTCGTCGGCTCGGTGCAGCGGGCCGCTGCGGCGAACATCGGCGCCGTCGATGACCCGGGCCAGTTCTTCCATTGCCGCGATCGAGTGACCTTCTACGAAGGCGTCAACATACGGCAGGGCTGCGGCCATTCCCCGCGCCAGTGGCGCATATCCGGGGGTGACCTTGAGCGGGTTGACCCAGATCAGCCGGTGAGCCACTCGTGACATGCGGGCCATCTGCTCGGCGAGATCATCGGGATTGCCGCGATCCCAGCCGTCGGAGAGGATGACGATGATGGCTCCCCGAGCCATTCCACGTACGCCCCATTCGTCGTTGAACCGGCGCAGGCAATCGCCAAGACGGGTGCCACCGCTCCAATCGGTCACCCGGTCGGCGGCGCGGGCGATCGCCTGATCGGGGTCGCGGCTGGTCAGCTCCCGGGTGACACGGGTGAGCCGGGTTCCCAGGGCAAAGGCCTCGACCCGTTGCCGACCGGCCACCGCGGCGTGGACGAAGCGGACCAACGCCCGGGCGTACGGCTCCATCGAGCCCGACACGTCGAGCAGCAGGACGAGCCGACGGTTGCGTTCGCCGTGTTCGCGTCGCTCTCGACGAATCGGCTCGCCCCCCGCCCGCAGGGCGCTGCGCACGGTGCGACGCAGATCGGGATGGGTGCCGCCGCGCCGTACCCGCACCAACCGCTGACTCCGTCGCGGTGTACCGGCCAGCCGCATGCGGGTCATCAGAGCGTGGGCGACATGGAGTTCCTCGGGGGTGTACGCGGCGAAGTCCTTGTCGCGCAGCACCTCGGCGGTCGAGAACCGCAGGTGGATGGTCGGATCGTCCGAGGGGTCCTCGGCGGTGTCGGGCTCGGGCGGCTCGTCCTCGTCGTCGGAGTCGACGACGATCGTGATGTGCAGCGGCTCCGGCTCCGGTTCCTCGTCGCCCGTCGGTTTGCGGCCGTCGAAGAACACCTTGAACGCCCGGTCGAACAAGCCGAGGTCTTCGGGGCGGCGCACGAGCGTCGCCCGGGCCGCCCAGTAGACGTTGCGACGCTGGCTGAGCCCGACGGCATCGAGG
>JANMJD010000369.1:0-24162 GCA_031371195.1 Actinomycetes bacterium | reverse complement strand
GAAGGCGGCGAGGCGCCTCGGTGCAGCGCTGGTCCTCGCTGCGTGGGCGAGCGGCGGAAGCGCCGCGTCGCAAACGCCGATGCCGGCCGGGTCGATGCCCGGCGGGTCGTTGCCCGCCGAATCGATGCCCGCCGAATCGATGCCCGGCAGTTCGATCGCCGGCGATTCGACTATCGGCGGGTCGTTGCACATCGGTGAGCCGGATGTCGCGTTCGGGGGGCCGCAGGGCAACGTCCCCCAGTTCGTGGCCGACTGTCCATACAGCCACACCAACTCCGACGACCCGATCGTGTCTCCGGGCGAGCCGGGCGCCGCGCATCGCCACGTGTTCTTCGGCGCGGTGAAGGTCGACGCATTCACCACGGCCGATCAACTGCTGGTGACCGATACGTACTGCGACCAGCTACTCGATCACTCGTCGTACTGGACCCCGGCCCTGCTCGACCACGGCGAGATGGTGGTACCCGACAAGGTCACGGCGTACTACCGTCCCGGCCCGCGCGTCGATCCAACGACGGTGGTGGCGTATCCGCTCGGGTTGAAGATGATCGCCGGGGCCGTGCACCACGGCGGGCGGCCGTCGACCAACATCGCCTCGTGGACGTGCGGAGTCGGATCGGGCAACGCGGCCGACCCGCCCGATTGCCCGCCCGACCGAGGTCTGCGGATGATCGTCACGTTTCCGGACTGCTGGGACGGTGTCGGTGTCGACAGCCCCGACCACCGCTCCCACGTCGTCTACAGCCACGGCGGGGCCTGTCCGAGTGGGCATCCGACGCCGATTCCACAGCTCACCGTGACCATTGCGTACCTGATCACCGGGTCGGGCCATGATCTGTCGTTGTCGTCGGGATCGGTGGACACGTTGCATGCCGACTTCTTCAACGCCTGGGATGTCGACAAGCTGCGCACCGAGGTCGAATCGTGCCTGCACCGCGCCGTCGTCTGCGGTGTGACCAGTTCGAAGACCTGAGGGACTACATCCGACCGGCGTCGATGACCCGCTGCAGGAATTGGCGGGTCCGTTCGTGGGCCGGCGTGGTGAAGATCTGTGCCGGCGGGCCGGACTCGAGGATGCGGCCGCCGTCGAGAAAGCACACGCGGTCGGCGATCTCGCGGGCGAAGCCCATCTCGTGCGTGGCGAGCAACATCGTCATCCCCTCGTGCTTCAGCTCGCGGATCACGTCGAGCACCTCGCCGACCAGCTCGGGGTCGAGGGCGGCGGTGATCTCGTCGAGCAGCATCAACTCCGGCTCCATCGCCAATGCCCGCACGATGGCGTCCCGCTGCTGCTGGCCGCCCGAGAGCCGGTCGGGGTAGGTGTCGGCCTGATCGGCCAGCCCGAACCGGCCGAGCAGCTCGCGGGCGGTGGCCCGGGCCGCACCGAAGGGTTGCCCGAGCACCTTGGTGGGAGCGAGGGTGATGTTGCGTTCCACCGTCATATGGGGGAACAGGTTGTAGCTCTGGAAGACCATCCCGATGCGGCGGCGGATGGGGTCGGGGTCGAGGCCCGGCGCGGAGATGTCGACATCGTCGAGCAGGATCACCCCGTCATCGATCGGCTCGAGCAGGTTGATGCACCGCAGCAGCGTCGACTTGCCCGAACCGGATGCACCGATCAGGCAGATGACCTGCGAGGTGGCGACGTCGAGCGAAACATCGTCCAACACTCGGCGAGGTCCGAACGACTTGTCGACCGAGCGGATCGCCAGCTTGAGGGGGGTTGCCGGCTCGGTCATGCGATCGCCGTGCCGCCGATGCGCCGCCGTTGCCGGGCGGTGTACCAGTCGACCAGTCGGGTCTCGGGAATCGTCAGCAGCAGGAAGATCAGCGCGGCAGCGACCAAAGACGTGAAGTTGGCGGTGCGGTCCTTGATCGAGTTCGCCCGGCGGAACACCTCGATCGGCCCGAGCAGGCTGATCAGGGCAACGTCCTTCTGCAGCGAGAGCAGGTCGTTCATAAGCGGCGGGATCACTCGCCGGGCCGCCTGGGGAATCACGACGTAGCGCATCGTCTGGCCCTGCGACAGCCCGAGCGACCTGGCCCCGGCCCGCTGACTCTCGTGGATGCTCTCGATCCCGGCACGGAACACCTCGCAGACGTATGCCGAGTAGGTGAGCACCAGGGCCACCGGACCCCAGAGGTACGGGGAGTTCCACGCCCCGCCCAGTCCGAGCACCCGGAACTCGCCGCTGATGCCGAGCTTGGGGATGCCGAAGCCGACGAGGTAGATCGTCAGGATGACCGGGATGCCCCGGAACACGTCGGTGTAGGCGGCGGCGAATGCCCGAACCGGGAACAACACCGAGTTGCGGGTGTTACGGCTCAGGGCGAGTATCAGCCCCCAGACGATGATGAACGGGGCGCACTGGAGGAACAGCTTGACGTCGGTCGCCAGGTACCCGAGCAGTGCCGGAAAGTCGGCGCGGAAACGGGCGCCGTCGAAGAACAGCCGGCGGACCTTGGGCCATCCACTGGTGCTGGTCACCAATGTGCCGGCTCCTGCGAGCACGACGAGAGTGCTGACGGCAGCGACGACGGAGGCCCGCCGTCGCTGCCGTCTCAGATAGGTCTGACGCCGAGTAGGAGGGTGCGATAGTGGTGCCGATCGATGGTCGACACCACCTGCGCTGCTGGTCACAAAGCCCGCCGAACAGTTCGGGTTACTTGAGCGTCGGCGCCTGGGAGTCGCCCATCCATGTCGAGGTGATCGTGGCCAGTTCGCCCGACGACGTCAGCGTGGTCAGCGCGGTGTCGGCGCAGGCGACCAGGGGGTTGTCCTTGGTGAAGAGCAGGCCCCACGAATCGCCCTGGCCACCGGCATCGACCGGGAACTGGCCGAATACGGTGGTGCCCTCGATCTCGACGGCCGAGATGAACAGCGCGGTGGGCAGATCGGCGATGATCGCATCGATCTGCTTGTTGTCGAGCGCGGTCTTGGCATCGGCGTTGCTGTTGAAAACGAATGGTTCGGCGGTCGGCTTGATCACGTCGGTGATGAAGCTCACGCTGGTCGTACTTGCTGCGGCGCCGAGCTTCAGCTTGGAGAGATCGGCGATCGACTTGGCGTCCTTTGCCGGGCCGTCGGTGTAGCCGAGGATCGCCTGGTTCGAGGTGTAGTACGGCTGGCTGAACGACACCGCCTGCTTGCGCTCGTCGGTGATCGAGATCTGCTGCAGGTTGAAGTCGAATGTCTTGTCGCTGCCGGCCACTGCCGTGTCGAACGAGGTGCGGACCCACTTGACGGCGGTGCCCTCGAAGCCCATCTGCTTGGCGACGGCCAAGGCCACAGCAGCCTCGAAGCCCTGACCCGACTCGGGCTTGTCGTCGATCACGTATGGCGGGAAGGCCGGATCACCGGTGGCGACCGTCAGCGTGCCCTTCGTCAGCGTCTTGTCTGCCGCGCAGGTCTTGGCGTCGACGGTGGGCGCCTCGGTCGCCACGGACGCAGCTGCGGTCGTAGCAGCTGCATCGGTGGTCTTCGACGCCGCGGCGCCGTTGTCGGTCGAACTCGAGCCGCAGGCCGTGGCGGCGATCGCGAGCAGGCCGCCAAGGGCGGCCACTGTTGCTCGTCGCGTCGGGGTTGCACGTCGCATGGGGATTTCCTCCTGGTGTTCACGCAGTCGCTTCACGCTACTCGCCGTCCTTTGGCGAATCAGCCATTGACAATGAGACGAATTCGTCTTATCGTCTCACTGTGAACTTGACCGAACGTTCGATTCTCGAGGCGACGCAGCGATGCTGCGAGCGATGGGGGATCGCCAAGGTTTCGGTCGATGATGTTGCCGCGGAGGCCGGCGTGTCCCGGGCGACGCTGTACCGCATCTTCCCCGGTGGCCGCGACGTGCTGTTCGAGGCGCTGCGGGGGATGGAGCTCGAGGATTTCTTCACCCGGTTGCGGGTCCGTATCGACGGAGCCGACGACCTGCGTGATCTGCTCGTGCGCACCGTGGTGCACGCCACGCGCGAACTGCGTACCGACAATCATCTCGCCGTGATGATGGCCTCCGCCCCGGGCGAGATCATCGGGCAACTCACCGTCGAAGGCCTGCCGCGCATCGTGCGCGTGGCCACGCTGTTCATCAGCCCGCTGCTCGATCCCTACATCGCCCGCAGCGAGTCGTTGCGGCTCGTCGACGTGCTCGCCCGCCTGGTGATCTCGTACTTCCTCGCCCCATCCGAATTGGTCGATCTCGGCGATCCCGATCAGGCCGCCGAGTTCATCGACGCTTTCGTGCTCCCCACCTTCTCCCTCGCCCCCGTTCTCCATCAACCCCTTCTCCCATCCTCCTGAGGAGTCAGCCATGACCACTACCGAGTTCTCGGCCAACACCGACATCATCGGCCGCGACGAGATCAACGACATCGACGCCATCCTGAGCGTCGTCAACCACGACGTCGACGAGATCACCCACGCCGTCAAGGACAACGCCGACACGTTGTTCACCTGGGACTACACGCTCGCCCGCCCGGCGCTGCGCAAGCTCTACGAAAAGGCCAAGACCGGTCAGTGGAATGCCACCACCGACCTGCCATGGGAGACCGAGGTCGACCAGGAGAAGAACGTCGCCGAGACCCAGGCGCTGATCGGCACAGGCATCGACCCGACCCTGTACATCGGCACGCCGGTCGAGAAATGGGCCGACAAGGAATGGCTCGAATTCGGCGTGGAGCAGCTCAACTGGACGCTGTCGCAGTTCATGCACGGTGAGCAGGGGGCACTGCTGTGCACCGCCAAGATCGTCGAGACCGTGCCGTGGTACGACGCCAAGCTGTACGCCTCGACCCAGGTCGTCGATGAGGCCCGCCATGTCGAGGTGTTCGCCCGCTATCTCGACGAGAAGCTTTCGGGTCATTACCCGATCAACGCCCACTTGAAGACGCTGCTCGACGACATCGTCGCCGATTCCCGTTGGGACATGACCTACCTCGGCATGCAGATCATGGTCGAAGGCCTGGCGCTGGCCGCGTTCGGATTCCAGCATCAGCTGACCACCGAGCCGCTGCTCAAGCAGCTCCTGCGTTACGTGATGAGCGACGAGGCCCGTCATGTGGCCTTCGGGGTCCTGTCGTTGAAGGAGGTCTACGACCAGATGACCGACCGCGAGATGATGGAGCGCCAGGAGTTCGCCTTCGAGGCCGCCATCCGGATGCGCGACCGCTTCCTGTCTCAGGAAGTGTGGGACCGCATGGGGATCAACCCGCGTGACGTGCTGCCGCTGGTGCTCGCCGACCCGACGCGGGCGATGTTCCAGCAGATGCTGTTCTCCAAGATCGTGCCCAACTGCAAGAAGCTGGGCATCCTCGACCGCAACGACAAGTGGCTGCGCCGCCGCTTCGAGGAGATGAACGTGATCCAGTTCGAGGACTGGGCCGACACCGGCGAGGAGTACCTGGTGTTCGAACTGGGTGCCGACGCCCCGGCGCCGATCCCGGGCTGACATCTGAAATCAGCCGCTGACATGGGGTCCGCCGTTCTACGGTGGGCCCAATGATCATTCCTGACGACAAGAACTGGACGTGGGTGCTGGAGCGTGATTGCCCCGAGTGCGGCTTCCGGAGCCAGTCATGGCCGCGGGAGCAGGTGGGAGGGATGACCCGGGCCCAGGGGCCGGCATGGGCGCAGCATCTGGCCGCCGCCGGCGTGGCCGAACGGCCCAATGACGACCGATGGTCGACTCTGGAGTACGCCTGCCATGTTCGCGACGTGGTGCGGCTCTACCGGTATCGCCTCGGTCTGATGCTCGACCAGGACGATCCCCTGTTTCCCAATTGGGATCAGGACGCAACGGCGATCGCCGATCGCTACGGCGAGCAGGACCCCGCGATCGTCGCTACCGAACTCATCGAGGCGGCCGACGACCTTGGCGATGCCTTCGACGGAGTCTCGGGTGAGCAGTGGCTGCGGGTCGGTCGCCGCAGCGACGGTGTGGCCTTCACCGTCGAGTCGTTTTCCCCATACGTAATACAATACCCCCTCCAAAACCACGGGGACGGCGACGGCTGACGACGTCCCGCGGCCGCGGCCCAGCGCCGTGGGGGCGGTGAAGCTATTCGTCTTCGTCGGGGACGACGAGGATGGGCAGCGGAGCGCGGTGAACCATCTCGTAGGTGATCGACCCGAGCAGCGCGGCCTTCAGCGGTCCGCTTCCCCCGTGGCCGACGGCGATGGCGTCGGCCCCCCGAGCCTCGGCCGCCTGGACCAGGGCGTCGACGGGGCGGTTGCGCACCAGTTCGATCTCTATCGTCAGGTTGGGCCGGGCGGCCGCCAGTTCGTCGCGCAACTCACCCAGTGCTTGCTCGCCAACGGCGGCGATCTGCTCCTCGAGGGCGCCGCCGCGCGGACCCATCGCCACTGCCTCGTAGCCGAAGACGAGGTACAGCGGTACGTTCATCATCTCGGCCACACGGGCGGCGGTGCGGGCCGCAGCCGATCCGCTGCCGTCGCCACCGACGCCGACCACGATGCCGCTCATCGCCGCCCCGCCTTCGTGTAGGTGCCCAGAGGAGCGGCAAGGGTGTCGTCGCGGCTCGGGTCCTTGACCAGGTCGGGCGGATCGGGGGCGTAGCTGAAGAATCGCGGGAACTTGGATGCACACCACAGCATCAGCGGGATACCCAACACGAGCAGGAGCGTACCGATGAGCAGCACGGTGCCGATACCGAACAGGGTGCCGTAGCCGTAGTCGGCATTGCGGGCGTCCCAGACGGTCTTGCCGAACACGTAGAGCAGCACGACGCCGCCGAATCCGGGCAGCACACCGATGAGCACGAAGTTCTTCAGCGACTTGAACAGGTGGCGCCGGAAGTAGAGGATGCACGAGACCCCCGAAAGTCCGTAGTACACGGCGATCGCCATACCCACCGCGGCGATCGATGCCGAGTATGCGTCGGTCGACGTGTTGTGGCTGATGATCACCAGCACGAGGTACCAGACGATCGAGATCGCCCCGAACAGCCACGTGGAGAAGTCGGGTGTCAACCGGGCCGGGTCGATGCGGGCAAGTTTCGCCGGTGCGGCGCGGTGGGCGCCCATCGACAGCATCGTTCGCGTCGCCGGCAGGATTGTTGTCTGACACGAGGCGGCGGCCGACGTGAGCACGGCGATGACCAGCAATTTGAGGATGATGGTCGGCAGGGCCACCTTGCCGAGGTCGTAGATGGCCTCGTCGGGATGGTCGCTGACGAAGTTCGGGCCGAGCAGGGCGACGCATCCGTAGGTGACGATCAGATAGATCGCCAGCAGGATGACGGTGGACAGCACGGCCGCCCGGCCCGGCGTGCGCGAGGAGTCCTCGGCCTCCTCGTTGACCGAGACGCAGGTGTCCCATCCCCAGTAGATGAAAACCGCGACGACCAGGCCGGCGATGATCCCCGAGCTCGTCAGACCGCCCGGTGTCAACCATGACAGGCTCGGTTTCACCGACTGATACGTCGTGTCGACGCCCTCTGCGTTGGGGGCGATCTTGGTGACGCCGTTGCCGAAGGCCTTGGCCAAAGCGATGACGGCGAACAGGGCCAGCACGACCAACTCGGTGCCGAGCAGGATCACCTGGCTGCGGGCGGACAGCTCGATGCCCTTCCAGCAGATCCATGTCATGGCGATGATGAACAGAATCCCGATGAAGGTGGTCAACCAGATGTTGTTGGCCCAGTCCTCCTTGAACAGGAGCATCAGATACTGACCCGAGACGCCGGCCAGGTTGGGCATGATCACCAGGTCGGCGACGATGCAGCCCCAGCCGGCGATCCAGCCGGCCTTGGGGCCGAACGCCCGCACACCCCAGGTGAAGTTGGTACCGCAGTCGGGGTCGGCCTTGTTGAGATAGTAGAACGCGGCAGCGATGCAAGCCATCGGTACGAACGCGGCGAGCATCACGAACGGAGCCTTGGCCCCGACCTCGCCGGTGACGAAGCCGATGCTGGCCGCCAGGCTGTAGCCCGGGGCGGTCGAGGCAACGCCGATGACGATGACGGCCACCAGGCCGAGTGTCCCGCCTTTGAGCCCCTTCTCGCCGGCCTCCGACGAGTTCTGTTGCGTTGCGGTCATCGTTCCCCCGGGTCCGATCTGCGTGTAGTGGGGGACAGACTTGCATACTCCCGACTGTGCATCGGGCAACGATACAAGTACCATACAAGTCGTGACCGATGCCTGGAGTCCTTCCCAATACCAGCGCTTCGCCAATGAGCGATCGCAACCGTTCTTCGACCTCGTCACGTTGCTGGAGCCCGGTCCGATCGGCCGGGCGGTCGACCTCGGGTGTGGAACCGGTGAACTGACCACCGCCATCGTCGGGCGGTTGGCCATCGGTGAGATGACGGGAATCGACAATTCGGCGGCGATGCTCAAGTCGGCGGCGCCACACGCGTCGCCATCAATTCGGTTCGAGCGGGGCGACATGGCCGAGTGGACATCCGCCGCGGATCACGACCTGGTGATCGCCAATGCCTCGCTGCAGTGGGTGGCCAACCATGTCGAAGTCCTCAAGCAATGGACGGCGGCGCTCGCCCCCGGCGGCCAACTCGCCGTCCAGGTGCCGGCCAACTCCGATCAACCCTCGCATCGGGTGGCGATGTCGGTGGCCACCCGCAAGCCGTATATCGACGCGTTCGGCGGCTGGCCGCCCGACGACCCCGTCGCCACGAACGTCATGGGTCCCGAGAAGTACTCCGAATTACTGCATGAGCTGGGCTTCGAGCGTCAGCACGTGCGACTGCAGGTGTACGGGCATCTGCTCGAGTCGAGCCGTGACGTCGTCGAATGGGTCAAGGGAACGACGCTGACCAGATTCAAGTCGCTCCTGTCGGCCGAGATGTACGACGACTTCCTGTTCGACTATCGCAGCCGTCTGCTCGACACCATCGGTGATCGCAAGCCGTACTTCTATCCGTTCAAGCGCATCCTGATCTGGGGTCGCCGACCGGGCTGACGGGCCCGCGAAATCGAACGCGGGCGGTAGCGGCGACCTTCACTACGATGGATGGCCGCGGCGATGGGTGGCCATTGCCGGCAGCTACAGAAGGTTCGGTCACGAAATGGCACGGTTCGGTCGGGTTCTCACCGCAATGGTCACTCCCTTCGACGAGGATGGCTCGCTGAATCTCGACAAGGCCCGCACCCTGGCCAAGTGGCTGCAGGATCACGGCAACGAGGGCCTCGTCATCGCCGGCACGACCGGCGAATCGCCGGTGCTGTCCGACGACGAACGGCTCAGCCTGTTCGCCGCCGTCCGCGAGGTCGTCACCATCCCGCTCGTTGCCGGCACGACGACCAGCGACACGGCCCACTCGGTGCATCTGACGAAAGAGGCGGCAGCCTTGGGCGTCGATGCCATTCTCGCCGTGTGTCCGTACTACAGCCGGCCGTCGCAGGCAGGGATCGTCGGCCATATCGAAGCGGTTGCCGCATCGACCGATCTGCCGGTCATCGTCTACGACATCCCGGTGCGCACCGGCCGCAAGATCTCCACGGCCAACCTGTTGAAGCTCGCCCGCGACGTGCCCAGCGTCGTCGCCCTGAAGGACGCCGCCGGCAACCCCGGTGAGACGGCGGCGCTGATCTCGTCGGCGCCCGACGGATTCGAGGTCTACTCGGGCGACGATGTGATGACGCTCCCGCTGCTGGGTTCGGGGGCGGTCGGTGTGATCGGCGTCGCCACGCACTGGACGGCCGACGATCACCAACTGATGTTCGACCTGTGGGGGAAGGGTGATCTCGTCGGGGCCAGGCTCGTCAACAGCCGAATGCTCGAGAGCTTCGCCTACGAGACCGGCGACGATGCCCCCAACCCGCTGCCGTCGAAGGTGATGATGAACCTGCTCGGCGTTCCCGTCGGCGAGGCCCGCCTGCCGATGGGCCCGCCCCCCGCCTGGCTGGAGCCGCGCGCCCGCGAGGTGCACGCCAACCTCGAAACGTGGCGGGCGGCGTGGCCCCACCGCCCCAGCTGACTTCTGCGACACCGGACTCGTTGGTCGACTGGAATTCTGGTCCATGACCAATCGAACGGTTCCGATTGCCGAGGGATCGTCTACGAGATCGAGGACGAGACGATGATGGTCGCGGTCCACCGTGTCGATCATCGTCAGGACGCCTGTCGGGCCAGGTGATCCGCGCTCCTGGGCCTGCGGATCACGTGGGATCGCATGTCGAGTGGCGATGACCCGCGTAGTGTGGGAACCCTCATGAGCGATCCTGTGCGTGTCTCATTTCTTGGCGGTCTCGGAGAGATCGGCCGCAACTGCCTGGTCATCGAGCAGGAGGGCAAGCTGCTGATGATCGATTGCGGGCTGATGTTCCCCGACGCCGACATGCACGGCATCGATCTGGTGCTACCCGATTTCGCCTACCTGCGCGAGAACGCCGACCGCATCGTCGGCTGTGTCGCCACCCACGGCCACGAAGACCATGTCGGCGGGCTGCAGTTCGTGCTGCGCGAGCTGTCGTTCCCCATCTTCGGATCGGCGGTCACCCTCGGCCTGGCTCGCAACCGCATCGAGGAGGCCGGCCTGCTCGGTCGCACCGAGTTGATCGTGTGCAAGGACGGAGAGCGGCGCAAGATCGGTCCGTTCGACGTGGAGTTCATCCCGGTCACCCACTCGGTGCCCCACGCCCACGCCATTGCCGTGCACACGCCCCAGGGCGTGATCCTCCACTCGGGCGATTTCAAACTCGACCTCACCCCGGTCGACGGCCGGCGCACCGACCTGGCCCGGCTGGGCGAGATCGCCAAGACCGAGGGTTTCCGGCTGCTGCTCGCCGATTCGACCAACGCCGAGGAGGCCGGCTACGCCCCGAGCGAGATGTCGGTCGGGGCGACGCTGCGAGCGATCTTCGCCGCGCAACGCGATCGTAGAGTGATCACGGCCAGCTTCGCCAGCCACATCCACCGCATCCAACAGATCGCCACGGCGGCGATCGGCGAGGGGCGCAAGATCGCGACGCTCGGTCTGTCGATCAAGAAGAACGTGCGCATGGCGCGTGACCTGGGGCTGCTCGACATTCCCGAGTCGTCGATGATCGACATCGAGACGATCGACAAGTATCCGCCCGGCAAGGTCTGCATCATCTCGACGGGCTCGCAGGGTGAGCCGATGTCGGCGTTGTCGCTGCTGGCGCGGGGCGACAATCGCTGGCTGACGATCGGCGACACCGACACGGTGATCCTGTCGAGTCATGCCATTCCGGGCAACGAAACCAACGTCAACCGGGTGATCGACGGCCTGCTGCGCGCCGGTGCGCAGGTGGTCCATTCGGGCATCGCCGACGTGCACGCCACGGGCCATGCCCAGGCCGACGAACTCAAGACCTACCACTCGATCGTGCAGCCGGAGTGGTTCGTGCCGGTTCATGGCGAGTATCGCCACATGTTCGCCCATGCCCGCCTCGCCGAAGCGATGGGGATGGCGCCCGACCACGTGCTGCAGTGCGAGGACGGAGATCAACTGACGTTGTCCGACGAGGGCCTGGCGCGTACAGGCCGCGTCCCGGCCGGCTACCTCTACGTCGACGGCATCGTCGGCGACGTCGGCCAAGGGGTGTTGCGCGACCGCAAGCTGCTCGCCGAGGAGGGTGTCGTCGTCGTGATCGTGACGGTAGACGTGGGCACCGGCAAGGTGCTCACCGGCCCCGAGATCATCACCCGGGGTTGGGTGTACGCCCCCGAGGCCGAGGACTTGCTCGACGAGGCGTGTGACCGGGTGGCCGAAGCCGTCGAGAAGGCCCTTGCCCAGGGCGTGCGCGATGTCGACGCGTTGGAGCGCGACGTGCGCAAGGCGGCCGGCAAGTTCGTCAGTGAGCGCACCAAACGCCGACCGATGATCGTGCCCGTCGTGATGGAAGCCTGATCGGGTCGTGATACGAGTCATCAAGGCGTGATGGACCTATCACGTTGCGCAGCGGTCGCGACGCCCTAGCCTGGCGCATCGTGCGATCGAAGGTTGATCGCCGATGAAAGGAGCCCATCGTGGGACTCATGGACATGCTCGGCGGACTGCTGGGCAAGAAGGCCCCGAAGTCAGGCAATCCCCTCATGGATGCCTTGCTTCCGATGTTGCTGGGCGGTGGCGCCCTCGGTGGTCTCGCCGGCCTGCTGAAGAAGTTCACCGGAGCGGGCCTCGGTCAGAAGGCCGACAGCTGGGTGGGTACCGGCCCCAATGCCGAGCTTCACCCCGATGAGGTCGAGTCGGCGCTCGGTGGCGACATGCTCAGCCAACTCGCGGGCAAGGCCGGTGTCTCGACCGACGCGGCCAAGGGCGGCCTCGCCAAGATGCTCCCGAATCTGGTCAATCACCTGACGCCCGGCGGCACCGTGCCGACCGGTGGCCTCGGCAAGGTGATGAAGGGGCTGGATATCAGCAAGATCCTCGGCGGCGTCGGCGCGTGACTCCCGGGCGGGCGGCCAGGGCGTTGATCGCCGTGGCCGCCTGTTTCGCGTGTGGGGGCTCGAAGGCCGCGTCGTCGACCCTGCTCCGCCTCGATGAGGTGGCGCCGGCGGTCCACGCGGTCGAATCGGCCCGCGGTGGGCCGCAGCGCTACACCGAGATCAACGTCGGTCCCGATCTGGTGAATCTGTTCGTCGCCGTCGACGATGCCGATGAACTCGCCTATGTGTACCGCGGCGGCAAACTCGAGGCGCCCGCCGCGCCGACGGCACGAGTAGAGGACTCGACCGATTTCACCATCGGCGGAGTCGACCTGGACGCGGTGGCCACGTTCGATGGACTGTTGGCCAAGGAGCTGCCCGACAGCCGGTTGACGCGCCTGGGGTTGCTCGACGCCCCACCGGTGGGGTTGGCCTGGCGGGCACTACTGACGAGCGCCAAAGGCGGCACGTTCGAGGTGATCCTCGGTCCCACGGGGGCCATCGTCGGGGCTCTTCCCAACGCCCAGTCGTAGTGCGACGGGGTGATCGGCCGTCGGGTTCGGGTGGTCACGAACGCTCGCGCGCCCAGTTGGTACCCTGGGGCCATGGCCCAACGGGCATCTGACCGACGATCATCGCGCCCGAGCGGCGCCAAGGGTTCCGCCAACGACCCGGAGCGGGTGTTCGGGGCGACGCGTCCCGGCAAGAACCCGAAACGGGCCCCGGCCAAGGCCGGCGGCACGAGCCGTTCGGCCGCGCCGGCCTCGAAACCGGCCGGCGCTCGCCGCAAGGCCGGAAAGCCGTCGGCGAGTGTGGTCGCCCGTGAGGTGGTGGCCGGTCACGAGAGCGACCTGCTCGGCATTCTGATGATCGCCGGAGGTGTACTCGTGGCCCTGGCCGTCTGGTTGAAGGTCGCCGGCCCGGTTGGTCGGGGAATCAGCGATCTCTTCGGCTGGCTGTTCGGGCTCGGTCGGTATCTCGTACCGATCGGATTGGGGTTGGCCGGGGCGGCGCTGATCCGCAAGCAGCGTTTCGAACACCGGGTGCGGGTTGCCGTGGCCAGCGGTGGGCTTGCTCTCGCGCTCCTCGGGCTGCTGCATCTGGCGCGAGGGCCCGACAAACTGGTCACCACGCTCGACTCCCTCAACGACGGCGGTGGGTGGTTCGGAGCGATCGTCGGTGTGCCGCTGCAGCGGGCGCTGGCCACCGCCGGGGCCACGGTGCTGTTGGTCGCGCTGCTGATCGGGGCGTTGCTACTGCTCACCCGCACCTCGGTGCGGGCCGCCGCCGACCTGGTCAGCCGCGGTGCCGAAGGCGTCGCCCGACCGCTCGGCCGGGCGGCTCGCAAGGCTCTCGGCGAAGTCTCGACCCTGTCGAGCGAACGCGACCCCACACCCGCCCGCCCCCGCGTCTACGACGCCGCGCTCGACGATCCCGACGACATCCCGCCGCCGCAGATGAAGCGGCCGATGCTGCCCCCGTCGATCGCCGGCGAACCCAAGGCGCGTCCGGCGCGCGCCTTGCCGCCGCCCACACTGGCCAGCGCCGCCCATGGCGATCAGGGTGAGCTCGCCCTCGGACCCGGCGCCCGGCCTGGCATCTGGAAGCTCCCGCCGTTGTCGAGCCTGGAGCGCAGCACCAATCAGGTGATCAACACCGCCGAGGTGAAGGCCCGTGGCGATGCGCTGTGCAATGCCTTGGGCTCGCACGGGGTCGACGTCAAGATGGTCGGGATGACGGTGGGCCCGACGGTCACCCGCTACGAACTCGAACTGATGCAGGACGAGGACGGCCGTATCGCCAAGGTGGCGGCAATCACCAGTCTGCAACGAGACATTGCCTACGCAACTGCGGCCACCGACGTGCGCATCCTTGACCCGATCCCCGGCCGGTCGGCGATCGGGGTCGAGGTGCCCAACCACACCCGCCAACTCGTCGCCCTCGGCGATCTGATGGCCTCGGCCGAGGCCAAGGCCCTGAGCCACCCACTCGAGGTGGCGATCGGCAAGGACATCGCCGGGCGTGCGGTGTTCCTCAATCTGTCGACCACACCCCACCTGCTGATCGCCGGGGCCACCGGCGCCGGCAAGTCGAGCGGGATCAACTGCATCATCACGTCACTGCTCATGCGCACCACCCCCGACCAGGTGCGATTGATCCTCATCGACCCCAAACAGGTCGAGATGGGGCAGTACAACAAGTTGCCGCACCTGCTCACCCAACCGGTGACCAACCCGAAGAAGGCGGCCAACGCCCTGGGCTGGGCGGTACGCGAGATGGAGCGGCGCTACGACCTGCTGTTCGAGGTGGGCTTCCGCGACATCACCGGCTACAACGCGTCGTTCGACCGGGGTGAGCTGGTGCCCGAACCCGGTGCCGAGACGGCGTTCGAGCGCCTGGCGTACATCGTGGTGGTGGTCGACGAACTCAACGACCTGATGATGATCGCCGCTCGTGACGTTGAGGAGTCGATCACCCGAATCGCCCAGAAGGCCCGCGCCGTCGGCATCCATCTCATCGTCGCCACCCAGCGGCCGAGTGTGAACGTGATCACCGGGGTGATCAAGGCGAACATTCCGGCCCGGATGGCGTTCGCCGTTTCCAGCCTCACCGACTCCCGGGTGATTCTCGATCAACCCGGCGCGGAGAAACTCGTCGGCAAGGGCGACATGCTGCTACTCCCCGGCAACTCGTCGGTGGCTCAGCGCATCCAGGGATCGTTCGTCGGCGAGGAAGAGGTGCGCAAGGTCGTCGGCTTCTGGAGGCGACAGGCGCCCGAGGTCAACTATGTCGCCAACATCGAGGGTGATGATGCCGGCGGCTCGGCCGGGAGCAGCGCAGGCACCTATGCCGCAACGGACGACGACGATGACGAGACGCTGGTGCGACAGGCGATGGAACTCATCGTGCGTTCCCAGCTGGGCTCCACGTCGATGTTGCAGCGCAAGCTGAAGGTGGGCTTCGCCCGGGCCGGGCGCATCATGGATCTGCTCGAACAACGCGGCATCGTCGGGCCGTCGGAAGGCTCCAGGGCGCGGTCGGTGCTGATGACGGTCGAGGAATACGAACTGATCGAGGCCGAGGGCCGCGACCCACGGTAGTCAGTTGGTGACTATTCTCGCATCGTGTTGACACGAGGGCGGACATGAACAAGCGGGCGACGGCATCGGATCGCGGGCGACGACGGGGTCGCCTCGGTGTAGCGGCATTGGTGGTCGGCCTCGGGGCCGTCGGCGTCGCCGTGTGGCGCTCGGGCAGCTCGTCGGGACAGGCCAGTGGTCCGATCGTATTCGAAACGGTGGTGGTCGGCGCTCCCGTCACACCGCCGAACAACCCTGGTCAGGTCTCCTCGACGGTCGTCGTCGCCGATGTGACGACGACGAGTAACGAGGTCGTCGCGCCGACGGACGACGCGGTCGCGCCACCGACGACAGCCACCGCCACCCCGGCGCTCGCCGTCGTCGGCGCACCGCGGTTGTCGGTCCCGGCCGATGTGGCTCAGGCGGCGGCCGCCTTCTCGGTGATCGAGAATGGCACGATGTACCTGCGTGGGACGGTCCCCGATGAAGCCACAGCGAAGCGCATGGTCGATGAGATGACATTTCGCAAGGGTGGAGCGGTGACCAGCGAGCTGACGATCGACGCGTCTGCGCCGCAACCGACGACCGTTCCGTTGTACGTGCCGACCGCCGCCCTGTTCGATGCCGGGGGAGCCAAGCTCCTCGAAGGCATCGGCCCGACGCTCGACGTGGTGTCGTCGCTGTTGCGCAATGGCGACAACTCGAAGCTGCTGATCAGGGGCCACACCGACGACCAGGGAAGCGAGGCCTACAACTTCGCCCTCTCCCAGCAACGGGTCGCCGCAGTACTGGCGTATCTGGTGGGCGCCGGGGTCGATCCGACTCGCCTCGTGGTCGAGCCCCGCGGTGAGGTCGAACCGATCGCCGACAACTCGACGGTCGACGGCCGGGCCAAGAATCGCCGTGTCGAACTCGTCTTGGTCCCGGCGTGAGGGCGGAATGGTCACGCCGGGCGATCCTGAAGGCGGCGGGGACGTTGGCGGCCGGGGGGTCGGGACTCTGGTTGGCCGGGTGCAGCGGCTCGTCGGCGACCTCCTCGACGGCTCCGACGCCTTCCGGGCCACCGGCATCGGGCGGGGTGGATACCACGACGGCCGACCCGCTGTCGTCGCCGGCGGCCATCGATGCGTCGGTGGCGACGACAGGTGTGCCGGCGACGTTCGCACCCGGCGTGGACTACGCCCGGGTCGACCGCCCGGCGACGCTGCCCGACAACGGCCTCGAACCCGTCGATGCCGGCGCTGCGCCGGAAGCGGGCCCACTACGGCTGTACATCTATCCCGACTACATCGGCCCCGAGGTGATTGCCGCATTCGAGTCGGCCACGGGCACGACCGTCGAGATCACCACCTTTGACGAGGTCGCCGAGGCCGAGGCGGCCCTGCGCGACGGTACGACGACGTTCGACCTGGTCATCGGCCTGCCGTCGGTGGTGATCACGGGGCTCGTCGTCGACTCGGCGATCCAACCGCTCAACAGCAGTCTGATTCCCAACGCCGGCAACGTGCTCGGCGGCCTGCAGAGCCCGTACTACGACGTCGGGGCGCGTTACTCGATGCCCTACAGCGTCTACACCACCGGGATCAGCTATCGGCGCGACCAGGTCAGCGAGAGCCTGTTCAACCGCGACGACGCCTGGCCGCTGTTGTGGGACCCGACGTACGCCGGCAAGGTGGGCATCCTCCCCGACGTGCGCGACGGTCTGGCCCTCGGATTGCTCGTCAACGGCATCACCGACCTCAACGTCGCCGATCCGGCATCGATCGCCGCCGCGGCCGCGGTGTTGGAGACACTGGTCGCTTCGATGCAACCGGTCTTCGACATCTACTCCTACGAGAACATTCCCAACGGCACGACGCTGATGCAGCAGGCCTGGTCGGGGGATATGGGCACCGCCCGCAACTATCTCCAGCCCGGCCAGACCACCGAGATCCTCGGGTATTGGCACCCGACGCGGGCACCGATCTCGAACGACTTGATGATGATCCCGGCCCGTGCGGCCAATCGGGTGCTTGCCCACCAGTTGATCGATTTCCTGCTCGCCCCGGCCACTGCCCGCGCCAACTTCGACTTCGTCGGCTACCAACCGGCCGTGACCAACCCATCGGCCTACGACCTGACCACGAGCGGTGGGGTGGCCGAACATCTGCTCGGCACCCTCGTCTACGACGCCGAGGTCACCATCGGATACCGCATCGACCCGATCTCGCCTGAGGTCGAGGCGTTGTGGGATGCGGCGTGGGCCCGCGTGAACACCTCGAGTTGACCTGTGGGGATTGAACTGGGGGTTGACCTGTCTGGGGTTCGACCGGGGGGTTGACCCGGTCCGTCAGGGACGCAAGGCGACCTTGCCGGTCACCCGGCGCTCGGCGAGTGCGGTGATCGCCTCGGCGGCTCGGGTCAACGGGAACACCGTCGGCTCGACCGGGTGGAGCCGACCGTCGGCGATCGCCGCATAGACCTCGGCGACCAGTTCGGAGTTGCGGGCCTGGTTGGCTCCCACCCAGCCACCCCAATCGACTCCGGTGACGTTGCGGTTCTGCAGCAGGACGAGGTTGGCGGGCAGCCGGGGGATGGTGCCCGAGGCGAAGCCGATGACCAGGAATTGCCCACCCGGGCGAATGGCCCGCAGCCCCTGTTCGGCCAACTCGCCGCCGATGGGGTCGTACGTGAGATCGACGCCGCCGCCGGAGAGTTCGCGAGCGCGTTCCTTGACGTTCTCGATCGTGGTGTCGACCACGGCGTCTGCTCCCATGCCCAGGGCGGCGGCCCGTTTGTCGGCGCTCGACGCCCCGGCGATCACCCGCAGTCCCAGTGCCTTGCCGACGTCGACCGCCGCAAGCCCGACTCCCGACCCGGCCCCGAGTACCAGCAGGGATTGGCCGGCGACGGCAGCGGCCCGCTCGCGCAAGGCGAACCAGGCGGTCATGTAGCTCTGGAAGAACGTGGCGATCTGCCCGTCGCTGAGCGAGGGCGGTGCGGCCAGCGCCTGACGCTCGCCGACGACCACCTCGTCGGCCATCGCCCCCATGCCGCACATCACGAACACCCGGTCGCCGATCCGGTGGGCGGTGACCCCATCGCCGATCTCGGTCACACGGCCGCAGGCCTCGCCCCCCGGTACGAACGGAAGTGCCGGTTTCACCTGGTAGCGGCCCTGAATCAGCAGGCTGTCGACGAAGTTGACGCCGGCCGCGGCAACGGCGACGCGGACGTGGCCGGGGCCGCACGGCGATGGGTCGCGCTCGTCGACGGTGAGCTGGTCGATGGGTCCGAACGAGGAGCAGACGACGGCATGCATGGCCCGACTGTATGTGGATCAGGGCGAAGGAACCGGTGGCGTAAATTACGATTTCCTAGTTGGTTGTCGTAAAATACCGAGAGTGCTCGTGTCCCTACAACGCTCGCAACAGGCAACGCCTACCCCGACGAACAAGGACATGAGGTCTCCATTGTTTCGTTTGATCCACCGCTGGAAGCTCGCCGCCACAGCCGCCCCAGCCGGCATGATGCTGTTGGCCTCGTGTGGGAGCAGCAGCGTCACCGATCCGGCACCGGGTTCGGCGACGAGTGCTCCGGTGCCGGGCGAGGACCGCCCGGTCTCCGAGCTCACCACCCAGCGGCCCTGCCGTCGTTCGTCGCCGGTCTCAAGCAGGGCTGGGCCTTCGTCTGGCGCAGCCTGATGGCCGGTGAGCTGCTGGTGGTGATCGCCAAGAAGCCGTCGGTGGGCACGCGGCTCAGCTTCGAAAAGGATCTGAACGACACCAAGGGTGTGATCGCCTGGATGATCATCATCCTGGTGATCGGCGTGGTGATCGACTCGGTGTGCTTCGGCACCGCGGAGCGGCGCATCCGCGAACGTCGCGGCCTGGCCGCACCCTGAGTTCGGCGACCTGCTCGGATCGGGGCCGGAGCGGGAGCCGGCAGCTACACCAGCTTGCCGACGAGGTGGATGACCAGGCCGGCGAGACCACCGACGAGCGTGCCGTTGATCCGGATGAACTGCAGATCACGCCCCACCTGCAGTTCCATCTTGCGGCTCGTCGCCTCGCCGTCCCACCGCTCCACGGTGCCGGCAATCAGGTCGGCGACCTCGGTCTTGTAGTTCTCGGCGACGTGGGCGACCGCTCGTTCCACCCAGTCGTCGATCTTGGCCTGCATCTCGGTATCGGTCGTCAGCCGTTCCCCGAAGGCGGCGAGTCCGTTGTCGATCCGGCCGCGCAACTCGCTGTGCGGGTTGGACGACGCCTCGATCAACGAACCCTTCACCTCGCCCCACAATGTGCTCATCCAGGCCCGCATCTCGGGATGATTGAGCACTTCGTCCTTCAGCTCCTCGCCCTTGGCGAGCATCTCCGGGTCGTCGCGCAAGCGCTGGGCGAAGACGACGATGCGCTCGTCCAATGCGGAGCGCACCTCGTGGGTCGGGTGGGCGACGACCTCGCCGAGGAACGACTTCACGCCGAGAAAGATCTTGTCGAAGATGCGGTCGTCGATCGGTTCGGGCACCCACCACGGTGACTCGCGGGCAAGTTTGTCGCGCATGACCAGGCGGTTGTCATCGAGGAAGTTGCCGATCGCGGTCAGCGTGGCGTCGAGGAGGCGCTGGTGGTGGCCCCCCTCGACGGTCAGATCGACGGCCTTGCCGAGCAACGGCGCGACCGGGGTGGACCGGATCCGTCGCTCGACAAGTTGTTCGAGGGCGCCTTGCACCTCGGCGTCGTCGAGCACCTCGAGGGTGCCGCGCAACGCGTCGGCCAGCCCGTCGCCCGCTCGGTGAGCGTTCGCCGGCTCGGCCAGCCACGCGCCGAGGCGGCGGCCGACCCCGAGGCCGGCGAGCCGTTCGGTCAGCACCTCGCGGGTGAGGAACTCGCCCTGCACGAACTCGCCGAGGCTGCGGCCGATCTGATCCTTGCGCTTCGGGATGATCGCCGTATGCGGGATCGGCAACCCGAGCGGATGGCGGAACAGGGCGGTGACGGCGAACCAGTCGGCGAGCGCGCCGACCATCGCCGCCTCGGCGAACGCTCGGACGTAGCCGACCCAGGTGCTGTGCTCCTCGTTGGCCTTGGCGATGAAGAACACGACGGTGGCGACGACAAGCAGGCCCGTGGCCAGCCGCTTCATCCCCCGCAACTGGCGCAGTCGTTCCGATTCCGCCGCGGTCGGTGCCGTCGGTCGCGTCGACGTGGCGGCGTCGTCGTCCGCGAGGCGATGGGGGTTGGCGCTCACGGGTGGGCACGCTACCGGCGCGTCGTGTCATGATCGCCATGAGCCGGTCGGGGGATCGGCCGTCAATCTCGGGGGGTCGAACATGTCGGAACTCACGCCGGTCGCATCGGGGCTGCGCTTCCCCGAAGGTCCGATCGCCATGCCCGACGGCTCGGTGATCGTCGTCGAGATGTTCGGGCCATGCCTCACCCGGGTGCATCCCGACGGCACCAAGGAACGCATCGCCGAGATCGCCGGCGGGCCCAACGGGGCGGCCATCGGCCCCGACGGCGCGCTGTACCTGTGCAACAACGGCGGCTGTTTCACATGCGTCGATCTGGGCGGCTTCCTGTTCCCCGGGCCGTTCGATGCGGCGGCGTACATCGGCGGGCGCATTCAACGCGTCGATCTGGCCACGGGCGAGATCACCGATCTGTACACCGCCTGCGGCGATCACCCCCTGCGCGCTCCCAACGATCTGGTGATGGACGGCCACGGCGGGTTCTGGTTCACCGACCACGGCATCCGCGACCATCACGCCCGGACCAGCGATCTCACCGGCATCTACTACGCCACGTGCGATGGATCGTCGATCACCGAGGCGGTGTTCCCGGTCGAAGCGCCCAACGGCATCGGGCTGTCACCCGATGGCACCGTGCTCTACTGGGCCGAGACCCACTCGGGTCGGGTGATGCGCCGTCGGGTGCTCGGCCCCGGCGTCGTCGAGGAGGCCGCACTTGCCGATCCGTGGCCATGTCTGGCCGGGCTTGCGGGATATCAACTGCTCGATTCGCTGGCTGTCGATGGTGCCGGCAACGTGTGTGTCGCCACCCTGGTCAACGGCGGGATCACGGTCATCTCACCCGACGGTGAGGTCCTGCAGCACATCGGCACCGGCGACCTGATGACCACCAACATCTGCTTCGGCGACGACGGCAGCGGGTCGTATCGCACGGCCTACATCACCATGTCGGGCACCGGCCAACTCGTCTCGGTCCCCTGGGGCTACGACGGCCTGCGCCTGGCCCACCTCTGAGTGATCGCGCTCGGCACGGCGAACTGATGCGGCGATGATCCCATCGATCGATCTCGAGCTATTCGTCAACGGGTCGGCGACTGATCGGGCGGCAGTCGGGGCCGCTCTCGATGTGGCGTGTCGTGAAGTCGGCTTCCTCACCGTCGTCGGCCACGGAGTCGGGCCGGCGATCGTCAACCGGGCATGGCAGGCGGGCAAGCGGTTCTTCGCTGCACCGATCACCGACAAGATGTCGGTGGCGATGCCCCGACCCGGCTACCCGTACGGCTACTCGCCGGTGGCCGGTGAGGCGCTGTCGTACTCCCTCGGGCGAGGAGGAGCTGCCGACCTGAAGGAGTCGTACGTCATCGGCCCGATCGCCGGTCCCGGTCGGCCGATCGACGAGATCGACGACCCCGACGAGCGGGCCGTATATGCCCCGAACCTCTGGCCGGCGATCGACGGGTTCCGCCCGGCATGGGAGGCGTATTACCAGGCGATGTCGGCGCTGGCGGCCCGGTTGATGAGCCTCTGTGCTGTGGCGCTCGGGCTCGGCGACGGCTTCTTCGAACCGTTCATCGACCGCCACGGTTCGGCGATGCGAATGCTCCACTACCCGCATCAGGCCGTCGTCCCCGAGCCCGGCCAGCTTCGCGCCGGTGCCCATACCGATTACGGCACGTTGACGATCCTGGCGCAGGACGCCGCGCCCGGTGGGCTCGAGGTGTTCCACGCGGACGGCCGTTGGGTGCCGGTGCCCTATCGGCCGGATTCATTCGTCGTCAACCTCGGTGACCTGATGGCGCGCTGGACCAATGATCGGTGGCGCTCGACCCTGCACCGGGTCGTCAACCCGCCGATCACCGCTGATGGCAACGAGCGGTTCAGCATCGCCTTCTTCCACAACGCCAACTGGGACGCCGAGGTGACCTGCCTGACCGACGACGAGACGGCGAAGTACCCGTCGATCCGCGCCGGCGCCCACCTGATGGGCAAGTTCCGCTCGACGGTGATTGCCGTACCCGTCACACCAGCCGATTGAAGTCCGGCGGGGTCGTCCGGCGCCGGTAGCCTGGCCGACGTGGCTGATCGGTTCTATGTGGAGACATTGGGGTGTCCCAAGAACCAGGTCGATTCCGACAAACTGATCGGCACGTTGCTGGCGCAGGGGATGACGGCGATCGATGATCCTGAAGGTGCCGATCTCGTCGTCGTCAATACGTGCGCCTTCATCGAGGATGCCCGCAAGGAGTCGATCGACACGATCCTCGCGCTCGACGATCGCCGGCCGGCCGGATCGCGCCTGGTCGTCACCGGGTGCATGGCCGAGCGCTATGGCACCGAGTTGGCCGAGGCGCTCCCCGAAGTCGACCAGGTGGCCGGGTTCGGCGTGCCGGTGGCGATGGGCCGCAAGTCGATCGGTGGCGGCGGGAGTCTCACCCTGGCCACCGAGATCCCGCTCCTCGATCTGTTGAACCTGCCCCGGCCGAAAAGTACGTCGCCGTGGGCGTACGTCAAGATCGCCGAGGGCTGCGACCGCTCGTGCGGTTTCTGCGCCATCCCGTCGTTCCGTGGTCCGCAGCGCAGCCGCGACGTCGCATCGATCCTCGCCGAGGTCGACCAGCTCGAAGCCCGCGAGATCGTGCTCGTCGCCCAGGACCTCGCCTCGTACGGCAAGGACCGCCCGGGCGAACTCGGGGCGGGCTCGATCGTGCCGTTGGTCAAGGCCGTTGCCGCCCGGGTCGATCGGGTCCGCCTGCTGTACCTGTACCCATCCGATCTCAGCGACGAATTGATCAACGTGATCGTCGATTCGGGCGTGCCGTACTTCGACCTGTCGTTGCAGCACGTCTCCAAGCCGCTGTTGCGCCGCATGCGCCGTTGGGGCGACGGCGACCGTTTCCTGCGCCGTATCGCCGACATCCGTGCGCTCGCTCCCGACGCCGCGTTCCGCAGCAACTTCATCGTCGGCTACCCCGGTGAGACCGAGGCCGATCACGATCAGCTGCTCGGGTTCGTCGAGGGTGCCCAGCTCGACTGGTGCGGCTTCTTCGCGTACTCGCCCGAGGAAGGCACCTACGCCTTCGACCTCGACGGCGCCGTGCCCGCCGGGCTGATGAACGAGCGGCTCGCCGAGCTGCGCGAGATGCAGGACAACATCACTGCCGCCCGCCGCGACGACCTGATCGGCACGACCCAGACGGTGTTGATCGATGAGCCGGGTATCGGGCGCAGCCATCGCGAGGCGCCCGAGATCGACGGCGTCGTGCAGGTGCCCGAGTCGCTGGTGGTCGGGTCGCTCGTCGACGTGCATATTCTCGACGCGATGGGGCCCGACCTGGTCGCCGAACCGCTGGCCCAAGCAGCCCGCTGATGCCCGTCGATCCGAGCGCCATCGCCACCTGGCTGTGGCGCGGTCTGCTGTGGCTCGCCGTCGCCCTTGCCCTGATCAGCGGCACGCAGTACGTCACGACCTCTCGACGATTGAAGGCGA
>JANMJD010000198.1:0-8624 GCA_031371195.1 Actinomycetes bacterium | reverse complement strand
GACGACCAGCACCGAACTGAATTCCACCAACCCCGGCTGCAAATCGGGATGGTCCTGGTCACCGACCAGGACCAGCGTCACGTTCTGCAACCAGTCCGGACGACTACACGAGAGGCAGAGAGCGACCAAGACGGCGGCGGTCGCCTCCGCCAGAGCCGACCACTCGATATCACTCGACAATCACGACCATCGACCCGCACATATCCGGCCTGAAGTGCAGCGTTGGCAGCGCACCGTATCCATTCCAAATGCGCTTGCGGACGCTGGTTGCCCACACGGAAGTCGGCTGACATAACAGACGCCTCGCAGGCATGACGGCCGACGTAGGCTCGGTGGCGGACGTGGGATTGCCGCTTGTCGTAGCGGAAGCCGTACCGCACCTCATAGCGATGCCCCAAGTGCGAGGCGTCCCAAGTGCGAGGCGTCCCAAGTGCGACGCTGGAGCGCATGAGCAGCTACGTGGCAGTCACTGTCCTGTTCGCCGCGGTCTTCGCCCTGACAGGCACAAACGCGCAGGCGCGTTTGGCTCGACGGTCCCTGCTCGCCAATGCCGACCCACTTATCGCCGCTGCCGGCCGCTCATGGCGCCCACTGAGGCGGCCGACGGGGACGAAGGCGCGGCAAGCACGACGACTCGCCGAGGACGCAATCCGCGCAGACTCCCCTCGTTGGGACCAGTACGAGTGGTGCCCGATTCAAGACTTCCGAAGTCTGGAGCGCGTCCTTATTTGAAAGGCACTGGTTCTAGGCTGGGCTGATGTCGCCCGGTATGCGTGGGTTGATCTCGTAGTGTGTGTCGAACTGGCTGCTGAAGCCGACCACCCGCACGCGCTGCCCCACCGCCAGGGCGCTCACATCAATGCCGGTCGAGGCATACACAAACACCTGCACCTCGCCGCTGCCATCGTTCACGAACACTCGGTAACCATAGGGCAGATCGTCGCCGACTGGCTGCGAGATGGTAGCGGCCACCCGACTCGGCCTGTGACGGGCGCTACGAGCTGCAGGAGAGCATCGAGCAGCCGACCTTGTGGCGGGCCCAGTCAGGTCGACGCGCCGCAAACTGCGAACGGCCCGGTTGGTCGTCGTACGGCCGGCGGAGCACGTCGAGGAGTTCGTGGATACGCGACATATCGCCGGCCTCGGCGAGATCGATCGCTTCCTGGGCCAGGTAGTTGCGCAGCACGTACTTCGGGTTCAGCGCATTCATCGTCGCCCGGCGGTCGTTGTCGTCGACCACTCCCCCGTCGTGGACCCGCCGTCCCCAGCCACGGAGCCAGCCGAGCCAGGCGGCGCGCAATTCGCCGGTGATTTGATCCGGCGCATACCAGGCATCGCTCAACGGGGCCAGCAATTCGTCATCGCCCGCCGAGGGATCGGTGGGGACCGATGCGAGACTGCGATGGAGGATCGGATAGTCGGTCTCGGACCGCTCGAACAGGGCCATCAGCTCGCGGATCATCTCGGTGTCGCCGACCGGGCGCGGCACGCCCCAGCCGAGACGGGCGCATGTCATGGCGAGGTACAACTCCTGGTAGGACCGCATGTACTCGTCGAGCACCTCCTGGAACGGGTCGGTCGAGCCGACCAGCGGGACCAGGGCATTGGCGAGTTGGGCGAGGTTCCAGCCACAAATGGTCGGCTGGGCGCCGTAGCGGTACCGACGGCCGCCGGCGTCGGTGGTGTTGGGCGTCCAACCGGGATCGAAGTTCTCCAGCCATCCGTACGGCCCGTAGTCGATCGTCAGGCCGAGGATCGACATGTTGTCGGTGTTCAGTACCCCGTGCACGAAGCCGACGCGCATCCAATCGATCACCAGACGAGCGGTGCGGCGGCACACCTCGGCGTACAACGCCACGGTTTGATCGGGCACCGAGGCGTCGGGGGCGCACATTCCGGGGAAGTCGTTGGCGACGGTGTAGGTGACCAGCTCGGTCAACAGGGCCACGTCGCGTCGTGACGATGGCAGTTCGAAGTTGCCGAACCGCGTGAACGAAGGCGCCACCCGGCAGACCACCGCGCCCGGCTCCGGGCGCGGATGGCCGTCGTACAGCATGTCGCGCACCACGTCGTCGCCGGTCGCCACGAGCGACAATGCGCGCGTCGTGGGCACTCCGAGATGATGCATCGCCTCGCTGCACAAAAACTCGCGGATCGACGAACGCAGCACGGCCCGCCCATCGGCAGTACGTGAGTACGGGGTCGGCCCCGCACCCTTCAATTGCAACGTCTGGTTCGTGCCGTCGGTGGCGATGATCGACCCGAGGGCGATCGCCCGCCCGTCGCCCAGCTGGCCGGCCCAGTTGCCGAACTGGTGTCCGCCGTAACACATCGCATATGGATCGCCACCCGTAGGCACCCGGTTGCCGGCGAACACCTCGGCGAACTCCTGCGAGGCGCACACCTCGGCCGGCAGCCCGAGTTGGGCGGCTACCTCGGGAGACCAGCACAGCGTCGTGGGCACGGCGACCGGGGTGGGCCTCACCCTGCTGAACGCCGCCCCGCCCACCTGCCGGCGGCGATTCGACGGGTCGGGGTCGCCGGGAAGCCCGGACGTGAACCGGTGGTCCCAGGGCAGTTCGTCGAGCGGCAAGACAGCAGGTGCATCCAACACCCCGACATTGTGCCGCTGCTCAGCACCCGATCCCCGCCACCCGGCCGGTATGTGGCCGGCCTGTTTCACCCGTCGAAGAGGTTCGGCGCGTCGGCGATGCGGCTGGGAATGCTCAGTCCGAGATGCTCCCAGGCGACCGGCATGGCGATGCGGCCCCGAGGCGTGCGGGCGATCATGCCCTGTTGGATGAGGAACGGCTCGTAGACGTCCTCGACCGTCTCGGTCTGCTCGCCGATCGAGATGGCCAGGGTCGACAGCCCGACCGGTCCCCCACCGAACTGCTCGCAGATCGCCTTGAGGATCGCCCGGTCGACCTTGTCGAGCCCACGACCGTCGACGCCAAAGACGCGCAATCCCTCGCGGGCCGTCACCACGTCGATGGTGCCGTCACCGCGCACCTCGGCGTAGTCGCGCACCCGACGCAATAAGCGGTTGGCGATTCGGGGCGTGCCACGCGACCTTCGGGCGATCTCCCATGCCCCCTCGCGGTCGATGGTGACGCCGAGGATGCCCGAGGCCCGTCGGACGATGGACTCCAATTCGTCGTCGGCATAGAAGTCGAGTCGGGCGACCAGGCCGAACCGGTCGCGCAGCGGGCCGGTGATCATCCCGGTGCGGGTCGTTGCCCCGACCAGGGTGAACGGCGGCAGCGTCAGGCGGATCGACGACGCCGCGGGACCCTTGCCGACGACGATGTCGAGCTGGAAGTCCTCCATCGCCGGATAGAGGATCTCTTCCACCGCCCGCGACAGCCGGTGGATCTCGTCGATGAACAGCACATCGCCCTCCTCCAGCTTGGTGAGGATGGCGGCCAGATCGCCGCTGCGTTCGATCGCCGGACCCGACGTGACGTGCATGTGCCCGCCCATCTCGGCGGCGACGATCGAGGCCATCGTGGTCTTACCCAGCCCGGGCGGTCCGGCGAGCAGCAGATGGTCGGCCGGCTTGCCCCGCATTCTGGCCGCCTCCAACACGATGGTCAGGTGCTCCTTCAGCTCGCGTTGGCCGACGAATTCGGCGAGCCGCTTGGGTCGCAGGCCAGCCTCGTCGCTGATCTCGGCATCGCCGGTGATGCCCGGATCGGTGAACTCCTCACGCACGTCGCGCCCCCAGGGATTTCAGCGCGTCACGCAGCAGCGTCGACGCATCGGTGCCGTTCACCGGCAGGTCGCGCAGCGTTTCACTGATCTCCTGTGGCGTGTAGCCGAGCCCCGTCAACGCCTCACGAACATCGTTGACGACGGAACTACCGCCTCCACCGCCGAGCCCGATGGGATCGATGACCGGCAGGGACAGGCGGTTCTTGAGTTCGACCAGCAGTCTCTCGGCGGTCTTCTTCCCCACGCCGGGGACCAGCGTGAGCGACCCGAGGTCGGAGTTGATGACGATGTCGACGAGCGCCCGCGGTTGATGGGTTCCGAGGATCGCCATCGCCAACGACGGTCCCACCCCATGCGTGGCGATCAGCACCTCGAACGTGGCTCGCTCGTCGCGGGCCAGGAAGCCGAACAACGTCTGGGCGTCCTCGCGGATGTGGTGATGGATGTGGAGGAAGGCGTTCGACGACGGCTCGAGCTCGGCCAGTGTGCGCGGCGTCACCGTGACCAGATACCCGACGCCGCCCACCTCGACGAGCACCGTCGAGTCACCCGTACGTTCGAGCACGGAGCCGCGCAGCGAGCCGATCATCGCCGGGCCGCCATCGCTGCGGCCACCTTCGCCTGCATCGGGGCGACCGCCAGATGGCACAACGCCAGCGCAGCGGCATCGGCTGCGTCGGGAGGTTTCGGCGGGGCGGACAGGCCGAGACGAGTTTGCACCATCCGTTGCACGGCATCCTTCGGTGCCGCTCCCCAACCGGTGATCGACTCCTTGACCTGGTTGGGCGTGTACTGCATCACCTCGCAGCCGGCGGTGGCCGCCGCCGCCAGCGCCAATCCGCTCGCCTGGCCGACGCTCATCGCCGTACGTACGTTGACCTGGAAGAACACATACTCGACGGCGACCGAGGCCGGTCGGAACTCGGCGATCAACGATGCCAGTTCCACCTGGAGCACGGCGAGCCGTTGCGGGAGCGGCATCTCCTTGGGCGTGCGGATGACACCGAGCGAGATCGGCGTGGCGGTGCGGCCGGTGCCTCCGTCGATGACGGCATAGCCGCAGCGAGTCAACCCCGGATCGATGCCGAGCACCCGTCCGACGACCAGTTCCGGCGAGATCACGAACACGCGTACGAGGTTAGCCCGCTCGCCCGGCCGCGGCGCGGATCAACGCAAGGCCGTCACCCGATCGACGGCGGCCAGCTTCTCGGGATTGACGTGGTAGTGGATGCGCACGATCAGGTCGTCGACGATGTCGAACGACTGCACCAACCACGGGAGCCCATCGAGCCGCACCAGCAACCCGGTCGAGCCGTTGACGGCGGTCGGGTGCAGCGTGATCCCGTCGGGCAGCCGCTTGACCAGATTGGTCACGAAACGAGTGATCCGCTCGGGACCGACCACCGGTCGCCGAGCGGCATGGCGATGGGCCCCGCCGTCGCTGACAAGCACCGCTCCGGGTGCGAGCAGGGCCATCACGGCATCGCGGTCGCCGGCCAGCGTGGCGGCAAGGAACGCCCCGGCAATCGCCCGGGTCCGCTCGTCGTCACGCGACCGTGACGGTCGATCGGCGGTGCGAATCTTGCGGCGGGCCCGCACCGCGAGTTGGCGACAGGCGTCCTCGCTCTGCCCGGTCACCTCGGCCACCGATCGAAATGACTCGCCGAAGACGTCGGCCAACAGGATCACCAGTCGTTCGGTCGGCGTCAAACGTTCGAGCATCACGAGAAATGCGGTGGTCAACGAGTCGGACAGGGCGGCGACGTCGGCCGGATCGGGTGCCGCGGCGGTATTGACCGAGTCGGCCAGCAGCGGCTCGGGCAGCCATGGCCCGACGTACTCCACCCGGTCGCGGCGCCGGGCCCGCAGCCGATCGATGCCGATACGGCTGGTTACCGTGGTCAACCAGGCGGCCGGACGCTCCAGATCGGCGTGATCAACCGTCGACCATCGCAGCCATGCCTCCTGGACGACGTCTTCGGCATCGGTCAACGAGCCGAGCAAGCGGTACGCCAGCCCGACCAGGCGGGGCCGCTCGGCCTGGAAGAATGCGGTTGGTTCGTCGGTGGGCGACACGGCGTGATTACCCGGTCACCGCGCGCCGACCGGCAGCCCGGCCCGAGGCAGCGGCGGCGTCGGCGAGCATCCCGACGGGACCGACCCAGTCGCCGGCGATCGACACGTCCGACGAACCGAACGCGTCGATCGACGGGCGGCCGGCGAGGCCACCGTGGCGGGCGAGCGGCACACCGTGGTACACGGTCATCCGGGCCAGGTACCGATAGTGCACGATGTCATCGTTGCCGACGCCGGCCATGGCGGCCAGAGCCCGTAGTTCACGTCGGGTGGCAGCATGATCCGGAGCCGGCGATCCCGGGCGCAGGTAACGCATCATCGACAACACCGCGCCCCCGCCCGGAGCGAGCGCAGCCGTCGGAGCATGCAGCGACAGATACAGCGGCCGATCGCCACCGAGGATGAACGGCTTGGACGGGACGGTGCGCAATCCCAGATCGAGACAGGCTGCCTCGACCGGCGGGCCGAGCCGATCGGCGCCGGCCACCGGCCGCCCGGCCAGGCGGGCGACCAGTTCGGGCCCACCGGCGGCGAGTACGACCCGACGCGCCCGCCGGGTGGTGCCGTCGGCCAGATGGACGTCCACTCCGTCAGATCCCGGCGCGATCCCCGAGACCTGGGCACCTTCGCGGACAACGCCACCGTGTGCCTCGACGAAGCGTCGCAATCCGTCGACGATCGTCTGCCACCCGCCGTCGATGTAGCGCACTCCGGTCGTCGCCGACATGACGATCTGTGCCACGGCCGCCCCGGCATCGAACTCATCGGGCAGATCGGTGTAGCTGCTCACCCGCACGAGCGCCAGCAGGAACTGACGCAGGTCTGCGGGCTGGTCCGCGATCCACTCGCTCACCGTTCGACCGACGAGTCGGCGGGTGTCGAGCTTGGCGAGGCCGGCGAGGAGCTTGCCGGCCCGCACCTTGCTGCGGACGCCGAGGGCCGATGTGGTCAGCAGGGACCGGGGTCCACCGGGAAAGCGATGAAGCTCCTCTCCGACGCTCAGGTAGCCCTCGTCGGTCAGCGGGGTTCCTCCGGGCACGTCGATGCCCCATTCGGTCAACTGGGCGTACAGCGGCCCGCCGAGGTACACCGCATGCGGACCCACGTTGAGCAGGTACCCGCCGACATCCGTCGTTCGTGCCCTGCCGCCGATGGCATGGGCATCGAGTACCTCGACCCCGTGCCCCGCGTTCGCCACCTCGGCTGCGGCACACAGCCCGGCGATTCCACCGCCGATCACCAGTACGTCTGTCATGTCGATGTCAACCTCCACACTGCTCGACGACGGCGGGACGACGTTTGTGACAGATCGGATTCAGAGCTGCTTGAGCACCCCGACCAACTCGGCGACGGGACGATACGTCAGGCCGGCGATCGCCCGGTGGGCGTAGCGGACGATGCCGTCGGCATCGACGACGAACACACTGCGACGCGGGAAGCCCAGCGGACCAAGGGTGCCGTAGAGCCCGGCCACCTCTTTGCTGGTGTCGGCCAGCAGGGGGAATTGGAAACCGTGCTTGGTGGCGAACTTGGCGTGACTCTCGAGATCCTGCGCCGACAATGCCAGGACCTGGGCGCCGAGATCGGCGAACTGGCTGAGATCGTCGTTGTAGGAGTTCAACTGCTTGGTGCACACCGGGGTGTCGTCACCGGGATAGAAGACCAGGATGACCGGCTTGCCGCGAAAATCCGACAGGCTGTAGCTGCGGTCGCCCGTGCCGGGCAGGGTGAAATCGGGGGCGGCATCCCCGATCGAGAGGCTCACCCTCAGCCCCCGATCGCTTCGAGCACGTCGTCGGAGATGTCGAAGTTGGCGAACACATCCTGCACATCGTCATTGTCGTCCAACGCGTCCATGATCCGCAGGATCTTGCGGGCCTCGTCGGCGTCGGTGACCTCGATCATGTTCGACGAGACCATCGTGGAGTCGGCCGATGAGACGGCGATGCCGGCGCCCTCGAGCGCGGCCTTGACATCGAAGGCGGCCTGCGGTTCACATGACACCCGCCATGAATCACCATCGCGGACGATGTCGTCGGCACCCGCCTCGAGAGCGGCCATCATCACGTCATCCTCGGCGACCGAGCCGTCGGCGATGACGATGCCCCGACGCGAGAACTGCCAGCCCACGGCACCGGGCTCGGCCATCGATCCGCCCATCTTGGAGAAGATGTTGCGGACTTCGGAACCGGTGCGGTTGCGGTTGTCGGTGAGGACATCGATCATCAGCGCTACACCCCCCGGGGCATACCCCTCGTACATGATCGCCTCGTAGTTGGCCCCGCCGTTGTCACCGGTGCCGCGCTTGATCGCCCGATCGATGGCATCGTTGGTCATCTGGCCTGCCTTGGCCTTCTGCACCATCGTGCGCAGCGTGGCGTTCGAACTGGTGTCGCCACCGCCCTCGCGAGCGGCCACTTCGATTTGGCGGGCGAGCTTGTTGAACAGCTTGCCGCGCGCCTTATCGACGGCGCCCTTCTTGTGCTTGATCGTCGCCCATTTGGAGTGACCCGACATGAACCTTCAGCCTCCTGGAGGAACTCGGCGTGAGGCAGGTCAGGCTACCCAATTGGAGCGGCCGCCATACTTCCCGAACATCTCGGCGCTAATACTTGAGCAATGGATGACCGTTCCCTGATCGCCCGTGCATACCGCCGGGTGGCCTTCGGTGCGGTCGGAGGAACCCTGGAAGCCGAGGTCAGCGCCGGGACGGCGGCGCTGCGAGCCAAGCTTCTGACCCCCGACGCCGCCGGAGTCCCCACTGCCCAGGCCCTGTGGGCCGACGACTTCACCGTGTTGCCGACGGAGAAGAACCCGAAACGCAAAGAACACTC
>JANMJD010000196.1:0-10432 GCA_031371195.1 Actinomycetes bacterium | reverse complement strand
GCCGAGCTCGAGCCGGGCCATGATCCGTGGGTCGATCAGCTCGCGGTCGGGTCCGGCGAGTCGATCGGCATGCACGCGGTAGCCCTCGGCCGCGCCGGCCCAACCCAATTCGTCGAGCCATGCCCGGGTCTCGGGAATGGCGGGGACCGGGCGGGTGGCGACTCGCGCCCCGGCGGCGATGAGCCGTTCGACGACAGCCATCAGATTGTCGCGGACGATGCCCGTGACGACCGGATCGTCGAGGATCCCGGAGTCGACGACGAAGGCGTGGGCGGCCAGTGGCGTCGACGTGATCGGTGTTCGGGCGCGTCGCAATGCCTGGTCGACGAGTACACAATCCGCCACGGTGCGGGCAATCGGGCCGATCGAATCGAACGTCGGCGCGAGCGGGAAGACCCCGGTGGTGTCGTAGCGCAGCGAGCTGCTCTTGTACCCCACCAAGCCGTTGAAGGCGGCCGGTATGCGGATCGACCCTGCCGTGTCCGTGCCCATCGCGACGGGCACGATGCCGCAGCGGACGGCGACGGCCGAACCCGACGACGATCCACCGGGGATGCGGGTGGCCACGCCGGGGCGGTCGACGGTCGGCGTGCCGAAACGGGCATTGAGGCCGAGCCCGGAGAAGGCGAACTCGGACAGGTTGGTCTTGCCGATGCTGATGGCGCCGGCTGCTCGCAAGGCGGCGACCGCGGGCGCGTCGGTGGCCGCCGGGGGAGCGTCCACGAGGCACGCGGATCCCGCTGTGGTGACCGTTCCGGCGATGTCGAAGAGGTCCTTCCAGGCGATCGGGACGCCGTCGAGCGGCCCTCGGGTCTCCCCTCGGCGATGGCGAACGCTGCTGGCCGACGCTTCGTCACGGGCCGACGACGCCAGCGTTGCCAGGAAGACGGACCGGCTCTGGGCGGCTCGATCGAGCGCGGACTCCACGATGGCGGTCGGATCGGTACGTGCTGCGGACAGATCGTCGGCCAGTTCCTGTGCGGTCGGGGTGTCGATCATGGGACCGAGAGTAGCCCCGCAGTCTTCTCGCCGAACCGAACCCGGTCGGCCGATGAGCGGACCGTTCGGCGGGTATACGGCCAAACAGACCGATCCGTGATACCCAACCCGCGCGATAGTTGGTCCGATGCAGTTCAGTCTGGCGATCAACCCCGAACGGATGAATCCGGCCGAGGACATGGGTGCTGTCCTGGCCCACACGCTCGAGATGGTCCAGATGGCCGAGGCGGGCGGATTCGAGATCGCCTGGGCGGCCGAACACCATGCCATCGAACTGTCGGTCACCCCGTCGCCCTTCGCCCTGCTCACCTGGTGGGCGGCACATACCACGACGATCAGGTTGGGCACGGCCGTGGTCGTCGCGCCGTACTGGCACCCGATCCGTCTCGCCGGAGAGGTCGGTCAACTCGATCTGCTGAGCGGCGGACGAGTCGAGCTCGGATTGGGTCGGGGTGCGTATCAGCGTGAATTCGATCGGATGAAGCCAGGAACCGATCCGGTGTCCGCAGCTGCGGCACTGCGCGAGATCCTGCCCGTCGTGCGCGGCCTCTGGGCCGGAGACTTCGCTTATGAGGGAGACCTGTGGTCGTTCCCCGAGGCGACGGCATGCCCAAAACCTCTGCAGTCGCCGCATCCGCCGGTGTGGGTCGCGGCGCGCGACCCGGACACCTACGACTGGGCCGTGGCCAACGGCTGCAACATCATGTGCTGGCCCCTGACCAGGCCGTTCTCGGAGTTGGTCGCCTATGTCGGGCGGCTCGATTCGGCCCTGGCGAAATGTCCGCCGGGCACACCGCGGCCGAGGCAGGCGGCGATGCGCTACGCAGCGGTCGTCGAACGAGAGGACGACCTCGACGTGTATCTCCGTTCCCTGCAAGGCCAGGCGGGACGGTTCGAGAACCTGTTCAAAGGGGTGGGCGTAGTGACGAACGGGTTCCCCGAAGCGGTCGATCTCGACGGACTCGGTCATCGGGCGGAATACGACCCGGGGATGTTGCGGGAGAACCTGATGTTCGGTACACCCGACGAGGTGATCGCCAAGTTGACCATGTACGAGAGCGTCGGTGTGGACTTCATCTACTGCCCGAGCTACGGCGCGCCGATGGATGCCCAGAAGCACTCGCTTCGCCTGTTCATCGACAAGGTGATGCCGGCGTTCGCCGCTCGCTCGTGAGTGTTCCGCTGGTGCTCGTGCACGGGGTCGGTCTCGACCGTCACCTGTGGGATTCGACTGTTGCCGCGTTGGCGCCGGACCGAGAGGCGGTCACCTATGACCTCATAGGGCACGGTCGGGGTCCTCATCCGCCGGGCCCGTATTCGCTGCGGATGTTCGTCGATCAGCTGGTCGAGGTCGTCGATGAACATCCGTGCATCGATCTGTGCGGCTTCTCGCTCGGCGCCCTCGTCGCCCAGGCCTTCGCCGCAGCCTTTCCGTCGCGGCTGCGTCGACTGGTGCTGCTCGGCTCGGTCTTCGGGCGGACCGATGAGGAGCTGCGGGCGGTCCGCGAGCGGGTCGCCGAGGTACGCGCCGGCGGGTACGCGCGAACGGTCGACGCGGCTATCGACCGCTGGTTCTCCTCGGCGTTCGCCCGGGCCCATCCCGATGTCGTCGCCCAGGTTCGAGCCACGATGTCCGCCAACGACGAGCGGGCGTATGCCGACGCCTACGCCGTCTTCGCCGTCGGCGATACCGAGATCGCCTCGCTGGTCCCGACGATTGTTGCGCCGACGTTGACCATCGCCGGAGGTGATGATCCTCGATCGACCCCGGCGATGTCCGCCGCATTGGCTGCGACGGTCGCCGACGGCCGCAGCGTTGTCATCGACGGCACCCGCCACTGCTTCATGCTCGAGCGGCCCGGCACCGTTGCCCGTCTGATCAGCAGATTCCTCGACGAAGGCTGATGTGGAGGCGAGTGCTCGGCTCCGACCTCGTCGACCGTTTGGCGACGCGCGGGCGTGAAATCGGCTCGACAGCAAGTGCGTAGAGTTCGACGGAATCACCGGACACAAACCGGTGGCGAAACAGGAGGCGACCAGAATGAAAAACCAACGAGGCGGACTTTGGCGTTCACGGTGGGCGGCGATCGGAGCGGCTGTTGCCGTTTCACTGGGCAGCGGCGGCATCCTCTTCGCCCATGCCGTGAGCAGCGGTGCATCGTCGTTCGTCCCTGTCACTCCGTGTCGGCTCTACGACACTCGTCCGGCCCCCAACAGCACGGGTGGACGCAGCACACCCCTCGCCGTGCGTGAGGTCGTCACCCTGACCGTGCGCGGCGCCAACGGGAACTGCACGATCCCGGTCGGCGCCACTGGCGTCGCCGCCAACGTCACGACGGTCAACGGTTCGGCGCAGAGCTACCTGACCATCTTCCCGGCCGACGCGCCCCAACCGAACGCGTCCACCAACAACTGGGTCGCCAATCAGGCGGCGACTCCGAACAAGGTCGACAGCAAGCTCTCGGTGGACGGCAAGATCAAGGTCTACAACGACGCCGGCACCGTCGACATCATCATCGACATCGTCGGCTACTACGAGCCCGTCGCCCCTCCCGGCGCTCCGGCGGGGTCGACGATCTCATACTCCGGGTACTCGGCCGTCCGTGTCGAGGCGGGGACGGCCGGGATCAGTCCGAGCTACAGCAACGTGTTCGGCTGTCTCAACATGCCGCCTGCGGCGGAGGCGCTCATGCCGCTCGAGTTGCCGGCCGGAGCTCAGATCACGACGGTGACGATCCGGTACCGTGACGACTCGGCTGTCGGCGGGGACTCGACGAGCTTCTACCTCTATCACGCCACGGTGCGAGGGGTGTCCGAAATCGACGACTCGGTGGCGCCACTCAACAGTGACGCGAGCGCGTTGACCGGAAACATCACGCTCAAGGTGCATCCACCGGTGGGGCCGAACGCGGTGTACTACATCTACGCCAGCTCATCGGGCGCCGGACAAGCGTTCTGCGGGGCCGACGTCACGTACACACTCTGACGGCTCGCCGAACCTAACGCCACCCCTGTGATGCACAAGGTGGCGTCGAGAGACTTCGATTAGCCCAGTGCGGTTCACACCCGGACTACGAGTGCTCAGCGCCACTTTCGCGCCGCAGTCAAGTCTGTGTGGAGCCGCCTGGGCGACCTCGGGTGCCCGGCAAACGCTCAAGTCTGGGAAACCTGTTCGGATCCAGCGCGGATCGCAGAACGGCTCGACGGTCAGCCGATGGGCGGTGGGCCGTAGAGAGCAGCGGTGATGATCCTCACGGTTTCCGCCGCGATCTTGCCGACTGCGGCCGATCCGTCGATCTATGCACCGGAGAGGTCGTCGTTCGCGTAGCGAAGATCCCGTCTCCGTCCGTTTGCTACTGCGGGTGTGTCGCAGCCCGACGTAATCTATGAAACGGACCGTTACAACGGCGCCGGTCGCTCGTGCGAAGGATGCCGTCCAGCGGTGGTGGATACCTGGCGTTACCCGCTGCAAATCGCACAGGATCTGGATGTCGATCACGAAGACTGCCGCTGAGCTGGAGCCCAGAGTGGGAATCGAACCCACGACCTGCTCATTACGAGTGAGCTGCTCTACCGACTGAGCCATCTGGGCGGCTCCGAGAGTGTAGCGAACCGGCCGCGCCGAGACACGTCGGTTTACGAGGATTCGCCGGTCCGGCGGATCTCGGGCGTGGGTCGCCGGCGGGTACTGTCGGGGTCGATCAGCGACGATGGCAATTGGGGGCTTCGATGGCAACGATTCACGGTTTCTGCGACGAGCGATTCTCGGCGATGTCCGACCTCCTGTCGGCGAGTGTCGAATCGGGGGCCGATCTCGGTGCGTCGGTGGCAGTGACGATCGATGGTGAGTTCGTGGTCGACATGTGGTCGGGGTGGGCCGACCCGGGCAAGACCGTGCCATGGGGCGAGCACACGATCACCAACGTCTGGTCGACGACCAAGACGATGATGGCCCTCAGCGCGCTGGTCCTGGTGGAGCGCGGGCTGCTCGATGTGGATGCGCCGGTTGCCGAGTACTGGCCCGAGTTCGCCGCCAACGGCAAGAAGGGTGTGCTCGTCCGGCACCTGATGTCGCACACCTCGGGCGTGTCCGGATGGGCTCAACCGGTGACCGTCGCCGACCTGTACGACTGGGAGAAGTCGACCTCGATGCTCGCGGCACAGGCCCCGTGGTGGGAGCCGGGCAACGGTTCGGGCTATCACGCGCTCAATCAGGGGCATCTCGTCGGCGAGGTGATCCGCCGGGTCAGTGGGCGGTCGCTCAAACAGTTCTTCGCCGAGGAGATCGCCGGGCCCCTGGGCGCGGACTTTCAGATCGGATGCGCGGCCGAGGACGATCCCCGGGTGTCGAACGTCGTGCCTCCGCCCCCGCTGCCCTTCGATTTCGACTCGCTCGATCCCGACATGGTCGTCGTCAAAACCCTCACCGGGCCGCTGGCCGATGCGGCGGATTCGTGGACCGAGGGCTGGCGGCGGGCCGACATCGGAGCTGCCAATGGTCACGGCAATGCCCGCTCGGTTGCCCGGGTCCAGTCGGTCGTGGCCAACGGCGGCACGCTCGACGGCGTGAAGTTGCTGTCGCCCGAGACGATCGACGTGATCTTCCGTGAGCAGGCCTTCGGACCCGATCAGGTGTTGATGGCACCGCTGCGATTCGGCATCGGGTACGGCCTGCCCGTTCCGGAAACCGCGCCGTACATTCCCCAGGGACGAATCTGTTTCTGGGGCGGCTGGGGCGGTTCGATGGTGATCGTCGACACCGAGCGCCGGATGGTCATCTCCTACATGATGAACCTGATGGAGTCCGGCGTCATCGGCGGTGTCCGCTCGGCGGCGCTGATCACCGCCGCCTACGACGCGGTGCGATCGGCTGACTGACCAGTCTGAAAGAGCGGAAATCGATTGGAACTTGGCACCCTGGGGAGATGCGCCGATCGATCGATGACTATCCGTTCAACCCCGACGATGTGCCGGCGGGGGCGGAGGATGCTGCCCAGCTTTCGTGGGCGGTGGCGATCAGCGACGACTACGACGATGCCGAGCCGCGCGTTGTGCTGACTCTGGAGGAGGTCGGCCGGCCGGGTTATGGCCTCGTCGCCCACCTGGGAGCCGATCACGTGCGCCGCCTGCGGATGGCGTTGCGTGACGCGCTGAGCGAGATCGGGGAGCATCCGGGGGAGTAGCCGCCCGAATAGCCCCTTGGGCATCGGCTCCGGCCCCGCTAAAGTTGACCGGACTAGTCGGATTTAGCGCCGTCGACCTTTCAGGAGGCCATCATGGGTATCACCCCGGTCATTCCCGCACCGCGGGATCTCGATGCCGAGCAGCAGCGCGACATCGAGCGGTTCGAGCAGGCCATCGAGCAGTACCTCACCGGCGAGATCGAAGAGGACGTTTTCCGGGTGATGCGCCTGAACAACGGCATCTACGGTCAGCGCCAGGGTGGGACCAACCAGATGGTCCGCATCAAGCTCCCGGCCGGCACGATCACCCCCGAACAGCTCGACCTCATGGGTCATATCGCCGAGACGTACTCACGGGGTTGGGGGCACATCACCACCCGCCAGAACGTGCAGGTCCACTACGTGGAACTGACCAAGGTCCCCGAGGTGATGCGATTGATGGCGGGCGTCGGGCTGACCAGCCGCGAGGCGTGCGGCGACACCGTCCGCAACGTGATGGCATGCCACCTCGCAGGTGCGTGCCCGCACGAGCACCTCGACGTCACGGCATGGGCCGAGGCGACGTTCCGTCATTTCGTCCGCAACCCGTTGGGCCAGCGCCTGCCGCGCAAGTTCAAGGTCAACTTCTCGGGCTGCTCGACCGATTGCGGCCAGGCGATGTTCAACGACGTCGGCGTGATCGCCTGTACCCGCACCCGTGACGACGGCACCCCAGAAGCCGGATTCCGGATCTACATCGCCGGCGGCCTGGGGGCGACCCCGCACCCGGCGTTGGCGCTCGAGGATTTCACGGCCCGCGAAGATCTGATGCCCACGATCGAGGCGGCGCTGCGGGTGTTCGATCAGGCCGGAAATCGTGACAACAAACTCCGCGCCCGGATGAAGTGGCTGGTCGACACGCTCGGCATCGACGAGGTACGTCGCCGCGTGCTCAAGGTGCGCAAGACCCTGCCGGCCTCGTCGTCGTGGCCGGGGGGAATCCCCGAGGTCGTCGCCAAGCACGGTGACGCCCCCGCCGGACGTTCATCGACGATCGAGGCAACCGCCGTCGGTCAAGGAGTTCCAGTTGCGCTGACCCCCACGGATCCATTCGGCCGGTGGGTGGCCACATCGGTGATCCGCGGTACGGCCAACGGCTCGGTCTCGGCCGTCGCCTATGCGGCGATCGGCGATGTAACTGCGGCCCAGTTCCGGGCACTGGCATCGATCCAGCGCGAGCTCGGGGCCGACGTACGGCTCTCCAACCGGCAGAATGTGGTGTTCCGCGGCCTGACCGAGGGCCAGCTTCCGGTGCTGTACTCCCGTCTGGAGGCCATCTCGATGGCCCGACCGGGGGCCGAGTTGGCCCGCGACGTCGTCGCCTGCCCGGGCGCCGACACCTGCAACATCGCCGTCACCCAGTCCCGCGGCCTGGCCAAGGCGATCGGCGACCGTCTCGAGGAGGAAGGCCTCGCCGAGGTCGGCGGGGTGCGGATCAACATTTCGGGCTGCACCAACTCGTGCGGTCAGCACCACATCTCCGATATCGGCTTCATGGGAGCCGAGCGACGCGCTCACGGACGCGCCGCGCCGGGCTATCAGATGTTGCTCGGTGGCTATGTCGGTCAGGAACAAATCCACTTCGGTGACAAGGCCCTGCGCCTGCCGGCCAAGGCCGCACCCGAGGCTGCGGTGCGGGTCATCCGCCGGTTCTCCGAGGAGCGCACCGCGGGTGAGGCCTTCCGTTCGTGGATGGACCGTTCCGGCGGCGCATCGGTGATCGCCGCGACGCTCAAGGACCTCGACGTCTTCCCGTCGCCCGAGGATGCGCCCGAGTTCTATGCCGATTACGACGAGACCGGCCCGTTCGTCGCCGCCGTCGGCGAGTCGGAGTGTGCGGTCTGACGCTCTCCGGTCGTGGTGCAGGTCCGTCGCTCGGTGCGGCGTTGGACGCGATCGACGCGGCCAACAGCCTCGATCCGACGACCGTGGCGGTTCGGGGGGCCGGCATGCCCTTGGCCCTGGCCCACGGGAGGCTTGCCGACGAGTGGGTCTGCCGACTGATGTCCGACGCCGATGATGCGCTGCGCATCGCGGCGCGGGCCCATCACCTGCGCCGGTGGGAGCTGCCCCGCGCCCAATATGCCGTCGGGAGGCCGGGATATTTGAAGTGGCGGCGCGACCAGAAGCTTCGACATGCCCGTGACGTCGAAGTGTTGTTGGTGGCGGTGGGGTACGGCGCGGCGACGATCGGCCGGGTACGGACGCTGATCCGCCGCGACGACCTGAGCACCGATCCGACGACCAAGACGTTGGAGGATGCTGCCTGCCTGGTCTTTCTCGAGACGCAGCTGTCTCTGCTCGCCGCCCGCCTCGACCACCCCAGGTTGGTCGAGGTGATCCGCAAGACCGCCGCCAAGATGACCGCGGGCGGACTCGCCTTGGTGGATGAGCTGCCGCTGAGCGACGACCATCGGTCGCTGCTGGCCGAGGCACTCGGCTGAAACGAAGGCCGGGCCGACTGGCAGGATGCGGGAGTGACCGACACGCCGTGTGCTGACTGGCCCCCGAATCTCGACGTTGCCGGGATGCCCCGGGGCGACGGGAGCACGATGTATCACGCCATCGAGTACGCCGCGGTCGACGGATTCCGACCGTTGCAACTCGACCTGTATCTGCCCGCAGCGACCGGCGATCCGACGCCCGCCGTCGTCTACTTCCACGGGGGCGGCTGGGCGGTTGGCACCAGGCGCCGGTTCGGACGGGCGTTCAAGGCATGGCAGCCGACGGCACTGGAACGCCTCGCCACCGCGGGGTTTGCCGTGGCCACGATCGACTACCGCCTGAGTGGGGAGGCCGTGTTCCCGGCTCAGCTGCATGATGCGAAGGCTGCGGTCCGCTGGGTGCGGTCGAACGCGGCGACGATCAACGTCGATCCGACGAGGATCGTCGCCTGGGGGGAGTCGGCCGGCGGGCATATCGCCGCCCTCGTCGGCCTGACCGGCGACCGGCCCGAACTCGAAGGGGAGATCGGCGACCTCGGGTTTTCCAGTGCCGTGTGTGGCGTGGTCGAGCACTACGCGCCGACCGATCTATTGGCCGCCTCGTCGCAGAAACACCCACTGTCGGACGCCGACCCCGACGGCGTCGATTCGCCCGAATCGAGGTTGATCGGAGCGGCGTTGAGCGACCGACCGGACCTCGCCCGTGCCGCCAGCCCGGTGAACCACGTCCATTCGGGAGCCCCGCCGTTCCATATCCATCACGGCACCGAGGACCGGATGGTGCCGTTCGGCCAGGCGGTGTCGTTGGCCGCCGCACTCGAGGGGGCCGGGGTCCCCGTGGAGCTCGTGGCGGTGGACGGTGCCGACCACTTCTGGATCGGAGCGCCAGATCTCGAGGCGATCTTCGCGGCGTCGCTGGAGTTTGCCCGCCGTGTTACGGGTTCGGCGGCGCAGCGATCCGCAGGCCGTTGATCAACCGGTCGAGCCCGGCGCTATAGATGGCGGCGTTGGCTCGGTGCGCAGTTGGATTCATCGACGCCAGCTCCAACATGACGTAGCCGTGGATGGTCGCCCACAGGTGGTAGGCGACCGAGGCGGGATCGTCGTCCACCAATTCGCCTGATGTCATCGCAGCGTGCACCCAGCCCGTGAGATCGATGAAGGACCGGAGCGCACGGTGGCGCGCCGAGTCGCCCGGGGTGAATTCTGGCACCGATCCACCGAACATCACCATGTACTGCGTCGGATTGGTGATCGCCCAGTGCCGATACCGCTCGGCAACCGCCGCCAGATGGGCAAGTGGTGTCGGTAGGCCGGACACCTCGGCGAGGGCGGCGTCGAATCGTTCGAATCCATCGACGAACAGGGCCTCGACCAGCCCGTTCTTCGAACCGAAGTGGGTGTACACACCCGTCGTGGAACAGCCGGCCTGCTCGGCCACGGCGCGGACCCGTAGCCCGGCTGCGCCATCGCGGCGCAGGACCACCAGCGCCGAGGCGAGCATCGAATCGCGCGATTGGGGGGTTGACAACGGCGCGGCCATGTAACAAAGTTACATCTATAACTAAGTTACGACCACCCAGGGAGATCACCATGACTGCGCTCGACACCGCACCGGCAAGCCGCTATCTCGCCGGCAACTATGGTCCCGTCGCCGACGAGGTCACGGCCTTTGACCTCCACGTGATCGGCGAACTCCCGGCGGAACTGTCAGGCCGGTATCTGCGCAACGGACCGAACCCGATGAGCGAGGTCGACGTCACCACC
>JANMJD010000195.1:0-16934 GCA_031371195.1 Actinomycetes bacterium | reverse complement strand
AAGCAGGTCGTGCGCATCGAGGCGATCGGCTCGGCGTTGACTGGGCGGAATTCGTGGGACCAGCGGGCCGACCTGACTGAAACCGCCGCCCACGATGCCGCGCCGATGATGTGGGCCCGTACCGACTTGAAGCCGGCCGATGTCGACACCGTGCAGCTCTACGACGGTTTCTCGTTCCTGACGATCACCTGGTTGGAAGCCCTCGGCTTCTTCCCCAAGGGTGAGGCCGGGCCATGGCTGTCGGCGGGGGAGTCACGCATCGGTATCGGTGGCGAACTCCCGTTGAACACAAACGGCGGCCAGCTGTCCGGTGGTCGGTTGCACGGCTACGGCTATCTCTACGAGGCATGCGCCCAGTTGCGGGGTGAGGCGGTGGGCCGCCAGGTCGAGGGGGCCGAGGTAGCCGTCGTCGGTGCCGGAGGTGGCCCGCTCGGCGGCTGCATGCTGCTCACCAAGGACCGGTGAGGTCCAACGCGGCGGGTCGAGAGCGTCGGCGATTCAGCCGAACGCGCCGGCCTCGCGCAGGGCCGTGAGTTCGTCCCAATCCATGCCGGCGTCGAGCAGCAGGGTCTCGGTGTGCTGGCCCAACTCGGGTGAGGCGCCCTGGGGCAAGGTCGGCTCGTTGTCGAACGACATCGGCGCGGCGACGACGCGGAAGTCGATGCCGTCGTTGTCGGTGATCGTCGGTAGGTAGCCGTTGGGGCCCACCTGTGGATGATCGTGAACTTCCTTCACGTCGAGCACCGGCGCCCAGACGCCACTGAAACCTTCGAGGCGCCGCTGCCACTCGGCGAGTGTCTCGGCCGCGAAGATGGCGTCGAGGGTGCGGACGCACTCCTCGCGGTTGGCGAACCGGACTGCCATGTTGGCGTAGCGTTCGTCGTCGATCAGATCGGGCCGCCTCATCACGCCGCACAGCTCGGCCCAGAACCGGTCGGCCTGCAACAACACCAGGTAGAACCACCGATTGTCGGCCGTCTTGTACCAGTTGACGACCGGATTGCCCGGCGCAGTTCGGTCGGTGATCATCGGTCCCGGCATGTATGGGGCGGCCACCAGGTCGGGCGACATCGACCACATTGCCGTGTTCAACAGCGACACGTCGACGATCGATGGCTGACCCGACCGCTCACGCTTGAACAGTGCTGTCGAGATCGCCCCGGCCAGCGTGTTACCACCCTGCAGGTCGTAGAACGCGGGAGGCTGCTGTGGGGGAGCATCATGCTTGATCGAGTCGTGCAGGCGCTTGGCGAATCCCGACGACGCCCAGCCGCAGGCCAGGTCGTAGCCGCCCGTGTTGCGCATCGGACCCTTGTCACCCCAGCCGGTGCCACGGGCGTAGATGATGTTGGCGTTGACGGCGCGGATGTCGTCGACATCGAGGCCGAGCTTGGTGCGGGTCTCGGCCAGATAGCTGGTCAGGAAGACGTCGCTTGTCGCTGCCAGCTTCAGCACGACCTCACGCCCGGCCGGCTTGGCGAGGTCGAGGGTGATCGACAGCTTGCCGCGGTTGGGGATCTCGTTGAACGGGTTGGGGCCATCCTTGGGCAGGTTGAGCATGTTCTTGAGCGCCCGCTGCGGATCGCCGCTCGGTGGTTCGACCTTGATCACTTCGGCGCCGAGGTCGGCGAGGATGGCCCCGGCGGCCGGCACGAACGTCCACGCCGCGACTTCGAGAACGCGGACCCCTTCGAGCGGCTTCGACATCGACAAGTCTCCCTTGCATCACGGCTCACGCCGGCCCCAGCGGCACTCCAACAAGTCTGACACAAGTGTCACTTGTGTCTCCGAGTGGGCTCGGCCTGACCTGAGTGGGCTCGGCCCGACATGAGTGGGCTCAGCCCGACCTGAGTGGCCTCAGCCCGACCCGAGTGGGCACCTGGCGCAGCTACGACTCCGATCATGTTCGTTTTGCATCGCCGAGCGACGCGAAACGAACACGACGCTGCCGCAGACCTCGTCGCGGTCGGCCGCGTCGCCGCAGACCTTGTCGCGGCCGGCCGCGATACCGGGGCTGCTTTCGCTGCTGGCCGGCTCGATGTCAGGCGTCGAGCAGGGCCTGGAGCGACTCGAGGACGCCCTCGGGGAGAATGGTCTCCATCGGGGTCGTGTCGGCCTCGGCCAGATCAGCCAGCGTCATCACGATCTCCATCGGGTCGAGTTGGTTGGGGAGTACCCCATCGCGCAGCGTCCCGGCGGTCTCGGTCGCGGCGGCGTCGTCGGCTGCGGTGTAGTCGGTGATGCCGTGGATCATCCGGTCGTTGAAGCCGGTCTCGTACGGCCCCGGATTGACCTTCGTGACATCGATGCCGTAGGGTGCCATCTCGGCGCGCAGACTCTTGGTGAAGGCCTCGACGGCGTGCTTGGTCATCGCATACGGCGAGCCCAGCGGGGCGGCGAAGAAGCCGGCGACCGACGACATGTTGATGATCCGCCCCCAGCCGCGCTCCTTCATGCCCGGAATCACGGCTTGGCTCAACTCGACCATGCCGAACACATTGACGTCGAAGATCGCCCGAACCTTGGCCATCGGGACACTGGCCATCGGAGCCATCACCCCCATGCCGGCGTTGTTGATCAGGATGTCGAGTTCGAGCCCGGGGACCTGGGCGATGTCATCGCTGGACGTCACATCGAGTTTTAGGGTGGTCAGCTCGGGATGCTCGGCGGCGAGCGCATCGGCCTGGGTCTGGGTCTCGGTGGCGGCGATGACGCGGTGGCCGCGAGAGGCCAGCTCAACGGCCGCCCCTTTGCCGAAACCCGACCCGGCGCCGGTGATGAGAATGGTTCGATTGGTCATGATTGGGTTCCCCAGGAGTTGTTGGATGCGACAATTCGGTTGTGAGCTGGTCTGATGTGGAATCGACGGATCAGGGTCGGGCGAAGTCGAAGCCCTTGTAGCCGCGTTCGACGACTCCTTCGAGGATCCGGCGATAGCCGCGCACCCCACCCGAGTACGGCATGAACACGTGAGGCTTGCCCTCGACCTCGTCGCCCATGTAGTACGAGCGGGCCAGCGGGTACACGGTTTCCAGCGCCCGCTTGTTCACGTGGGCGACCCAGTCGTCTTCGGCGGTCTGGGTGACCTCGATGGCGGTTGCCCCCTGCGCCTCGCCGTGGGCGATCAGCTCGGTCAGCCAGTCGACGTGCTGCTCGATCGAGAGCAGTACGTTGCTGAGCAGCGAGGGGCTCCCGGGTCCGGCAATGACGAAGAAGTTGGGGAACCCGGTGGTGCCGAGCCCGAGGTAGGTGACGGGGCCGTGCCGCCACTTCTCGGCGAGCGTCACGCCGCCGCGCCCGGTGATCCGAGGCTTGAGCAACGAGCCGGTCATCGCGTCGAATCCGGTGGCATAGACGATGATGTCGACTTCGTGCAGACGGCTGGAGGTGCGCAGGCCGTCGGGCTCGATCGACTCGATCGGGTCGGAGCGGATGTCGACGAGGGTGACGTTCTCCCGGTTGAACGTCTCGAAGTACCCGCTGTCGACCGACGGCCGCTTGGCGGCGAACGGATGGTCGGTCGGGGTCAGCTTCTTGAGCGTGTCGGGATCGTCGACCAGCTCGGCGATCTTGGCGCGGATGAAGTCGGCCGCCGTGTCGTTGGCGGCGGTGTCGAGCAGGATGTCGTAGTAGGCGAGGGCGAAGCCGAACCCGAGGCGGTGGTAGGCCGCCTCGTAGGTGGCATGGCGCTCCGCCTCGTCGACCTCGAGCGCCGACTGCTTGTTGGGGACAAATCCGAGACCGCTGGGCGAGTTGCGGGCCTGTTGGCGCCGAGCGGCGTAGTCCGCCTTCACCGCCGCATCCTCCTCGTCGGTGATGTCGGCGTTGCAGGCGGGCACGCTGAAGTTCGGCGTGCGCTGAAACACGGTGAGATGGGCTGCTTCGCGGGCGATGATCGGGATCGCCTGCATGCCCGACGAGCCGGTGCCGATCACCCCGACACGCTTGGCGGTGAAGTCCACGCCCTCGTGCGGCCACTCGGCGGTGTGGTGGATGTCGCCGAGAAATGAGTCCTCGCCCGCCAACTGCGGAGCCTTGGTCTTCGACAGTTGACCGACCGCCATGATCAGATACCTGGCCGCCCATGTCTCGCCGGTGTCGGTTGCGACGATCCATCTTCCCGTGCGCTCGTCGAGATCGGCTGTCAACACTCGCGTGTTCAACTTGATGTCGCGACGCAGGTCGAAGCGGTCGGCGACGTGGTCGACGTAGCACAAGATCTCGGGCTGGGTGGCGTATCGTTCGCTCCAGCGCCACTCCTGCTCCAACTCGGGCGAGAAGGAGTACGAGTAGTCGTGGCTCTCCACGTCGCAGCGGGCACCCGGGTAGCGGTTGGCGTACCAAACCCCGCCGATACCTGCGGCTACTTCGAGCACCACGACCGAGTGGCCTCGGCCGCGCAGGGTGTGCAGGGCACGCAGACCGGCGAAACCGGCCCCCACCACGATGACATCAATCTCAGTGTTCACCCACGCGCTCCCCGGTTTGTCAGCGTGGTGGTGATGGTACGGAACGGCGCAAGCCGTGTCAACATAACCGTTGACTTTTCGATGCAAGTTGTCTACGTTCCCAGCCGGGGGCTGTCGTGTTGCGGCTACCCGAGGTTGCCCATCCGCCTGAAGAACCGGGGTTGCACATGGAACTCGAAACACTGATCTATGAGAAGGAGGACCGCATCGCCACGGTCACCCTCAATCGCCCCGAGAAGAGCAACGCCCTGTCGCGCAAGCTGCGCGACGAACTCGACCTGGTGATGGACGATCTCGATGTGGATGACGAGACCCGGGTGCTGGTCATCAAGGCCAACGGAAACCACTTCTCCGCGGGCTACGACCTCACCGAGTTCTCCTACCTGTGGGATGCCGAGAGCGCGATCAACGACGTGCAGCGTCGGCCGCATCGTCGCTCGCCGGTGTGGTCGCGACGCGAGTTCCATCTCTCGCGGGAACGGTGGATGCGTCTGTTCCGCCTCCGTCAGGCGACCGTTGCCGCCGTGCACGGCCACTGCGTCGCCGGCGGCCTCGACCTGATCGGCGTGTGTGACATCGTGTTCTGCGCCGATGACGCCCTGCTCGGCCAACCCGAGGCGCGGGCGATGGGCGAGATCCACGTGTTCGGCATGTGGCCGATCCATATGGGGATGCGCAAGACCAAGGAATGGCTGTTCACCGGTGACAACATGACCGGCACCGAAGCGGCCGAGATGGGCCTCGTCAACCGTGCTGTGCCCCGTGACCAGGTCGAGGCCGTCGCCCGTGCCTACGCCACGCGGGTGTCGCATGTGCCGCTCGATGCGATCTACTCCCACAAGGAGGTCACCAACCGCTGGTTCGAGGCGCAGGGCATGCACACCGGCATGGCGGCGGCCAACGACCTCGACGCGATGGGCATCGCCGGGCCGGGGATGGACCGCTTCACCGAACTGTGGCGTGAGGGCGGCGTCAAGCCCGCCGTGCTCGATCGTGACAAGGAGTTCCACGCCTACCGCACCTACTGGGAGGCGTACGAGGCCTCACGCAAGTCGTGAAGCCGTTCGCCGAACGCCGCGCCGACCTTGAGGCGCGGTTCCCGACCTGGGAGCCGCGTACGTTCTCCGATGTATTCGATGCCGCCGTCGACGAGTTCCCCGATCGTCCGTTGGTGATCACCGATGCCGCCACCTACAGCTACCGCGACATGCAGGAGTGGTCGATGGGGATCGCCCACGGGTTGGTCTCGTCGGGAGTTCGACCCGGGGAGCATGTCGCCATTGTGCTGGCGAACTATCCGGAGTTCGTCGCCGTCAAACTCGGCATCGCCCGGGCCGGAGCGGTGACCATCCCGATCAACTTTCTCAACCGGCGTGACGAACTCGGCTACGTGCTCGAACAGTCCGACGCGGTCACCTTGATCACGATGGACATTTTCCGGGGGATCGACCATCTTCGGGCGCTTGACGAACTGGCCCCGGGCTGGGAGCAGGCCGGTGGCGGCGAGCGGTTTCCCCGCCTGCGTAACATCGTCGTCTTCCAGGCCGAGGGCGAGGGCCGAGCCGGGGCGACGACGCTCGAGGAGTTCGCAGTCGACTCGGAAGGCTGGGAGCCGGTCACCGGGTTCGGCCCCGACTCGAACCTCGACATCCTGTACACCTCGGGAACGACCGGCACGCCCAAAGGCGTGATGCTCACCCACGACATGTTCATGCGTACGGCCTATGGGAGCGCCTACGGCCGGGCCTTCGAGGACGGGCGGCGGATCGCCTTCTCGCTGCCGATGTACCACGTGTTCGGCTATGTCGAGGGTCTGCTCGCCGTGTTGTGGGTCGGCGGGGCGATCATCCCGCAGCTCAACTTCAACCCGGCCGACACGCTGCGCTCGATCGTCGAGCACCGGGCGACCGATGCGCTGCTGGTGCCGCTGATGACCCAGGCGGTGATCGAGGCCGCCCGAGCCGGCGAGTACGACCTGTCGGAGTTGACGTCGATCATCTCGTCGGGCGGGTTCTCCCCGCCGGGGATGTGGGAGGACATCGTCGAGGTGTTCTCCGCCGCCGAGGTGACCACCGGCTACGGGATGAGCGAGACGACCGCCTCGACGACCGTCACCCGCATGGATGACACGATCGAGACGTGGCGGACGACCAACGGCAGGCTCCGCGATGTCGGTGTGGCCGGCGATCCGGCCAACGACGGCCTGCTCGCCGTGTACCGGGTGGTCGACCCGATTACCGGGTGCGAGCTGCCGCATGGCGAAGTGGGCGAACTGATGACGCGGGGCATCGGGGTCACGGCCGGTTACTACAACAAACCCGAGGAGAACGCCCTGGCCTTCGACGACGAGGGATGGTTGCGCACGGGCGACCTTGGCACCCTGTCGGCCGACGGATACATCACGCTCGCCGGGCGCCGCAAGGAGGCCTACCGCTGCGGAGGCGAGCAGGTCATGCCCGCCGAGGTGGAAGCCGTGCTGCTCGGCCACCCGACCGTCTCCCAGGCCCACCTCGTGGCGGTCGCCGATCCGCGCATGGGTGAGGCCGGTTTCGCCTGGATCGTGCCCGCGGCCGGCGCCGCCGTCGACGGCGGCGAGCTGATCGCCCACTGCGCCGAGCGGCTCGCCCGGTTCAAGGTGCCCAAGTACGTCGCCACGATGCGGGCCGACGAGGTGCCACTGACCCCGAGTGGTCGCCCCCGCAAGTTCCTGCTCGCCGAACGGGCGACCACACACCTCGGGCTGGGCGGATGAGCGGGCCGCGGGTCGGCGTCGTCACCGGCGCCGCCCAGGGAATCGGGGCGGCGATCGCCACCCGACTGGCCGCCGACGGGTTGGATGTCGCCGTCGTCGATCTCAACGCCGCGGCCTGTGCGTCCACGGTCGCCGCGATCGAAGGACACGGTCGTCGGGCACTGGCCGTCGCCGCCGACATCGCCGATGAACAGGCGGTGACCGCGGCCATCGAAGCGATCACCGCACAACTCGGGCCGCCCGAGGTGCTGGTCAACAACGCCGGTGTGCTGCGCGAGGCGTTGCTGGGCAAGATGAGCGCGGTCGACTGGGATCTGGTGATGTCGGTCAACCTGCGCGGCGCGTTTCTGATGTCGCGGGCGGTGGAAGGGCCGATGCGGGGCAACCGCTGGGGGCGGATCGTCAATCTGTCCAGCACGGCGGCCATCGGCGACTTCGGCCGGTCGCACTACGCCGCGGCGAAAGCCGGGGTGATCGGGTTCACCAAATCACTCGCCCTCGAACTGGGCAAATTCAACATCACCGTAAACGCCGTCGCCCCTGGATTCACGGTCACCGAGATGACCCGGGGCGTCGCCGAACGGGTCGGCATGGACTTCGACGAGATGGTCGCCGAGATGGCCGCCCGCACGGCGGTCCGTCGAGCGGGAGCGCCCGAGGACATCGCCAACGCCGTGTCGTTCTTCGTCGACGAGCGGTCGAGCTTCGTATCAGGCCAGGTCCTCTACGTCGCCGGCGGCCCGATCGGCTGATTCCGCCAGGCGACGTTTGGCGCCGGGGCGGTGTGATGTGCGGTCGACCTGGGGGACGGCCGCACATCACCCGAACAATCACCAGGGCTACCTTCACCAGGGACTGGTGGAGAGGCCCCCGTCGACGGCGATGATCTGCCCGGTGGTCCACGAGGCGGCCCGGGAGGCGAGGTATACGGCGATGCCGGCCATGTCGTCGGGCTCGCCGAGGCGGCCCATCGGGCACTTCGCCGCCCACTCCTCACCAACCTGGGCCAGGGTCGCGGCCATCATCTTCGATGGGAACGGCCCAGGGGCGATGGCGTTGACCGTGACGTTGCGCTTGCCCAGCTGCTGGGCGAGCACCCTGGTCATGTGATGAATTGCGGCCTTGCTGGCCGAGTAGGCGTAGTTCTCGAGGGCCGGCACCCGGAACCCGTCGATCGAGCCGACGTTGATGATCCGACCTGGATCGCGCGGGCCGGCGGCCCGCTCGATCATCGGCAGCAGTGCCCGGCTGAGGTTGAAGGCAGCCTTGACGTTGAGGGCGAACACCTTGTCCCACGCCGAGTCGGGATAGGTCTCCAACGGGGCTCCCCAGGCGGTGCCGGCATTGTTGACCAGGACGTGCAACTGCTCCTCGCGCTCGCCGAGGTCGGTGACGAGTTGCATTGCCTGCGCCTCGGTCGACACGTCGCCGGGCAGCGAGATGCATTCCCCGCGCGTGGACAGTTCGGCGGCCGCGGCATCGCAGACGGCCTGCTTGCGTGACGACAGGTACACCTTGGCACCGGCGTCGACGAGCCCGCCGGCGATCATCAGGCCGATGCCCTGCGACCCGCCGGTGACGAGAGCGACTTTGCCGGTGAGGGAGAAGAGATCTTGCATGCGAGGAGCGTAAATCCGCTGCATCCAAACGTCAACATAAGTGTTGACATCAGAGGAGGAAATCAATACGGTCTCAAACATGCACACCGGGGACGTGATCACCGCCCGCGAGGGGCAGACGTTGATCGTGTCGATCAACCGTCCTCATGCCCGCAACGCGATCAACCGGGCGACGGCCGAAGGCATCGCCGCGGCGATGGACGAACTCGACAACGACCCCGAGGTGCGCATCGGGATACTCACCGGAGCCGGCGGCTCGTTCTGCGCGGGGATGGATCTGAAGGCCTTCCTCACCGGCGAGCGACCCGAGATCGACGGCCGAGGGCTCGCCGGGATCACCGAGACTCCGCCGCTCAAGCCGCTCATCGCCGCGGTCGAGGGCTATGCCCTGGCGGGCGGATGCGAACTCGTGCTCGCCTGCGATCTGGTCGTTGCGGCCGACGATGCCGTTTTCGGAATCCCCGAGGTCACCCGCGGCCTGGTGGCCGGTTCGGGAGGTTTGATCCGCCTGCCGCAGCGCATTCCCCGCCAGATCGCCCTGGAATACGCCTTGACCGGGGCGCACATGCCGGCCGTCGTCGCCCACCGGTGGGGGTTGGTCAATCGGCTGACGTCCCATGGCGCGGCGCTCGACGGCGCCCGCGAACTCGCCGGGGCGATTGCCAGGAACGGCCCGCTGGCGGTGGCCATGACGAAGCGGATCGTCGCCGACTCCCCGACGTGGCCGTCGGCCGAAGTGTGGGACCGTCAGCGCGGACTGGTCGAGGAAGTGCTGGCCACCGACGATGCCACGGAGGGCGCCGAGGCGTTCGCCGAGAAGCGTCCACCGACGTGGCGTGGTCGGTGAGGTCGGTGGACTCCGGCGAACAGCTGATGCTCGAGCACGATCCGTCCGCCCCGATCGTCGCCTCCGATGCGGTATCGACATCGAGCGACATCGGCCGACGGCGCCGGTTGGCGTTCGACAAGGGTTCGGAGTCGTACCACGAGCGTCGTCGCGAGATCGCCCGAGTTGCTGCCCAACTCTTCAACCAGCGTGGCTTCAAGGGGACCACCCTGACGGCCGTCGCCGAGGCCCTGGGAACCGACCGGGCGTCGCTGTATTACTACATCGCCAACAAGCGGGAATTGTTCGACGAGGTCGTGCGCGAGGTGTCGGAGGACAACGTCGCGTTGGCCGAGGCGGTGCTGGCATCGGGAATCCCGCCGGTCGAGAAGCTGCGCACATTGGTGATCGAGTTGATGCGCTCGTACGGCCGCAACTACCCGCTGCTGTACGTGTATATCCGCGAGAACCTGGCCCACGTCGAGAGCGGTCGGACCAAGTGGTCGCAATACATGCGCACGGTGAACCGCAAGTACGACGACGCGGTCATCGCCATCGTGCAGGAGGGGCTCGACGACGGCAGCATCCGGCCGATCGCCTCGGCGAGAGTGCTGGCCTTCGGCGTGATCGGCATGATCAATTGGACCAACCGCTGGTTCGTTCCCGATCGCTCGCCGGACTCGGCCGACGACCTGGGAGCGGCCTACGCCGAGATGGTCGTGGCCGGCCTGCAGGCCTGATCGCACAGTAGGCCCGGCGGGGTACTCGCTTGGAACGGGTGTCAACACTGACGTTTCCTCCGATTATCCCTGCGAGGAGCCCCAAGCTATCTCTTGATGATGCCATTGAACTGGTCAAATGTGTCGAGCGACAGCGAAGCATGGATCCGGCGCCGAGCGTGACTATTGTCTACACAAGTGTTGACAACCTGCCCTCATACGTGGTGTAGTGATCGCATGGAATGCCATGGGGGCATCTATCCCAAGGGGGAGTCATGAAACGCTTGAAGATGGGTGCGGCAGCATTCGCACTCACATTGGTCGCCGCGGCGTGCGGGAGTTCCTCTACGTCGTCACCGGCGACCACTGCGGCAGCCGACGCGGCCACCACCGCAGCAGCCGCAGCCGCCGACCCGGCGGCGACTCAGGCCGAGGCCGCCAAGGCTGAGGCGGCGAAGTACCTGACTGCGCCGACAAAGATCAACCAGACCGAGAAACTGACCGGGAAGGTGCCGTCGGGCACTGTCGTCATCATCGGGTGCGAGTTGCCGCAGTGCAACGTCATCAGCGATGGCGCCAAGGCCGCGGCAGCGGCCATCGGCTGGAAGACCGAGTACCTGCAGTACGACGCCCTCGGCGACGGGGCGGCCACGCTGCACCAGGCGATGGTCGATGCGCTGGCGATGAAGCCGATCGTCGTGATGCCGATCGGATTCTCCCAGCAGGTCTGGCAGGATCTCGTGCCCGACTTCGAGAAGGCCGGCGTGGTCATCACCTCGATGGCCGACGGCGACAACGCTCCCGGCGGCGCCGTCACGATCGGCGCCTCGAACGCCTCCGACTACATCAAGTCGGGTGAGATCATGGCCCAGTGGTTCACCGCCGACTCGGGCGGCACGGGCAAGGCCCTCGTCCAGGACACCCCGGCCTACGCCGTGTTGAAGAAGTACGGCGACGGGTTCAAGGCCAAGGTCGCCGAGATCTGCTCGGGCTGCTCCGTCACCCCGCTCGACATCGCCCCGGCCCAGTTGGCCGACGCCGTGCCGACTGTCGTCTCGGCCCTGCAGAAGGATCCATCGATCAAGTACGTCATCGCCACCGATGGGGCGTTCCTCGCCGGTCTGCCGGCCGCCCTGAAGGCCGCCAACATCACCGGCGTCCAGATTGCCGGCGGTGCCGCCGACGTCAACAACATGACCGAGCTGACCACCGGTGGCAACGCGGCATGGACCGCAGAGCCGCCGCAGCAGTTCGGCTGGGTGGCCGTCGACATCGCCGCCAAGACGTTGCTGAAGATGCCGATCACGGCCGATGCCGATGGTGGACGTCCGCAGATGCTGGTCACCAAGGAGAACGTCGGCAGCCCCGATGACTGGCCGCTCGGCCTGAAGTTCCCGGCCGACTACCAGGATCAGTTCAAGGCCCTCTGGGGCGTCTGATGTCCCTTGCCGATTCGCCGGCGCCGGTGTTGCGGGTCCGCTCGCTGACCAAGACATTCGTCGGGGGCCGTGCCCTTGACGGCGTCGACCTCGACATCGCGGCCGGCGAGGTGCACGCCCTGCTCGGTGAGAACGGCTCGGGAAAGTCCACCCTGATCAAGATCCTGTCGGGCTATCACCGGCCGGATCCGGGGGGATCGGTCGAGATCGACGGCCGGGGACTCGTCTTCGGCAGCGCCCACAGCGCATACGAGATCGGGGCCAGGTTCGTTCATCAGGACCTGGGGCTCAGCGAGTCGGAGTCGATCATCGACAACCTCGCCTTCGGACCCGGCTACCCCACACGTTGGGGCACGATCCGCTCGAAGCTCGCCGCCGAGCGGGCCCGCAATGCCCTGCACGAGATGGACCTGAACGTCGACCCGAGACGCGCCGTCGCCTCGCTGTCACCGGCCCAGAAGACCGGCGTCGCCGTGGCCCGGGCGCTGCTCACCGATGAGGGTTCGCCGGTCCACCTACTCGTACTCGACGAACCGACGGCGCGGCTCCCCGAAGAAGAGGTCGAACATCTCCTGGGCATCGTGCGGGCCGTGTCCAGGCGAGGCATCGGGGTGCTGTACGTGACCCATCGCCTCGATGAGGTGTTCGAAATCGCCGGTCGAGCCTCGGTCCTGCGTGACGGCGTCAAGATCGCCAGCGAGCCGGTTGCGGCGTTGACCCGCGAGAGTCTGCTGCATCATCTGCTCGGCTCGGCGATGGAGTCGTCGCATCGCTCCCTGGCCGCCAAGTCCCGGGTCGGCGAGCCGACACTCAATGTCACCAACGTGTCGTCGGAAGTACTCCGCAACGTCTCGGTCGAGGTCTACCCCGGCGAGATCGTCGGCATCGCCGGCATCACCGGCTCGGGACGCGACGCCTTGTGCGCCACCCTGTTCGGTGCCCGTCCACGCGACGGCGGCTCCGTCACGGTGGGTCAACACGCACTGGTAGCCGTGCGCCCCGATCTGGCCATCGCCCGGAACGTCGCCTATGTGCCGGCCGAGCGCAAGCTCCACGGTTGCTTCCTCGACCTGAGCGCGCGCGAAAATATCGGTGTCGCCAACCTCAAGGACTTCTGGCGCCGACCCTCGCTCAGCCGCAGTGCCGAGGCGGGTATCGCCCGGAAGTGGTTCGAACGCTTCGGTGTTCGACCGGCCGACGCGATCAACCAGCCAATGTCGTCGTTCAGTGGCGGCAACCAGCAAAAAGTCGTGTTCGGCAAGTGGTTCCAGCGCCTACCGGCACTCTTCCTTCTCGACGAGCCCACGCAGGGTGTCGATGTCGGTGCCAAGGCGGAGTTGCACAACGCATTGTTCGATGCCGCCCAGTCCGGGGCGGCCATCTTGATGAGTTCGTCCGACGTTGATGAACTCGTCGCCACGTGTGATCGGGTGATCGTGCTGCGCGCCGGGCGGGTGGTCGACACGCTCGAGGGTGAACGGATCACCGTCCACTCTCTCACCCGGGCCGCCCTCGGCGTCGACGACGCGGCCGGCGTCTCGCTTTCCAACTTCAATGACATCTCCAACGAAACGGTTGTTGCCCCGTGAAAAAGCCCCGCAGCTTCGGATTCGAGCGGTTCAGCGGTCTCTACCTCTGGGCGTTCCTGATCATCCTGTTCACGATCTGGGTACCCAAGCTGTTCCCGACGACCTCGACGCTGTACTCCGTGGCGGCCGAGCGGTCGATTGCCGCCATCCTGGCGCTCGGCGTGTTGGTCCCGCTGATCGGTGGCGTGTTCGACCTGGCGATCGGAGCGACGGCCAACCTGGTGACGTTGAGCACCGTGCTGATGATCACCCACGGCTTCAACCTCGTCGTGGCCATCGTGCTCGGGATCCTGATCGGAACGGTGATCGGCACGATCAACGGGTTCATCGTCGTCAAACTGAAGGTCGGCTCGTTCATCGCCACCCTGGGAATGGCATCGATTCTGGCGGCGACGCAGGTGATCGTCACGGGCAACCGCCAGCCGCGGATCCCGATCAACTCGGCATGGTCGTCATTCACCCAGACGAAGGTCTTCGGGTTTCAGATCGTCGTCGTGTACATGCTGGTCGTCGCCCTGGTGCTGTGGTGGGCGCTCAGCCGCACTCCCGCCGGGCGGTATCTGTATGCCATCGGCAGCAGCCCCGAGGCCGCCCGCCTCTCGGGTGTCCGGGTCGACTTCTACACGTGGATCTCGTTGATCTCGTCGGGAACCATCGCCGGGATCGCCGGCGTGCTGTACGCCTCGAAGTCCGGTCCCGGCCTGACGTACGGCCCCTCGCTGCTGTTGCCCGCCTTCGCCGCCGCCTTCCTCGGATCGACCCAGTTCCTGCCCGGTCGGTACAACGTGTGGGGCAGCGTGCTGGCGATCTTCGTGTTGGCCACTGGGGTCAAGGGCCTGCAGCTGGTCACCGACGTCGTCTGGCTCGACCAGATGTTCAGCGGTGTGGCGTTGATCGCCGCGGTCGCATTCGCCCTCGGTCGCCAACGGTCGGGTGAGGAGCGCAAGCGCAAGCAACTGGTCCGGGCCGATGAATCGCCGAGCGCCGGCGAGTCGGCACATGTCAGCGTCGAAGTTCCGACCGCGTTGGCCCAGTAACCGACATCATCTCCACTATTATCGGAGGCTTGGCCGCCAAGACCCCGCCGTCGACGAGCGAGATCGGTCGGCGTCGATCTCTGGCCCTCGACAAGGGTTCGGAGTCGTACCACCTGCGGCGGCGCGAGATCGCCCGGGTGGCCGCGGAGATCTTCAACAAACGTGGCTTTCGGGGCACCAGCCTCACCGCGGTCGCCGATGCCTTGGGGACCGACCGGGCGTCGCTCTACTACTACATCGCCAACAAGCGTGAGCTCTTCGACGAGGTCGTCCGCGAGGTCTCCGAGGGCAATGTGGCGACCGCCGAATCGGTGCTCGCCAGTCACGAGCCGGCGCTCGAGAAGCTGCGCACGTTGATCGTCGAGCTGATGAAGTCGTACGGCGAGCACTACCCGCTGCTCTACGTGTACATCCGGGAGAATCTCGCCCACGTGGAGAGCGACCGGACGGAGTGGTCGCAGTACATGCGCACGATCAACCGCAAGTACGAGGAGGCGATCATCGCCATCGTGCAGGAAGGCCTCGACGACGGGACGATCCGGCCGCTGGCCTCGGCGCGTGTACTCGCCTTCGGCGTGATCGGCATGATCGGCTGGACCAACCGCTGGTTCGTGCCCGAACGTTCCCCCGATTCCGCCGAATCGATCGGCGCCGCCTACGCCGAGATGGCCGTCACCGGCCTCCGGGCCTGACACCGCACGTTACCGAAAGCACCACTTGACCGAAGTTCAGTGCCCGTAGCGCTGCGCAGCTCTGGACTTGTATCGGCGTCGATATGGGGTGTCCCATCGGTCAAATGAACGATCGGTATCGGCGAAGTTTGCCAGCGATCCGAGCATCGCCGAGGCCAGACTCGCCCCCTACGGTTCGCCTGTCGAACCCACGGCTCTCGGTACTCGCGTGTTACGTTACGCCGACGTCCGCAGAATCTCAGGACGTCGAGCATCTCCTGGCTGCAGTCGATGATGTCACCGAGATTCCGAAGGCGCGGCGTTCAGCCGCTCGAGCCGTTCGCCGTTCAAAGTCCCAGAAACGCCCGTCGCCGACAACGCATAACCACCGCTCCGATCGGCCCGGTGTCGGGACACGCCGCTCGATATCACTCGACGGAAAGGGTGTCGTTCTGTGCCCGTGCCCGGTGGTCCGGGCTCACACGGGAACGATCTCGATCAAGTGCTCGATCCCGGTCAAGTCCTTGGCATTTCGTGTGTACAGCCGGGCCGAGTGAGCGTGAGCAGTGGCCGCGATCATTACGTCCATCACTCGGGATCGCGGTTGACGCCCGGATTTGGCAACCGCCGCTGCGAGTTGGCCGTAGCTGATCGCCACGTCATCGTCGATGCGAAGAGCGTCGAATTTGCGTTGAAGGTCGGAAAGCCTTCGCAGCCGTTCCGCACGTACAGCCGCATCGGCGGTGATCAGCACGCCGAAATGCAACTCGGCAAGCGACGCGACACTGATCGCCAGTTCGCCGTCCAACTCCGCCACCTCGGTGGCGATCAACACGCTGGTGTCAACGATGGCTCTCAAACGCGCTCCCAGGGGTTCTCGATGGACTGGTCGATGAGGTCCCGATCTCGTTCCCAGCCGGCGTCGGGCCGGCCAACGAACAGCTCCGCAATGTCGGCCCACCGTCGCCATTGTCTGGGCGCGGCAGGGACCAGTCGGGCAGCGAGGCGACCCGCCACCGTGATCTCGATTTCCTCGCCGTTCTCGACACGTCGTACGAGATCAGACGCGTCCTGGCGGAGTTCTCGCAGTCCCACGGTTCTCATCCGTTCAAAATAGCACAAGTGCTACCCATCCAGCAACGACGCCATTGGCACGGCCTGTCGAAGCCACCCGGGCGTCCGGTGTGGGCTTGCGTTCACCACCTGGTCATCCTCGCTCTGGATGTACGCCTGCCCGATGCGACGAGCTGCTCGACATAGAGCTCCTGAGGGTCGTTCAGAGCAGCTAGATAGCTCTCTGGCGAGGTTCCTCAGGAATCGCCCCGACAGCTTCGATCTTGAGCTCGGTCACCTGCCGAGTATGGTCCCCAACCACCACAGACGCAGGCCGATATCGCTGCTCACGCTGAGCGCGCGGTATCGACCGCTGCCGATCGGCGTGCCGAGGATGGTGGGTCGCTCGGTATCGCCCGGGCTCCGTCGTTTTTTTTCTGAGGCGTGAGCGAAGTAGCGCGCTCGGGTGCGGGCCGCGACACGCGGCGGACCGGGGAGGAGTCCTGGGGTCGAGATGGACAGCACCAATCGTTTTCTCGTCGCACTCTCGGTATCAGGTGCCGGGGCACATCGTCTCTAGCTGCGCGTCCCATTGATCTCGTCGTTCAGCGATCTCGGTCGAGCGCACCAGGTCAAACACGAACGGATACGCCGCCAACGTAGCCGAATGTGCGTCCTCGGAATCGGAACAACAATCACTCAGTACGGACACGAGGTAGCCGAGTTGTGTAGCCGTCGACGCAGTGAATAATACGCATGT
>JANMJD010000362.1:0-2240 GCA_031371195.1 Actinomycetes bacterium | reverse complement strand
GCTCGCAAGCGCCAGGAACCGTACATGTGTGAAACTCCTCGTCTAAGCGCTGGCAGATGGCAAAGTCCGCCTCATCACTTGTGAGCGTACACCGCTACACACAGTGGCGATGAACCGCCCCCGCGTGCTGAGCCATGCCCTCTGAGCGGTCTCGGTGGCACGGACTGCCGCAGGCTTTCCGTTTCGAAGCGTCGCGACCTGGTCCAGTATCGCGGCCAGATTGTTCTCGACGCCGGCGCTCCCACGGGACCAGTAAGGCTCGTCATTGGGCCAGGTACAAGGGCCTTGCCAATCGTCCAATCAATCTGCAGGGTCAGTAGGTCAGCCGAGGCGATCGAATCCTTTCGCCGTTGGTCGGTTTGGATTCTTGCGAGCAGAGGTCGCCGGGCACGCTCGAACGCGGGCACGAGGATCTGCCGCATGACGCGCGACGTCGGTTGCAGCCTCGGTTGCAACACATCCGTCCAGAAGGCCGCTCAGCCCCCGCGCGGTCGCGAGGCAGCGTCGACGTCTTTGCGTCGCGAGTGACGTTGCATGCGGTGGTGAGTGCGCGCTCGCCGACCGACTTCGACAGTGTCTGCCCGGCGGCGTCGACGGTCCGCTCGTCGATGGCGACCGTATCGGCTTGTCACCGAGAGCTCCAGTCGGGCGAGCTGTCGGATTGCGCGGCGTTCGTCACTGGCCGCAAGCCGGAGCCGTCGGCCTTGGCGATGAACACGTCGCTCCGCCCGTTCGTTGAAGTCTTGGCGAACACGACCCACAGGCCGTCCGAGGAGAAACCGACCTTGTGGCTGATCACCGTGTCGGTGAAATTGGTGATCTGAGTCAGGGCCGTCCCGTCGGGACAGATTGTGAAGAAGTTGCCAACCCCAGACTCCTCGTCGGCGACTTTACGGAACACGATCCGGTCCGTGGCCGCCGACCAGTCAGGCGTGCCGCTCGCGCCGATGTCCCAGGGCGTCAGCTGGCGTTCATTCGTGCCGTCGACGTCGATGATGAACAGCGCTCGGCCATTGGGCGGGTTCGCGGCTGCACTGTTCCAGCGGCTGTAGACGAGCTGCTTCCCGTCGGGTGACCAAGCGACCCCGCCCAAGTCCCCCGAGTAAGCGGTGTCATGAGTCAGTTCATTGCGGTTGGCTCCATCGACGTCCATCACGACGATGCTGGCGAACTCGAGCTGATCCGAGCCGACAGGTATCCCGTGGGTTCCGCCCTGCGCCACTTGCCCGTGCGCGTAGATGAAGGCGATCCGGGTCCCGTCCGGAGAGAACACCCCGTTGTCGTCGGCTTCGACAACGTCACCGTGGGCTGCAGCGTCAGGACTCAACGGTGTAAATCCGCCGCCGTCGGACGAGACCGTGAACAGCCGATGCGACTCGTGGTCTGTGCCCGCGTCGGCGTAGCGGGTGAACAGCAGACGGGTTCCGTCGGGCGACCAGTCGGGGTAGTCGTCCACGGCCGAGGCCGGCGGCTCGGTGATCTGGTGCTCGTCGCTGCCGTCGACGGCACTGGTGAACAGCGCTCCGCTTGTCTCGGCGGCATCGAGGAAATGCCTGAAGGCGATTCGGCCGGGCGGCGGCGGACCGGATGCTTCCGGAGCTGACCCGACACGCGATGTCGATGTCGGGCTGCTGTCTGACGCGGCGGTCGAGGCGACTGTGGTCGCCGTGCTCGACCCGCCCCCACCGCATGCTGCGAGGGTCCAGGCGAGGATGCCGACCACCACGGCCGGCGCCGGTCGCTGCCGCGTCGAACGTGGACGGTTGGTTGCTGTGCTTGTCATCTCATGGTCCTTTCCACCAGTCGGAGAGCCGTTTGTACCCGGGCTCCACGATGACGCTCGTCAATTCGCTGCCCTCGGCGTTGACGACGTCGATCTCGTTGTCTGGGTGCTGGAAGGCGTCGTTGATCGGGTTCATGGCGAACATGACGGCGTTGCCGTCTGGCGACCAGACTGGGCCGACGGGGAACTGGCTTGCTGATCCGCGTACGAGGACGGTCAGCGAGGATCCTTCGGGCTTGATTGTCCACAGCCCACCTGTTGGCTGCAGGCGGTCGGCGCCGAAGACGATCTTGGATCCGTCTGGAGACCAGCGCGCCCACCACCCTGGGCGCACGGTTCCGGTGTCGAGTTGATGAGCCTCGGTCCCGTCGGCGTTCACGACCCACAGCGATCCGCCGGTGTCGACTGGGAAGTCGGGTTCGGCGCGCACGGCTCGGTAGAACACGAGGTGCTGACC
>JANMJD010000133.1:0-4245 GCA_031371195.1 Actinomycetes bacterium | reverse complement strand
TGCACGGGGTGGGCCGGCCGGCAGAAACCGACCGGCCCACCCCGTCTCCTGGCCTGTCGGCGACATCTGATGTGAGGTCTACTTGCGATACTTTCTCCAGCGATTCAGCCAACTGCTGATCGTCTTCGTCGTCGTCACCTTCGGGGTGATGATCATCATGCGGCTCGGTGCAGACAACCCGACCGACCTTGGTTTCCGGTTGCTGGGAGGCACGCCCTCGCCCGCCGAGGTCGCCGATGCCGTCAAGCGGTACCACCTCGACCAGAACTATTTCATCCAGTACTTCCACTGGTTCAAGGGGCTGATTCTCCACTTCGATCTGGGGTACTCCAAGACCAACAACACGACCGTCGGGGCATTGATCAAGCCCCGGGTGTGGACCACGCTGCTCCTCGGTATCTATGCCAACATCTTCGGACTGCTGATCGCCATTCCCCTGGCCGTCCGCCAGGCCCACAAACGTGATTCGTTGTTCGACAAGAGCGCCAACATCTTCACCTTCATCGGCGTCGGCATTCCGAGCATCGTGCTCGGGGTCTTCATGCAGTTGCTGTTCGTCGTGCACCTCGGATGGTTCCCATCGATCGGCGACAAGATCTACCCGTGGGAGAGCCTCGGCCAACACTTCCACAACTTCTTCCTTCCCACGCTCGTGCTCGTCATTCCCGAGGTGGCGATCTACTCCCGGTTGCTGCGAAGCGACATGGTGATGACGTTGCAGAGCGACTTCATCACGTTGGCCAGCGCCAAAGGAGTCTCGCCCCAGCGGATCCTGTGGCGTCACGCCTTGCGCAACTCGCTGTTCTCGATCGTCACTGCAGTCGGCACCAACCTCGGCGCCCTGCTCGGCAGCGCCATCGTCGTCGAGACCCTTTTCGACCTCGATGGCCTGGGCACTCAGCTCGTGGTGTCGGTACTCGCCCGTGATCTGTTCACCGTCCAGAGCCTGGTGGCGATCGTCGTGTTGATCGTCGTCGTCGTCAATCTCCTCGTCGATTTGGCATATGCCGTGATCGATCCTCGTATCCGTCAAATGCGAGCCCTGGGGTGAGCCACAAAATGTCTGCCGCAACCACCACTCCCGTTCCTTCACCCCCTCGCCGCCGCTGGAAGGTTCCAACGGTCGGCGTGGTCTTTGGGGTCGTCTGGCTGGCAGTACTGCTCTTTCTGGTCATTTTCGCCGACTTCCTGCCCTTCCTGCGCGACCCCGACACCAAGGTAAGGATCGGCAAGAAGGTTCAGACCAACTACAAGCTCGGTCCAGGATGGACGGCCTGGTGGGGCACCGAGGGCAACGGGAAGGACGTCTTTGCCCAGTGCATCTATTTCGCCCGAAACAGCTTGCAGATGGGTCTCGCCTCCACCGCGATCGGATTGGCGATCGGCGGGACGTTCGGCGTCGTCGGCGGGTACTTCCGAGGCCGCGTCGACCGGGTGATCTCGATCATCGTCGACTGCCTGCTCGCCATCCCCGCCCTGGTACTGGCGATCATGCTCGTTCAACGACTCGACGACATCAAACAACAGTGGACCTTCCTCGGCTGGATGACGCGCAAGTGGCAGATCATCCTGACGCTCAGCATCCTGTCGATCGCCCCCCTCGCCCGAATCGTGCGCGCCCAGACCCTGAGCCTGCGGGAGCGGGAATTCGTGCTCGCCGCCCGCAGCCTGGGTGCCAAGAATGGGCGAATCATCTGGAAGGAGATCGTTCCCAACCTCATTCCGACGATGGTGACGGTGGCGTTCACCGGATTGGGCATTCTCATCGCCGCCGAGGGCGCGCTCGCCTTTCTCGGCCTCGGCCTGAAGGAATCATGGGGCTACCTGATCGAGGCGAACCGGCGGCGCCTCGAAAAGGGCTGGTGGGCGACCATCTTTCCCAGTTTGATGCTCCTTGGCACGGTGATGGCGTTCAACCTGCTCGGCGACCGCCTGGCTCGCCGCTTCGACATCCGCGAGGCCTCGGTATGAGCATGAGTTCGCATATTCTCACCCAGGCATCCGGGCGTGTGAACGACGGCCCCCTGATCAAGCTCGACGATGTCCATACCGGGTTCAAGACGGCCCGCGGCCTGGTGAAGGCGGTCGACGGCGTCAGCTTCGAACTCGAACGCGGTAAAGCGCTGGGCATCGTCGGCGAATCGGGTTCGGGTAAGACGATTCTTTCGCGCACGATCATGGGCCTGCTGCCGATCAGAGGCACGGTTCGCTCGGGCAGCATCATGTTCGAAGGGAGGGAGATCAGCGGGCTCAGCCGCAAACAGATGCGCCACATCTGGGGCAAGGAAATGGCGATGATCTTCCAGGATCCGATGACCTCGTTGAATCCGCTGATGAAGATCGGCGACCAGATCGCCGAACCACTCACCATTCACCTGGGGATGCGCAAGAACGACGCGATGGCTACGGCGACCCGCCTCCTGCAGGACGTCCGAATTCCCGATGCCGAACGACGATTGATCCAGTATCCGCACGAGATGTCGGGCGGCATGCGTCAGCGCGTGATGATCGCCATTGCAATGGCCTGCGGACCGACGATGCTGTTCGCCGATGAGCCGACGACCGCGCTCGACGTCACGGTGCAGGCACAGATTCTCGACCTGCTCGGCGAGCAACGCCGGGATCGGAATATGTCGATGGTCCTCGTGACCCATGACCTCGGAGTCGTTGCCGGCCATACCGACGAAATCGCCGTCATGTACGGCGGCAAGATCGTGGAGAAGGCCCCGACACGGGTGCTGTTCAGCAAGATGAAGATGCCGTATACCGAGGCCCTGCTCCAGAGCATTCCCAAGCTCAGCGATCCGAGCCACACCCGGATGTTCGCCATCGGCGGACGCCCGCCCGACCTTGTCAACCCGCCGCCCGGGTGTCGATTCGCCCCCCGTTGTCTCTACGCCCAGGAGCGTTGCATGAACGAAGAGCCGCCGCTGACCGCCCCCGACGCCGACGGCCACCAGTACGCATGCTGGTACCCGGTCGGTTCCCCCGAGTATCACGAGTCCAAGGCCCGCATCGCCTCGGCGAAGGTGGAGGTGGCCTGATGGCCGGCACGGGCAAGGCTCACCTCCGGGCCGACGGCGCACTCCTGCGCATCGACGACCTGGTTGTCGAGTTTCCCGTCGGACGCACCGGCCTGAAGGTCAACGCGGTATCGGGGATCTCACTCGATGTCCTGCCCGGCGAGACGATGGGACTGGTCGGTGAGTCGGGCTGCGGCAAATCGACCACGGGGCGGGCGGTGATGCAACTGCCGCGTCCGACGTCGGGCTCCATCCGGTTCGACAACCAGGAACTCACCTCGCTGCACGGCGACGCGATGCGCCAGGCGCGCACCAGCATCCAGATGATCTTCCAGGATCCGATCTCGTCACTCAACCCTCGCCGCAAGGTACGCGACATCGTGATGGAACCCTTGAACATCTGGAAGGTCGGCACCGCGGCCGAGCGCGCCGCCAAGGTCGACCAGACCCTCGAAGAGGTCGGCATCGACCCCAAACGGGCGGCCGAGAGCCAGCCGCATCAGTTCTCGGGCGGCCAGTGCCAGCGCATCTCGATCGCTCGCGCCCTGGTGCTCGATCCGAAGCTGATCATCTGCGACGAACCGGTGTCGGCCCTCGACGTCAGCGTTCAGGCCCAGGTGCTCAACCTGCTCGAAGACCTCAAGGCCTCCCGACAACTCACCCTCGTCTTCATCGCCCACTATCTCGCCGTGTTAAAGAACGGCCGCGACCGGGTAGCCGTGATGTACCTGGGCAAGATCTGTGAGGTGGCCCCGTCCGACGAGTTGTACGCCAATCCGGCGCATCCGTATACAAATGTGCTGCTGTCGTCGATTCCGGTGCCCGATCCCGACGCGATCAGCCAGGGACGAGTGGCCATCGAAGGCGAGCCGCCGTCGCCGGTGCTGCCGCCATCGGGCTGCCGGTTCCGCACCCGGTGCCCCTTCGCCCAGGACGTCTGCGCGTCGGAAGAACCCCAACTCCGCGAACTCAATGACGGTCATTTCGTCGCCTGTCATTTTCCGCAGTACTGAAATCGCCGCCGGGCCTCGAACCCAAGATTTCACTCGTTGAACTTACGCCTCAGTGGAATTGCCCACCAGAGTGTCGCCGTGAAAGTGAAGAAGCCGATCGCCACTCCTGACGCGACGGGAGCCGAGAAGACTAGTTCGCTGATCAGAAAAATGACGCTGGTCACAGACAGAGATATCAGGATCATGGCGATGATCATCTCGACGTTGGC
>JANMJD010000115.1:0-8839 GCA_031371195.1 Actinomycetes bacterium | reverse complement strand
GCATAAATGCTCGATGCAGCGGGTGGAAGATCGCCCTTGATCTCGGCATGCAACCGCGGCAGTGCGTGGTACGGAACCATCGGGAACATGTGGTGTTCGACGTGGTAGTTCATGTTCCAGTAGATGAACCGGCTGATCGGGTTCATCATCACGGTGCGGGAGTTGAGGCGATGGTCGGTGACGTTCTCGGCGAGTCCGCCGTGCTGCGTCAGCCCGGTCATCAGGTGGTGCCACGCGCCATAGAACCGCGGCAGCCCGATCACCATCGCCGGCAGGATGCTGCGGGCGGCGATGCACGCGGCGATCGTCGCAACGTAGACGACCACCCAGACCCGTGAGGTCCAGTAGACCCGGCGCCGTTCGGATTCGGGCACGTAGGTCGCCTCCTCGGCGGTCACCCGTCCGGCGGAGTGGATCAGCATCACGCGCAGTGCCGCGGGTACGTCGAAGATGCCGAAGAAGTTGGCGGCGATGTGGCCGAGTGCCGGAGGCCGCATGGCGACGATCTCGGGGTCGCGCCCGACGATGATCGTGTCGGTGTGATGCCGGGTGTGGCTCCAACGCCACACGGTCGGTTCCCGCATCATCATGAAGCAGGCAAGGTTGTACACCGCGGTGTTCATCCACCGTGTCTTGAAGGCGGTGCCGTGGCCGCATTCGTGCCACCGCGAGTCGCCGCCCGACCCGTAGAGCACCCCGTACACGGCGAAGCAGGCGATCGACCACCACGAGAGCCACAGGCGGACGCCGAGCCCGGCGAACACGGCCATCAGGCCGATCCAGATCAGCGTGTCGCGGATCGCCGGGCCGTCGCGGCGTTGCATCAGTTCCTTCATCCGTTTGCGAGCGATCGGCGTCTTGTACCATTCCGCCGCGGCCAGGCCGCGTTCGACGGCGAGTCGGGCATCGGTTCCGAGTAGTGAGTAGTCACGCATAGCGTCGTCCGGTGGATCATGGAGGCTCGGAGCGAACCTCGCGGTCACAGCTCAGGGTAGCTTCAGTGTGTGAAGGCGACTCTGAACTTCAGGGCGTTATTTGTCAATACATTACGTCAAATCGTGGCCGCTGTCACCCTAGGGGGATTGATGCTCGCCTGTGGCCCCGATCCCGACGACACCGTCGCGGATCGGGCCCGGGCCGCGGCGGTTGGGGTGGATACGACCGGATGCCCCGAGAACGTCCACGGCTCGGGTCTGCGGGTCTCCGCCGATCTGGTGATCACCGCCGCCCATGTCGTCGCCGGGGCGACGGCGATCACGTTGAGCGGGCCCGACGGCACGACGACATCGGCCATCGTCGTCGATCTCGACCCGGTCGGCGACGTGGCGGTGCTTCGGGCAACAAGTCCATCCAACGCCGTCTTCGGGTTCTCGTCGGCCGGAAAGGGGGAAGCCGCGACGATCGTCGTCAGCCGGGCGACGGGAATCGAACTGCTCTCGGCGAAGATCGTTCGACCGGTCACCATTCGCACCGAGGACATCTACCTCGATCATACGATCGAGCGGCCCGGCTACGAACTCGCCGCCGACATCATCCCCGGTGACTCCGGCGGAGCGGTGATCGTCAACGGCACAGTGGCCGGACTCGTATGGTCACGCAGCCGGGTCGACAAACAGCGCGGGTGGGCCGTCGATGCATCCGAACTCGCCGGGATCGTCGCCGGGACGGTCCGGCCATCGGTGCCGGCCGACACCCGCTGCCCGTGAACCGGGAACGTCCAAGCGCTCGCGGATCGATACCGGGACCAGATTCTCCGGACCGTCACCCGATCGGCAGCCTGCGGCGTCTACGGTTCTCCCACTCCGTCGACCGACGAACGACCCACGGATCCGGACCCGAGCAATGACGCCGACACACCGATGACCAACAACCAAGCCTCCGCCATCGAGCGAATCGTGATCGTCGGGGCCGGCGATTGCGGTGCCCGTACCGCCCTCGCCTTGCGCGAGCAGGGCTGGCAGGGCGAACTGCGGTTGGTCGGCGACGAGCCGGAGCCGCCCTACGAACGCCCGCCGTTGTCGAAGATCGGCATCACCGGGATCGAGGGGGCCGACCCCCCGGCGATCGCTCCCGTCGAGCGCTTCGAGGAACTCGACATCGAACTCATCGCCGGCATGCCGGCATCGAGCATCGACCGCACGGAGGCCCAGGTGGTCCTGGGCGACGGCCGCCGGCTCGACTACGACCGGCTACTCATCGCCACCGGGTCCCGGGCCCGACGCCCCGCGATCATCGGCGACGACGGGGCGGTGCTGACGCTGCGCGGTCTCGCCGACCTCCGCCGCCTTCGCCGCCAACTGGTCCCGGGCACGCGGCTCGTCGTCATCGGTGGCGGCTTCATCGGACTCGAGGTGGCGGCCGGCGCCGTCGCCCTCGGTTGCGAGGTCGTGGTGCTCGAGTTCGCCCACCGCCTGATGAGCCGGGTCGTGCCCGCCCTGGTTGCGGCCGTGCTCGACACGCGCCACCGCGAAGCGGGAGTCGATCTACGGCTCGGTGTCGGCGTCGAATCGATCTCGCAAGCCGGCGATGCGAAACGGCTGTCGCTCACCGACAACACCACAATCGTCGGCGATGTCGTGCTGGCCGGTGTCGGGGCCGTGCCCAACACCGAGCTCGCCGCCCAGAGCGGCCTGCTCGTCGACAACGGCATCTGCGTCGATGAGCACCTGCAGACCTCTGATCCCCAGATCTACGCCGGTGGTGACTGCTCGTCGTTTCCCCACCCGCTCTACGACAACCGCCGCGTCCGCATCGAGGCATGGCGCAATGCGGTGGAACACGCCGAACTGTTGGCCGGGAACCTCACCGGCGGCCGGGCGGTGTGCGCCACCGTGCCGTGGTTCTGGTCCGACCAGTACGAACTCGGGCTGCAGATCGCCGGCCTCCACGCTGCAGCGGTCCACGACGTGGTCAGGCGTCGAGACGACGGGGTCGAGATCCGATTCGGCCTCGACCACGACGGCCGGCTGGTGTCGGCGAGTGGTGTCGCCGAGGGGACGGTCATCGGGCGCGACATCCGACTGGCCGAGATGCTGATTGCTCAACGGGCCACTCCCCGGGTCACGGAACTGGCCGATCCCTCGATCAACCTGCGGTCGTTGCTACGCGAGGCGTAGGCAGACCGAACTGGCGAGCGGTGCCGTCAGGCGCCGAAAACCGCCATCTCGACCGAGTAGTGCGCCGCGTCGTAGACGTGTTCGCCGACCTCGATCGGCGTCCCGGAATCGTCGCTCATCACGCGGCGCATCGTCAGCAACGCCGAGCCGACCGGCACTCCGAGCATCGCCGCGTCGGTCGGAGAGGCCGCGACGGCCCCGATCCGCTGGGCGGCCGAATGGGGTCGAACCCCGTTGGCCTGCAGCAATTGGTAGAGGCCGGTTCGGCTGAGCTGCACGGTGGTCAGCCCACCGGCCACGTCGAGCCGGAGCCAGTTCCGCATCAGGGCGAGCCGCCGGCCATCGGCCGAACGGCACCGCTCGATGTAGACGACGGTGCTGCCCGGGGAAATCTCCAGGTCGGCGGCGATCGCCGCGTCGGCCACGACCCGGTCATGGGTGATCACCATCGTCGACGACGTTCGGCCCTGGGCGCGCAGGTCATCATGCAGGCTCGACAGCGTGACCGGGCGGCGAACCTGGTCACTGACGACCTGGGTGCCGACGCCCCGCCGGCGCACCAATAGACCGCGTTCGACCAGGTCCTGCATGGCCTGGCGAACAGTCGGCCGCGACACCTGCCAGTTGACGGCCAGATCGATCTCGTTGTCGAGATAGCTGCCTTTGGCGAGCCGGCCGTCGGCGATCGCCGCCGCCAGTTGCTGGGCGAGTTGGTGGTACAGCGGGACCGGACTGACCCGATCGAGAACGATGGCGATGTCGTTCATCGGCGACGATGCTTGCGGTGCACGCCATCAGCGTACGCCGCGGGATCAACGGCTCGGAGATGCCGACCCGGTGATTGCCGGAATGCTCCGGCCGAGGCACACAAAGGAGATGCCCGCGGCTTCCCCTGCGATCCCGCCCGGACCATCCGGTTCGAGCAGCCCTCTTCGAAGGGAGCTCCATCATGGCGCTTGTCTCCCCCACGCACACCCCGGCTCACGAGTTCGATCGGTTCATCATCGTGCGCCCGTGGGTCGATCCCGTCGTCGAGTCGATCGGATACGAACCGACGAGCAGGTATGTCGAGTTGTTCTGGCTCGGCGTGCTCGGGCCGAGCGCGACCTGGCTGCTGCGGCGAATGGTCGACGGGTTCGATGCGTACCCCGACGGGTACGAACTCGACCTCGTCGAGACGGCTTCGGCCCTGGGCTTGACCTTCACCCCCGGCCGCCACGGACCGTTCCCCCGGGCGCTGCAGCGCTGCGTCCTGTTCGGCCTTGCCAGCAACACGTTCCAGGGCTTCGCCGTGCGTCGCCGGGTGCCCCCATTGTCGATCCGCCATATCGACCGCCTTCCACCCCATCTTCGGGTCGCCCATCAGGAATGGATGGTGCACGTCAGCGAGTTGGCGGCGCAGCAGCGCGACGCCGACCGCGACAACGGCTACGCGCCGTTGGCCGGCGCGGCGTAGTTGGCGACGAGATCGATCAGCAGGCGGGTACCGAACGCCGTGGCCCCCCGGCTCAGCCAGCCGTCGTCGGCCTCGGCATTCATCGGCCCGGCGATGTCGAGGTGCGCCCACGGGATGTCGCCGACGAACTCGTTGAGGAACAACGAGGCGGTGATCGCCCCACCGTATGGGCCACCGATGTTGCGCATGTCGGCGACGTTGGAGTCGAGCAGCTTACGGTACTCCTTGGCCAGCGGCAACTGCCAGACCTGCTCATCGGTTCGAGCTGAGGCGGCCTTCACCTGATCGATCCATCCCTGGTTGTTGCCGATCACCCCGGCGATCTTCAGGCCGAGCGCACCCATGCATGCGCCCGTCAGCGTGGCGATGTCGACGATGGCGTCGACCTGCTCCTCGACGGCCAGCGACAGGCCGTCGGCAAGCACCAGGCGTCCTTCGGCGTCGGTGTTGTGGATCTCGACGGTCTTGCCGTTGCGGATGGTCATCACGTCACCCAGCTTGAGCGCGCTGCCCGACGGCATGTTGTCGGTGCACATCAGATAGGCGGTGACCTTGGTCTTCACCTTCAACGCCTTGAGCACCGACATCGTGGCCAGTACGGCGGCGGCGCCGCTCATATCCATCTTCATGTTGACGTGCATGCCGTCGGACGGCTTGAGGGAGATACCGCCCGAGTCGTACATCACACCCTTGCCGACCAGGGCGACATGCCCTCGGGGCACCCGTGGGCTGTATGTCAACTTGATCATCCGCGGGGGCTCCGTCGAACCGGCATTGACTCCGAGCAGGCCGCCGAGACGCAATGCCGCGGCCTGATGCTCATCGACCACCTCGATGGCCAGGCCCGACTCGGACGCCACGACGACGGCCCGTTCGGCCATCATGCGGGCCGTCAAGTGGGCCGGTGGTGTGTTGGCCAGATCGCGGGCGAATCGGGCGGCCACAGCCACGGCGCGACCTCGCTCGGCTCCCGCCGTCGCCCCGACGGCACGCCCCGCACCGATGACCAGCGTCAGTCGCTCGACCTTCGACGCAGCCGACTTGTCGGCTTTCAATTCGACGTAGCGATACGAGGCGAGCATGAATCCCTCGACGATCGCCTGGGCGGCCGACGACGAATCGACGGCCACCAGATCGCCCAGCGTCGTGGCGATCCGCGACCGCTTCGACGTCGCCCGGGCGAGCGCAGCGGCGGCGTTGCGCAGCCCGTTGGCCGTCAAATCCTTGGGGTTGCCGATGCCGATGGCGACGACCGTCGGACCGGCGGGCGCGGGCAGCACGAGGATCTGGCCCGGCTTGCCCTCGAAACCGTGGGCGCCGAGCAGCGCCCGCGAGAGGCCGAGCGCTCGCGGCACCGTGCCCTCGGCGGCGACGGGTATTCCGATGACATCGGCATCCCGGGGGACGGAACGGGCGATCTCGACGCTGAGGCTCATGTGTTCCAGTCTGGTCGGTAGGTCGCCGATCCGCACGGACCGACACGTCCAACCCGCACGGACCGACACGCCCAACACTCCCAACACGCCCATACGTCCGGATACCTGAAGGAAACCCGAAGGTGAACGACATCACACCCGGCCGCCCGTCCGGGTACAGTAATTGCGCGCGCAACTGATCTCCCGAACCGGCCGGTTACGACCAACGTAGCCATCCGTCGGGATCGGCCGTCGATCGTCACCGATCCACAATCACCGATCCACAGTCACCGATCCACAGTCACCCATCCATCGTCACGAGGAGCACCCATCATGAAGCGTTGGCAGAAACGCACCCTGGCCGCCGTCATCGCCATTCCGATCCTGGTCCTGGGCGCGATCCTGATCTACGCCAAGGTGATCAACAAGGCCGACAAACAAGCCGCCGACGACTTCAAGGAACTGGCCGCCCAGGCTCAGGCGGCGACCACCGTGGATCCGGCGACGTCACCCGCCGTGGTGGTGTCCGACCCTGCCGCCACCGTCGAGGCCGTGGCCTCAACCGTAGCGGCAACCACCCCTGCGGCGACCGGCAGCGGCGATGGATTGTCGGGCGCATGGACGGTCGACTCCACCGCCGACATCTATGTCGGGTACCGCGTCCAGGAAGTGCTGGCCGGCATCGATACCACGGCCACCGGGCGAACGACCCAGGTCACAGGTAGCGCGGCCATCGACGGGCTCACATGGAAGTCCGCCGAGTTCACCGCCGACGTGGCATCGATCAAGAGCGATCAGTCCCGTCGCGACGAGCAGTTCACCGGCCGAATCATGGAATCGAGCCAGTTCCCCTCCGCCTCGTTCAAGCTCACTCAACCGATCACGCTGGCCGGCGTGCCCGCTGATGCTGAGGTCACGACGACCAGCGCAACAGGAGACCTCACGCTCCACGGCGTCACGAAATCGGTGACGTTCGACCTGCAGGGCTTCGTGTCCGGCGGCAGGATCACGGTCACGGGATCCATTCCCATTCTGTTCTCCGACCACGCGATCAACGACCCTTCGGTCGGCCCGATCAAGACCGAGGACCACGGACTTCTGGAGTTCCTCTTGGTGCTTACGAGGGGTTAGGGCCGCGTATAGGCTCGCGTTCGGGAGCGGTACTCAGGCGCTTCCACAGGACATGAGGTGATATTCAAGTGGCAAACGGCGTCGTCAAGTTCTTCAACGATCAGAAGGGCTACGGCTTCATCAAGCGTGAGGACGGGGACGACTTGTTCGTTCACTTCTCCAACATCGACGGCAAGGGCTTCAAGAAGCTCGAAGAGGGCCAGAACGTGGAGTTCGAGGTTGCCGAGGGCCGCAAGGGCCTCGAGGCGACCAACGTGCGCGTCGTCTGATCCGACTCCCCTCGGCGGCTCAACCCGGCTCTCAACCGGTGAGTGCGATCCCGGCCGACCTGGTCTCGGTCACCGCCGGTTGACTTCGGGCCCAGGCCTCGGCCAACGCCCGATACCGCCCTTCGTCGATCACCATGAGTTCGTCATGCGTGCCGTACTCGGTCAGGCTTCCACCGTCGATCACCCCGATGCGATCGGCGCGACGCACGGTGGACAGGCGATGGGCCACCACGATCACGGTTCGGCCGGTCATCAGATGTTCCATGGCGGCCTCCACCTCGGCCTCGGTCCCGGGGTCGAGGTTGGAAGTCGCCTCGTCCAACACCAACACCGCGGGGTCGACCAACGCCGCCCGGGCCAGCGACACCAGTTGACGCTCACCGGCCGACAGTCGACTTCCTCGCTCGCGTACCTCGGTATCGAGCCCGTCCTCGAAACGGGCGAAGTGGTCCCACGCCCCGATCGTCGTCACGGCGGCATCGACTTCGCCGTCGGTAGCGGTCGGCCGCGCCAGGCGCACGTTGTCGCGAATCGTGCCGCCGAACAGGAATCCCTCCTGGGGGACGACGGCGATTCCGCGGCGTAGCGACGTCGTTGCGATGCCCCGAAGGTCGACGCCGCCGTAGGTGATCGAACCCGACGTCGGGTCGTACATCCGGGCGATGAGCTTGGCGAGGGTCGACTTGCCGGCGCCCGTGGGGCCGACCAGCGCCAGCCGCTGTCCTGGAGGCACCGAGAGTGTGACTCCGCGGAGCACCTGACCGCCCGTCGCGTAGCCGAACCCGACATCGCGAACCTCGATCGAGGCATCGGCGGGAAGTCCGACCGCGTCGGCCGCCTCGACCACGTCGGGCTCGGTGTCGATCAGGGCGTACAGCTTGTGCAGCGCCGCGCCGGCCGACTGCATCGAGTTGTACATCTGCGAGAGCATCTGCACCGGTTCGAACAGACTCGACAGGAGCAGCACGAAGGCGGTGACCGTCCCCAGCGAGATGCGCCCTTCGTGGACCATCCAGCCACCCACACCGACGATCAGCGCGGTGCCGACCATGCCGGCCAATTCGATCAGCCCGAAGTACCAGGTGGAGACCTTGACGCTGTGGCGATGGGCCTGGAACAGGCTGGCATTCGAGGCGTGGAAGCGGCGGATCTGCTCGGTCTCACGGGCGTAGCCCTGAATGACCCGCACGCCGCTCAACCCCTCCTGCAGCGAGGCCAGCACGTTGCCGACGCGCTCGCGAACGACGAGGTACGCCGCATTCGCATCGCGTTGGAACTTGATCGAGGCAACGATGATCACTGGGAAGACGAGGAGCACGACCAGAGTGAGCTGCCACGACAGGACGGCGAGCAACGCAATCGCCAGCACGATCAGGAGCGACGCCGACAGGAACTGGAGCAGGCCCCACTGGACGATCTCGGCCATCGCCTCGATGTCGGCCGTCATTCGGG
>JANMJD010000112.1:0-35188 GCA_031371195.1 Actinomycetes bacterium | reverse complement strand
ATATTCGACCGATGCCTGGTCGGTGGATGGGCCGGCAACGGCGGATGCCGGGGACGGCATCGATGTGGCGGTCAGGAGTGTCGTGACCGCGACGACGAGTACGGCGAGTTTCGCCATGGAGATCTCCTCTCGTCGTCATCGATGTGTGCCGGGGAGGACTCGTACCGGTACCCCGTGTGTCCATTTTCGCACGACTCCGAACGGCATTCCGCCACGGCGCCCTTCGACGGTGATCAGCCTTCGTTGCTTCCTGCCGCGATCATCGCCATCAGCCGGGCCATCTCGATCGCCCCGACGGCGGACTCCTCACCCTTGTTTCCGGCCTTGGTGCCGGCCCGTTCGATGGCCTGCTCGATGGTGTCGACCGTCAACACACCGAACATCACCGGCACGTCGGTTTCGAGGCTGACGCGCTGGATTCCGGACGCGGCCTGTCCGGCGACGTAATCGAAGTGGGCGGTCGCCCCGCGGATGACGGCTCCGAGCGTGATCACCGCGTCGTAGCGTTTGGTAGCGGCCATCGCCTTGGCCGCGATCGGGATCTCGAACGCGCCGGGAACCCAGGCCACGTCGACGGCGTCGTCGGCCACACCGTGGCGCCGGAGACCCCGTAGGGCACCCTCGAGCAATGGGTTGACGACGAACTCGTTGAACCGACCGCAGACGATGCCGAACCGCAACCCGCGGCCGTCGAGAGAACCTTCTAGGACAGTCATCGATGTCATGCTCCAGGGATGAGGGTGGGTTCGTCGGTGCCGCCCGTCGCACCGGTGGGGGCGTCGAAGTCGAAGTCGATCAGGTGGCCGAGCCGGTCCTTCTTGGTGCGTAGATACTCGCGGTTCTCGGGCGTCGGGAACGAGGCCATCACCACTCGCTCGACGATCGACAGGCCGTAGCCGGCGATGCCGCCGTACTTGCGCGGATTGTTGGTCATCAGGCGGAGTTGATGGGCGCCGAGGTCGGCGAGAATCTGCGCCCCGACGCCGTACTCCCGACTGTCGACCGGCAGACCGAGATGGACATTGGCGTCGACCGTGTCGAGGCCGCCGTCCTGCAGGGAGTACGCCCGGATCTTGTGGCCGATGCCGATACCGCGGCCCTCATGGCCACGTAGGTACACCACGGCACCGCGACCCTCCTCGGCGATCTTGGCCATCGCCGCATGAAGCTGCACACCGCAGTCGCAGCGCCGGGAGCCGAACACGTCACCGGTGAGGCACTCGCTGTGCACCCGCACGAGCACCGGCTCGCCCGTCGTCAGATCGCCCATGGTGAAGGCCAGATGCTCGGTGTCGTCGAAGTCGGCCCGGTAGGCGATGCACGTGAACTGGCCCCATTCGGTGGGCACGATGGCCTGGGCGACGCGGGTGACCAACTTCTCGGTCCGGCGGCGGTAGGCGATCAGCTCGGCGATCGACGAGAGCAGCAGGCCGTGCTGGGCACAGAACCTGCGCAGGTCGGGCAGGCGCGACATCGAGCCGTCGTCGTTGGTGATTTCGCAGATCACCCCGGCCGGCTCGCATCCGGCCATCCGGGCGAGGTCGACGGCAGCCTCGGTATGTCCGGCCCGCTTGAGCACGCCGCCCTCGCGGGCGCGTAGTGGGAAGATGTGGCCGGGGCGGGCGAAATGGGTGTACGTGACCTCGGGATTGGCCAGCCCACGCAGCGTCGTCGCCCGATCACCGGCCGAGATGCCCGTCGTCGTGCCTTCGATCTGGTCGACCGAGATCGTGAACGCCGTGCGGTGGCTCTCGGTGTTGTGTTCGACCATCAGGGGCAGGCGCAGGTCGTCGCATCGGGCGCCGCTCAGCGGGGCGACGATGACCCCGGACGTATGGCGCACGAAGAAGGCGATCTTCTCCGGCGTGGCGTGCTCGGCGGCCATGATCAGGTCGCCTTCGTTCTCGCGGTCCTCGTCGTCGACGAGGACCACGATCTCGCCGCGGCCGATCGCGGCGACGACGTCGTCGATCGGGGCGAAGTCGGGAATCGACCCAGTCGACGGAATCGCCGGCTCGCCGAGGGATGTATCGGGAGATGTCGTGGTCATCGGGGCTCCTTGGGGGGTGATGCGATAAGGCATCGGGAGGGTCGGTCGAGAATGATCTCGAGATCGGGTCCGAGCCGGCCGACGTGGCGGAACTCGCCCCGCCATAGCTCGGAGATGGTCGGGGCGCCGGCGCCGGCGAACAAGGCCCGCCCGTCGTCTCCACCCATCAAGGCCGGCGCGACGTGCAACACGTACCGGTCGACGAGGCCTTGGCGATGGAAGTCGTTGGCAACCGTGGCGCCGCCCTCGACCATCAATTGCAGCACGCTTTCGTCGCCGAGTTGATCGAGTAGATCGGGCAACGGGCCCTGCCATTCGGTGCACGGATGGACCCTGGCATTCGCAGGGGCATGGCCGAGGACGATCCGTCGCGGGTCCGGGCCATCGACATGGCGAACGGTGAGGGCCGGGTCGTCGGCGCGCACCGTCCCCGCTCCGACGCAGATGGCGTCGCTCTCGGCACGGATCTGGTGGACTCGGCGCCGGGCGCTGTCGGACGTGATCCACCGGCTGGTGCCGTCGGCCGCCGCCGTGCGTCCGTCAAGAGTCGCGGCCAGCTTGAGCACGACGAACGGCCGGCCGGTGCGACGGTGGTGGAGGTAGGGGCGAAGCTGTTCGGTCGCGTCGTCGCCCCCGACGCCGACGATGACGTCGACACCGGCGGTCCGTAGCAACGTGTGGCCCTGTCCGGCTACCAGGGTGTCGGGATCCTCGAGTGCCGTGACCACGCGGCCGACTCCGGCGGTGATGATCGCCTCGGCGCACGGCCCGGTGCGGCCGTGGTGCGAGCATGGTTCGAGCGTTGTGTAGAGCGTGGAACCCCGCACGTCGGCCCGGGCCGACGCGGCCGCCTGCAACGCCACGATCTCGGCGTGGCGGCCTCCGGGGACTTCGGTCGCGCCCTCGAAGACCGTTCCTGTCGTAGTGACGATCAGACATCCGACCCACGGGTTGGGGGAGGTCCGCAGACGGGCGGAGGCGGCCACTTCGATGGCTCGGCTCATCCGCTGTTCGTCGTTCACCCCGCTGCTCCTCGAATGTCGAGGGGTACGTGAACGACGGCCCAGGCGACCGCGCGAGCGGGCGACCAGGCCGAGCCACGCACCCTTACTCCCATCCGGACTATGACCGTCGGCCCCGGAATTCCACCGGATCGGCCCCGGGCCACTGGGCCTGGGGTTCGCGGACTGTTACCGCCGGTTGGGACTTTCACCCAAACCCCGCAAGGGGTGCATGTTGAGTTGTACTTGTTGTTCCGAACCGACCGGCGAACCGGTTTGCCCTGATTTCAGGCTAGGGCGAGATCGCCTTCACGGTGCAATCGGAGTCCACAGTCCCCAGCTTCAGCTCCAATTTCCAGCACGGTGTGCCGATCGGGCCGGCCCGGGGGATCAGGCCGGGGCGATCGGAAGGCGAATGGTCACCGTCGTACCGGCGGTCGGGTCGGAGGTCAGCTCCGCCCGGCCGCCATGTTCGGCGATGATGCCCTTGACGATCGAGAGCCCGAGCCCGCTGCCGCCTTGAGCGCGCGAGCGCGACGTGTCGGAGCGGTAGAAGCGCTCGAAGGCCTGCGCAGCAGACGCCGGGTCCATTCCCGGTCCGGCGTCTGCCACGCTCACCACGGCGTCGGTTCCGTCGGTTGTGACGCCCACCGTGACTGCGCTGGTCGCTGGAGTGTGGGTCAGGGCATTGCCGACGAGGTTGCCGAGCACCTGGCGGAGTCGGACCTCGTCACCCTGGATGCGAACTGCCGCCGCCGGATCGCTGCTCGACACCCGGATCGATCGCGTCGGCTGCACGGCGCCGGCATCGGCGACGGCATCGCGGGCCAGCAGGGCCAGATCGACGGGTTGACGTTCCAAGGGTCGTTGCTGGTCGAGTCGGGCCAGCAACAGCAGGTCTTCGATGATCCGCCCCATCCGGGTCGCCTCCTGCTCGGTGCGCCGCATCGCATCGCTCAGCCGGGCCTCGTCGGTCAGCGCCCCGAGCCGGTACAGCTCGCCATAGCCGCGGATGGTCTGTACCGGCGTGCGCAGTTCGTGGGATGCGTCGGCGGCGAACTGCCGCAGTCGGGTCTCGGTGCGGGCCCGCTCATCGAACGACGATTCCAGGCGATCGAGCATGCCGTTGAGTGCGGTGCCGAGCTGACCGGCCTCGGTGGACGGTGACCCGACCGGGACTCGCTGCGACAGGGATCCGGCGGCGATGCTGCCCGCCGCGGCGGTCATCTGGCGGATGGGACGTAGGCCGAGCCGGGTGAGCCACCAGGCGGCCAGGGCCAGCATCGCCACGGTCAGCGCGCCGACCCAGGCGGCAGTGCGTTGAATCCCCGAGATCGTCCGGTCGACGCCGTCAAGCGGTAGTCCCTGGATGTACACCCGATCGGATCCCGGGTCGCGACGGACCTCGACCCGGTAGCGCAGCCCGCTGTCGCCGGCGGCGCCGGTGGTGAAGTGACGCGACGGACCTCCTTTGGAGGTCATCGCCGCGATGGCCGACGGATCCAACGACGGCTCGGGGTAGGCCACTCCCGACGCATTCGGGGTGGCCAGCGTTTCGATCGTGCCGTTGACCAGCGCCCCGAGATATATCGTGTTGAAGCCACCCGGTGACTGATCGCTGCCCGTTCCATCGCTGCCCGGACCGTGACCGGGTCGTCCGTCAGGATGGTCATTGTCGAACCTGGCGAAATCGGTGGCGTCGAGCTGCGTATCGACCTGGCGGATGAGTTGGGTGCGCACCGTGCGAGCGGTCGCATATGACGTGCCGATGATGGCGAGGCCGAGGACGCCGAAGGTGAGCAGCAGGCGAGTCCGCAGCGACATCAGCTTGCGGCCCGTACGGAGTATCCGAAGCCTCGAACGGTCTTGATCAGACGGGGCTCGCTGGTATCGAGCTTCTTGCGCAGGTAGCCGACGTAGGTCTCCACGACCCCACCGTCCCCACCGAAGTCGTACTGCCACACATGGGCGAGGATCTGCGCCTTCGACAGCACCCGACCCTGGTTGACCATCAACAGGTGCAGCAGGCGGTACTCCGTCGGGGAGAGTTGTACGTCCTCGCCCGCCTTGACCACCCGGTGGGCGTCGTCGTCGATCGTCAGATCGCCGCAGGTCAACAGCGATGAATCGACCGCCGCCCCGGATCGGCGAAGCACGGCGTTGACTCGGGCGATCAGCTCTTCCAGGCTGAATGGCTTGACGAGGTAGTCGTCGCCGCCGATCGTCAGCCCGCGCACCTTGTCCTCGGTGGCGTCGCGTGCCGTCAGAAACACGATCGGGGTCCGGATGCCATCCTGGCGCAGTCGACGGCAGATCTCGAAGCCGTCGAGATCGGGCAGCATCACGTCGAGGACGATGACATCGTACCCATCGGTCGTGGCCCGCTCGAGACCCTCACGGCCGTTGGCGGCGGAGGTGACTTCGAAGCCGGAATGGCGCAACGCAGCTTCGAGCATCACGCGCAGATTGTCTTCGTCGTCGACGAGAAGGAGTCGTTGGCCGGTCATGGGTACATCTTCCGCTCGGTTTCTGAGAGTTTGCCGAGAGTAGGCCGAGAACTCACCGCGTTCTCGTGGCGGGCTCGGAGCGAAGTCACAGGAAACTCCCGGTTTGGTTGCAGATACTGACGATCGACCGGCGCATTCCCGCTCGTCGGCCCATCACAAGGAGCGCAAACCCAATGACTCACGACCATTCCCACGATCACGACGACTTCGGCGGGGCGGCCCGCGACCTGCCCAGGCTGCTGTCGCGGCGTGCCATGCTGACCGGGGTCGTCGGCGCCGGAGTCGGGGCGGTCGTTCTCGCCGCCTGCGGCAGCAGCGCCACGTCCGACACGGCGGCCGCGTCAAACACCGCGGCCCCGTCCGACACTGCTGCTGCGGCGACCACGGCGGCCGGGAGCGCAACTGCGGCGACCGACGCGGCAGCAGCGGCGACATCGACCTGTGCGACGATCCCGACCGAGACCGGCGGTCCGTATCCAGGTGACGGCACCAACGGCCCGAACATCCTGACGGACAGCGGGGTCGTCCGCAGCGACATTACCCACAGCATCGGCTCGGCCTCGGGTGTGGCCGAAGGGGTGCCGTTGACGGTCAAGCTGACGATCGTCGACTCGGCCAACGGCTGTGCGCCGTTGCCGGGGGCGAGCGTCTACCTGTGGCATGCCACCCGCAACGGCGAATACTCGATGTATTCGAGCGCCGTCTCGAGCGAGAACTTCCTGCGCGGCGTGCAGGAAGCCGGCGCCGACGGGACGCTGACGTTCCAGACGGTGTTCCCGGGCTGTTACGACGGCCGGTGGCCCCATATCCACTTCGAGGTCTACAACACGCTGGCCGACACCTCGAGCGGATCCACGCCGAAGAAGACGTCGCAGATCGCCATGCCCAAGACGGCATGCGATGTGGCCTATGCCGCGGACGGATACGCGACGAGCATCACCAACCTGGCCAAGACATCGTTGGCCAGCGACAACGTCTTCGGTGACGGTGCCGACCTGCAGTTGCCGGCGATCACCGGTGACGCGACGTCCGGATTCGTGGCCTCGCTGACCGTCGCCGTCTGACGGATCGCCGGAATCCCGGAATCGCGGAATCGCGGAATCCCGGAATCGCCCGAGCCGACTTGGCCAGTCCACAGCGTCATGAGCGAACTCTGGGCAGAGTCGCCGCTGGGTCTCGGCCAGTTGCCAGCTTCGGTTGCGATCGTGAAGCCCATCAACCCCAACCCCCTCACACCAAAGGAACTTGTCATGATTGGTAAGCAAACGAAACTGACCATCGCCGGCCTCGGCCTGGCCCTCGGCGGCGGGCTTCTCGCCGGCTCGGCGTTCGGATCGCCAGGAGTGTCTTCGGCCGTCTCGAAGGCACCGGCGGTTGCCGTGGCGCAGGCCACGCCAACCACCGACCCGACCAGCCAGTCCGCCGATACCGGCTCAGCAGCGTCGACCGACGCCGCCGCCCCGAGTCCCGAGACCCCGCTCGAGGGCGACACGGCTGCCAAGGTGACGGCGGCCGCCCGGGCCGCGGTCCCGGATGGGACCATCGACCGGGTCGAGACCGACAATGACGGTGTCTACGAGGCCCACATGACCAAGGCCGATGGCTCGAAGGTGATCGTCCAGGTGGGCGCCGACTTCGCCGTGACGGCCACGGTCGACGGGCCGCAGGGTGGTCATGGCGGCGGCGGAGGTCATGGCACGGAAACCCCGCTCGAGGGCGACGCGGCCGCCAAGGTGACGGCCGCCGCCCAGGCCGCGATTCCCGATGGCACCATCGACCGTGCCGAGACCGATTCCGACGGTTCGCCGTACGAGGCCCACGTGACCAAGGCCGACGGCACGCAGGTTGTCGTCAAGGTCGATGCGAGCTTCACGGTCACCGACACCCAGGACATGCCCGCCGGTGGACCCCAGGGTGGTCGTCACGGCGGCAACCGTGGTGCCGATGCCCCCGCTGATGCCCCCGCCGCCGGTAGCGCCGGCACCGACTCGGGAGCGACCGCTACGACCACCGCCTGATCCCTCACCCGTTCCCTCCCCGTTCTCGGGCCCGCTCCTCACCGGGGCGGGCCCGAGTTCGTTACCGGGTCACACCGAACCGTTCGCCGATGCCCACTCGATGCGAGCCTCATTTGGCGGATATGAGAGTGTCTTCAGCGCCGCAGCGCGTAGTGAGCCGTCGCTCCTCGCGCGAAATGAGCGCACCCAGACGATGATTCTGTTCGCTCCGAGCAATCATGTGACTATCGCGATTTCGACCGGATGGCGGCGATTGTCTTTCCGCAGCATGTGGGACCGTTCCTGCTACGGGACTGCGGCCACTTCGTGCCGTGGGAGGCGCCGCATGCCCTGGTCAGCGCAGTGATCGCGTTCGCGAGCACTTCCCTTGGGTGCCGCTTGTACCTCACCAGAAATCTGAAGTCAAGACTTGTATACGCGTCGGGGAAGGCGCATGGTGATGGTTGTCAACATCCACCTTCTCCGAATAGTCGAGAGGTAGACAGCATGCACGGCACAGCTGAAATGGAGGAGACACCGCCGGGCTGACTGAGGCGACGATGCACTGAATTGAGGGATTCTCCATGCGGATGCAATCCGTGTAATTCATGTGCCGAGACGACGGCATGACTGGCTCCGGGCGCTCCCACCATGAACGGCTTCGAGCCGTCTTCGAGCGTGCAGCCCAGCACCGCCATCCCGACCGGCACCGCCGCCCGGCCCGACCTAGAGAACCCCGGCCCATACCAGGGCCGGGGTTCTTCACGTCATCGCTGGTTCACGTCATCGCCGGTCCAGCGCGTCGGGTCATCCAACCCGTCCGACGAGATCGTCGGCCATACGTTGGAGCAGAGTCCAGCCGGCCGAGACGTGGCGCCGCTCGGTGAGCCGTCCGCCGATCGAGAACCGAAGAACGCTGTGCCCGTCGAGCACCGTGCGGGTGAACAGGGCCTCGCCGCTCGAGTTCGCCCGTTCGATGAGCGCGTCGGTCAACCCGTCGTCGCCGACCAGTCGGAGGCATACCAGGCTCTGTGGGTGGGCCGCGACCACCTCGAACCTGGTGTCGGCACGGACCCAATCCGCCAAGTCCTGGGCGAGGGCGATGTGCGTGCGGATCATCGCCTGCACCGCCTCGGTCCCCTCGCACCGCAGGGTGAACCACAGTTTGAGCGCTCGAAATCGCCGTCCCAATGGAATCCCCCAGTCCCGGTAGTCGATAGCCCGGCCGGATTCGGCGGCCTGCGAACGCAGGTACTCCGGCAGGATCGACAGGGCCCCGAGCAGCGCGGCTCGGTCCGCCGTCCAGAACAGGTCGCAATCGAAGTTGACGCCCATCCACTTGTGCGGATTCGTGCAATAGCTGTCGGCGAGTTCCATTCCCTCGTTGAACCATCGCTGCTCGGGAACGAGGGCGGCGATCCCCGACATCGCTCCGTCCACGTGCAACCACAGGCCGTACCGCCGGGTGATCTCGCCGATCGCCGGCAGTGGGTCGAACGCCGTCGAACTCGTGGTCCCCAGCGCGGCGCACACCCAGAACGGGGTCAGCCCATTGGCCAGGTCGGCATCGATCGCCGCCTGCAGAGCGTCGGGGCGCATGGCGTAGACCTCGTCGACGTCGATGAACCGCAGCCGGTCCGTGCCGATCCCGGCGATGCGCAACCCCTTTTCGATCGACGAGTGGGCGTGGGCCGTGGCGTAGGCGACGAGGCGCGTGGTGTCGCCGTCGGCATTGACCGCGCCACCCGTGGCCCGCCAGCGGGCGGCGATGATCGCGGTGAGGGTCGCCTCGCTGGCGGTCGCCTGGATCACTCCGCCGCCCGACTCACTCGTCGACAGGAACCGGTTGGGCAGGCCGAGCAGTTCGACCATCCAGTCCATCATCAGCGTCTCGATCTCGGTCACCGCAGGGGAGGTCACCCAGCTCATCCCGTTCACCCCCAGTCCAGCCGTGAGAAGTTCGCCGAGGATCGACGGATAGGTCGTGTTCGAGGGGAAGTAGGCGAAGAAGCTCGGATGCTGCCAGTGGGTGACGTGGGGGATCACGACCCGCTCGACGTCGGCCATCACCGCCGCGAACGACTCCGGCTGGGCGGGCGGATGCTCCGGCAGCATCGCCCTCACGTCGCCCGGTCGGGTGGCCGGATGCACTGGAAAGCCCTCGGCCCCGCTCGGGAACCCTGGTCCTCCCAGGTAGTCGGCGATCCAATCGATCAGTTGATGTCCATGCAGGCGAAACTCGTCGGGCGTCACCCGACCGAACCTACTTGGGCACCCGCGTCAGCTATCCACGGTGAACGTCAGGGGGCCGAGCGGTCGCGACGGCGGACACTGCGGAATACCCGCCAGCCGATGAACGCCATGCCGACCATCAGGATGGTGAACGTGGCCAACTGATGCGTGTCGGTGTCGGTGCGCGTCACACACCCGGGCCGGGGTGCCGAGTTGATGCACTCGGCCAGCGTCCGGCCACCGGCCAACGTCGGCGACGGCTCCTGCGTCGGTGGAACCGTCGTCGCCGCCGGCTCCGTCGAATAGGCCGTCGCCGGCGAGGGATTTACCGCCAGGGCGGGGATGGCACAGAGGAGGAGGATGACGATCCACACCCGGGCGTTGGCTCGGCGCATCGGGCCATCGTGGCCTGTCCGGCCCGCCGCGGCAAACGCGGGGTCGTCGACCGGCGTCGCTACGCTCGGAGCCGATGGACGCTCCCCCCTCGTCATCACCGGCCGAGACCATTCTGGTCGTCGACTTCGGTGCCCAATATGCCCAGCTCATCGCCCGTAGGGTGCGCGAGGCCGGAGTCCATTCCGAGATCGTCCCGCATACAATCACGGCCGAGCAGATCGCGGCCAAGGCGCCGACCGGGATGATCTTCTCCGGAGGCCCCAAGAGCGTGCATGTCGTCGGCGCGCCGGTCATCGACCCCGACGTATATGAGCTCGGGGTGCCGATCCTGGGTATCTGCTATGGCGCCCAGATGTTGGCCATGCAACTCGGTGGCGAGGTGGCCAATACCGGTCGCGGTGAGTACGGCCGCACGGAGCTGACCCCATCGGGGGCGCTGAGTACCTTCGTCGATGGCCCCCAGCCGGTGTGGATGAGTCATTCCGATTCGATCGTGCGGGCCCCCGAGGGCTTCACCGTCACGGCCAGCACACCCGAGGCCGCCGTGGCGGTGTTGGAGAACCCCACGCGCCGGATCCACGGCGTGCAGTTCCACCCCGAAGTCGCTCACACCCCGAACGGACAGGAGATCCTGTACCGCTTCCTCTACAACGTGTGCGGTGCCCGAGGGGCGTGGCAGATGGGGTCGATCATCGACGACCAGATCGCTCGGATCAAGGCGCAGGTGGGCGATGGCCGGGCCATCTGCGGACTCTCCGGCGGGGTCGATTCCGCCGTCGCCGCTGCGCTGGTGCACCGGGCGATCGGACATCAGTTGACCTGCGTGTACGTCGACACCGGGTTGATGCGCAAGGGCGAGAGCGAACAGGTGGTCGAGACGTTCAAGCGCAATATGGGCATCGAGCTGGTCCATGTCGATGCCGGCGCCCGGTTCTTCGTCCGCCTGGCCGGGATCAGCGACCCCGAAGAGAAGCGCAAGGCGATCGGCGAGCTGTTCGTGCGGATTTTCGAGGAGCACACCGGCGGGCTTACCGAGGCCGAGTTCCTCGTGCAGGGCACGCTCTATCCCGACGTCATCGAGTCGGGCGGTACGTCGGGCAAGGCGGCGGTGATCAAGAGCCACCACAACGTCGGGGGATTGCCCGACGACATGACCTTGCAGCTCGTCGAACCGCTGCGCGACCTGTTCAAGGACGAGGTGCGCACGATGGGCGCCCAACTCGGCCTGCCCGACGAGATCGTCCATCGCCAACCGTTCCCCGGCCCCGGACTCGGGGTGCGGATCATCGGCGAGGTCACGCCCGAACGGGTGGCGATCCTGCAGGAGGCCGATGCCATCGTGCGGGCCGAGATCCACGACGCCGGACTCGACCGGGAGATCTGGCAGGCGTTCGCCGTCCTCCCCGACATCCGCTCCGTCGGGGTGATGGGCGATGAGCGCACGTATGCCCATCCGATCATCATTCGGGCCGTGACCAGCGAGGATGCGATGACGGCCGACTGGGCGCGGTTGCCCTACGACCTGCTCGAGCGGATGTCGAGCCGGATCATCAACGAGGTCGACGGCGTCAACCGGGTGGCGTACGACATCACCTCCAAGCCGCCTGGCACCATTGAGTGGGAATAGCTGCGCGAACAGTGCATATGGATCAAGGACGCGCTACCGCCTCGCAACCTGTTCGTAATGTTCGCTAGGATCGACGAATCATGCGATCGGGTCGGAGTACAGGTCGTCGGAGTGTTGTCGCGCTCCTGACCGTAGTGGGGCTGCTCGGCTTCAACGTTCCCGCGGCGCGCGCCCAGTCGAGCGATCAGATCAGCGCCCAGATCAAAGCGGCCGAGTCCGACCTGCAACGCCTCCATGACGACAAGGACCAGCTCGACGAGGCTGCCCTGGCCGCGATCGACGACCTGGAGCAGCTCAAGGTCGAGATCGCCAAGTCCCAGGCGCGGGTCGCCGAGATCGAGCAGCAGCTCGGAACGGTCCAGGCCCAGGTGAGTGATTTCGCCCTGGAGACCTTCGTCTCGGGTGACCAGGTCAGCGGCATCGGTACGTTGCTCACCGGTGGCGGAACCAATCTCACCGAGACCGTCGAGCGCGAGCAGTACGCCAAGCTGGCCCTGTCGGCCGGAGAGAGCGTCACCGACGAACTCGACTCGACGATCAACGATCTCGAGAAGGAGCGGACGAAACTCGCCAAGGAGCAGGCCCGCGCCGAGCAACTGGTCAAGGACATCGATGCGCAGACCAAGGCCGTCGAGCAGAAGGCCAAGGAACTGCAGGACTACGAAGCGGCGATGAAGGTCAAGTACGGCGCAACGCTGGCCGCCGAACGCCGCGCCGAGGACCAACGACGGGCGCGCGAGGCGGCTGCCGCCATTGCCCAGGCGCAGGCCAACGCGGCCAGCCGGCGAGCGGCCGGCGGTGGCGGTGGCGGGGCGACTCCGCGCGGCGGTGCTGCGCCGGGCGGAGCAGCGGGTGGTGACGCCGGAGCGGGGAGCGGTGGTGGTGGCGGGGCCGGGCGCAGCGTTCCGTCACCCTCACCCGGGTCCTCGGGAGCGGTGTCGGCGGCGATGAGCCAGCGCGGCGTGCCCTACCGGTTCGCTGCGGCCTCTCCCGGCGAGGCATTCGACTGCTCGGGTCTCACCGCGTGGGCCTGGGCCCAGGCCGGTGTGTCCCTACCGCATCAGTCACGAATGCAATACGCCTCGATCCAACACATCGATCCCGGCGACGTGCAGCCCGGTGATCTGATCTTCACCCACAACCCGATCAGCCATGTGGGGATGTACATCGGGGGCGGGCAGATGATCCACTCTCCCAATACCGGTGACGTGGTCAAGGTGGTCGGGATCAACTGGGGTCGGGTCACCGGGGTCGGGCGCCCGGGCTGAGCGCCCGAAGGCCGACAGGCACCGCCCGGGCCGCTACGGTCCACGGCGATGCGAGGGATCGACGAGCCGAAGGTCAGCGCCTGGCTGTCCGCCAACATCGACGGTGCGCACGCTCCGTTCACCTATGAGTTCATCACCGGGGGCCGCTCGAATCTGACCTTCAAGGTGGTCGACGCGGCCGGCAATCGTTACGTGCTGCGCCGACCTCCGCTCGGGCACGTCCTGGCCACCGCTCACGACGTGGCGCGCGAGCACCGGATCATCTCCGCCGTCGGAACGACGAGCGTCCCAGTGGCCCCCGCCCTCGGGCTGTGCACCGACGCATCGGTCAACGACGCGCCGTTCTATGTGATGCGCTACGTCGACGGGGTGGTGCTCGACAGCCCCGAACGAGCGGCAGAGCTGCCGATCCACCTACGGACCGCGGCCGCCCACCACCTCATCGATGTGCTGGCCGAGTTGCACGCGCTCGACGTCGACGAGATCGGCCTCGGCGACCTGGCGAAACGCACGGGCTACATCGAACGCCAGGTCCGTCGGTGGACGACTCAGTGGGACAATTCCAAGACGCGCGAGCTGCCGGCGATCGAGGAGGTCGCCCGCCGGCTGCGCGCCCGCATGCCCGAACAGGTCGGTGTGTCGATCGCCCACGGCGACTACCGCTTCGGCAACTGCCTGACCGACGTGTCGACCGGTCGGATCGCGGCGGTGCTCGATTGGGAGCTGTGCACGCTTGGTGATCCACTCGCCGATCTCGGCTATCTGGGGGTGTATTGGACCGACCCCGGAGCCGTTCGCAACGTGTTCAATGACCCGACGGGGGAGACGGGCTTTCCCCCGTACTCGGCAATGGTCGAGCGCTATGCCCGGTTGACGGGTCGCGACGTATCCGCCATCGACTACTACGTCGCCTTCAGCGGCTTTCGTCTGGCCGTGATCTGCGAAGGCGTCTATGCCCGCTACCTGCACGGGGCGATGGCCGACGAGGTCGCCGACCTGGATTTGACCAAGCTGCGCGTCGAGCAGTTGGCCGAGGCCGCGCTTGCGGCGACGGAGGGATTGTCATGACCGCAGTGTTGGACGGATGGACGGCTGGTGAGTTCTCGGCGGGAGGTCTCACCCGGGCGACACTGCGCAAAGGCACCGGTCCGGCCGTAGTCGTGATCCACGAGATTCCCGGCATCACCCCTAAGGTCGCCGCCTTCGCCGAAGATGTCGTCGGGGCCGGATTCACGGTGGTGATGCCGTCGCTGGTAGGTCGACCCGGACGCGAGATCTCGGTCGGTTACGGGATCAAATCGGTGGTGCAGGTGTGTGTGGCCAAGGAATTCACGACCTGGGCGATGAACCGCACGTCGTCGATCACCACCTGGCTGCGGGTGCTCGCCCGCGAGTTGCACGCAGAGTGCGGTGGCCCGGGGGTCGGTGCGATCGGCATGTGCTTCAGTGGTGGCTTCGCCCTCGGCATGATGCTCGACGAGACGATGGTCGCGCCGGTGCTCAGCCAACCGTCGCTCCCGTTCGCCACCCCGATCGGGCGCCGTCGGGGGGCAAACCTCAACCTGTCACCGGCCGACCTCGTGAGCGTCAGGGCCCGAGCGGCCGCCGGATGCGAGGTGCTCGGGCTGCGGTTCGCCGGTGACCGGTTGGTCGGCGACCGCTTCGACACGCTGCGTCGAGAACTCGGCGATGCCTTCATCGCCGTCGAGTTGCCGTCGGCGAAGAAGACCGACCATTCGGTGGTCACCGAGCAACGCGACGAGCCGACGGTGCAACGGGTGCTCGAGTTCTTCCGAGCGAAACTGCTGGCCTGATCGCGTCCGGTCCTTTCGAGTGGTCGGCGGGCGCGGCCTGTGGTTGCGGACCGCGTGTTGTCCGGAATGGGATACCCCGGTAGGGTATTTGTGTGGACATGCCGGGATATCACGATCACAAGGTCGAGCTGCTCAAGCGGTTGAGGCGCATCGAGGGTCAGGTGCGCGGACTCCAGCGGATGGTCGAGAGCGACACGTACTGCATCGATGTGCTGACCCAGGTCTCTGCGGCAACGAGGGCCTTGCAGAGCGTCGCCGTCGGCCTGCTCGACGAACATCTGCGCCATTGCGTCGCCGGAGCCGTGCGCTCCGATGATCCGGGCGAGGCCGATCGCCTGGTGACCGAGGCCAGCCGGGCGATCGAGCGGCTGGTGAAGTCATGAACCGAGTGGAGGAGCTATGGAAACACTGATCTTGAACGTGCCCGCCATGACATGCGGGCATTGCGAGTCGGCCGTTCGCGGTGAAGTCGCCAAGGTGGCCGGAGTGACGGCCGTCGATGTCGATCTGGTCTCGAAGGACGTTCGCATCGAGGGCACCGGCCTGAGCGTCGAAGCATTGGCGGCCGCGATCGACGAGGCGGGTTTCGAGGTCCGTAGATGACACCGATGGCTCGTCTGGCCGCGTTCGCGCTGGTGTTGGCCGGTGTCTTCGCCACCGCGTACGGCGTCGGCGAAGCCCTGCCGGGCCATCGCCACTCGTCGGACACGGAGCACGTTCACGCAACGAATCCGACGCCATGACCGGCGACCTGCAAGGCGTGGCCGTCGTCGGGCCCGAACCGGTGGAGCGTCAGAGCATCGATCTGGCGATCACCGGGATGACATGCGCCGCCTGCGCGACGCGGATCGAGAAGAAGCTCAACCGCATCGACGGCGTCGTGGCGTCGGTCAACTATGCGACGGAACAGGCACGGGTGACGTTCGATCCGTCGGTGCTCGTCCCCGGTCAACTGGTCGATACCGTCGAGTCGATCGGATATGGCGCGGCACTGCCGCCCGCCGAGCCGTCGACTCTCGTCGACACCGACATCGCCCACCCCGGGGGTGTCGAATCGACCCCACCGCCCGACGCTCATCTGGCGAGCTTGCGGCAACGGCTGATCGTCTCGGCGATGCTCGGCCTACCCGTGCTGCTGTTGTCGATGATCCCGATGCTGCAGTTCCGCAACTGGCAGTGGATCTCATTCGCTCTCGCCTCCCCCGTGGCGACGTGGGGGGCGTGGCCCTTTCATCGGACGGCGTGGAAGAACCTGCGCCAAGCCGAGGCGACGATGGACACGCTGGTGTCGGTCGGTGTGATTGCCGCGTACGGATGGTCGACATGGGCGTTGTTGGCAACCGAGGCCGGCGACAGCGGCATGAAGATGCCGATGTCGTTGAGGGTGAGCCGCGGTACCGAGCATCATCTCTACCTCGAAGTCGCCTCCGCCGTGGTGGCATTGATCCTCGCCGGCCGCTACTTCGAGACCCGATCGAAACGGCGGGCCAGTGGAGCCATCCGCTCCCTGCTCGAACTGGCCGCCAAGGAGGCGTCACTGCTCGGTGCCGACGGAACCGAGACTCGGATAGCAGCGGAGAAACTGCAGGTCGGCGACCGGTTTGTCGTTCGACCCGGGGAGCAGGTGGCCGCCGACGGCATCATCGACTCGGGTACCTCGGCGATCGATGCCTCGCTGGTCACCGGTGAGAGTCTTCCCGTCGATGTCGGCCCCGGAGCGCCCGTCGTCGGCGGCACGCTGAACGCCGGCGGGCGGTTGGTCGTGCGGGCCACCCGCGTCGGCCGCGACACTCAGGTGGCCCAGATGGCCCGCCTCGTCGAGGAAGCACAGACGGGCAAGGCGCCCATCCAGCGTCTCGCCGATCGGGTGGCGTCGGTCTTCGTACCGGTCGTCATCGTCATCGCTGTCGCCACGCTCGGCTTCTGGTTCGCCCGAACGGGGAGTATGCGCGAGGCCTTCGGCCCGGCCGTCGCCGTGGCGATCATCGCCTGCCCGTGTGCGCTCGGTCTGGCGACACCGACTGCGCTGCTGGTCGGAACGGCCCGCGGCGCCCGGCGCGGCATCCTGATCAAGGGTCCCGAGGTCCTCGAGTCGACGCGTCGGATCGACACCATCGTGTTCGACAAGACGGGAACGTTGACCTCCGGGCGGATGACCGTCGAGCAGGTCGAGCCGTCGCCGGGATGGTCGGCGAACGACGTGGCCGCGGTGGCCGGCGCCGTCGAGTCGGCGAGCGAGCATCCGATTGCCCGGGCCATCGTCGAGTTCGCCCGCGCCGAGTCATTGGCGTTGGACGTCGTCGAGGCGTTCGTCTCGCGACCCGGACTCGGCGCTCAAGGGCGCGTAGGCGGTCGGCAGGTGAGCTTGGGACGGGGAGTGGCCGGCCCGGTCGAGACAACCCGCCAGGCGATGGAACGCTCGGGCGCCACGGTGGTCACAGTATGGGTCGACGACGAGGTCGTCGGGGTCATCTCGGTGCGCGACGCCGTCAAACCCGACGCGGCCGATGCCGTCGCCCGGCTGGTGAAGATGGGCATTCGGCCGATGCTGCTCAGCGGCGACAACTCGACCACTGCGGCGACGGTCGGCGGTCAGGTCGGCATCGCCGAGAACGACATCCGGGCCGAGGTGCTGCCCGAGGGCAAGGTCGCCGAGATCCGCCGCCTGCAGGCCGAGGGACGCGTCGTGGCGATGGTCGGTGACGGAGTCAATGATGCCGCCGCCCTCGCCCAGGCCGACCTGGGGATCGCCATGGGGGCTGGCACCGACGTGGCGATCGAGGCGAGCGATCTAACCATCGTGCGCGACGACCTCGGCGCGGTGGTCGATGCCGTACGCCTGTCGCGGCGCACGCTGGCCACGATCAAGGGCAATCTGTTCTGGGCGTTCGGCTACAACGTCGCCGCGATTCCCCTGGCCGCAACCGGTTTTCTGTCCCCGGCGATCGCTGGGGCGGCGATGGCGTTCTCCAGCGTCTTCGTAGTGTCGAACAGTCTGCGCCTGCGCCGATTCCGTTGACGCAGGCCCGGGCCATCGTCAACCGAACGGACTCGGCGGCGGCATCAACCCGAGATCGCCGCCACGGCAAGGGCCTTGGCCGTTGGATAGTCGGCCTTGCCATTGGCGGCCCGAGGAACCTGGCCGACGAACACGACATGTTTGGGTGCCTTGTAGCCTGCGAGTTCCCGCTTGACCGATGCGATCACCTCGGCCGCAGTCGTGGTCGCATCGTCGGCGATCGACGTCACGGCGGTGACCGCCTGGCCGAACTTGTCGTCGTCGAGCCCGACGACCAGGCAGTCGACCACCCCTTGCACGCGCTTGACCGCCTCCTCGACCTCCTCGGGAAAGATCTTCTCACCGGCGGAATTGATCACCTGGCTCCCCCGACCGAGCAGGATCAGTGATCCGTCCGCGGCGACCTGGGCGAGGTCGCCGGGGAACGAGTAGCGCACGCCGTCGATGACCCGGAACGTGCGCGCCGACTTCTCCGGGTCCTTGTAGTAGCCGATCGGAACGTTGCCGCCGGCGGCGACCATGCCGATCTCGTCGGAGCCCGGAGTCACCTCGCGGTCGTCGTCGGTGAACACCCTGGTGGTCGGACTCTGCGAGAACCTGGCCGTCGACGCGCTCATCCCCCGCATCGAGAGCTGCATGCCCATGGAACCCTCGCTCGATCCGATGGCGTCGAGCAGTACCACGTGACCGATGCGGTCGAGGATCGCCTCCTTCACCTCGGCGGTCCACATCACCCCCGAGGAGATGATCATCTTCAGCGCCGACGTGTCGAACGGTTCGCCGCGGTCGGCTGCCGCGTCGAGGGCGGCGATCATCGGTTTGGCGAAGCTATCCCCGACGATCACGAGCAGGGATGCGTGCTCCTCAGCAGCCACGGTGAACATCTCGGCGGCGTTGAAGCCGCGCGACGGCAACGTGACTACGGCGGCTCCGGCGAGCTGGGGGACGATCGCACCGAGCCACACTCCGGTGCCGTGCATCAGTGGACACGCCGGAATCGAGACGCTGCCCATGCCCTTGGCGACCCCCTCGGCGACCAACGGTCCGATCTGCGCCGCGTCCGCCGGCGGAGCGAGGCCGATGAGCGGGAATCCTCCGGCGACGAAGGCAGCGGTCATCCCTCCGATGGCATACATCACGCCTTTGGGCATGCCCGTCGTGCCACCCGTGTAGAGCATGTAGCGATCGTCCTCCGACCGCTCGATGCGCGCCATCGGCTCGGTGGCGGCGATGCCTGCTTCCATGTTGACTGCTCCCGGAACCTGGCCGGGCGCCCCATCGTCGACCTCGATGAGGAGCTTGAGCTGCGGTAACCGACCGGCAACCCGGGCGACGCGGTCGCCGAGCGACGAGTGGAAGACCAACGCCTCGGCATCGGCGTTGTCGAGCAGGTACCAGAGCTCGTCATCGAGATAGCGGTAATTGACATTGACCGGCACGCCGCGCATCTTGAACCCGGCGTACTGCGCTTCGAGGTACTCGTTCGAGTTGTAGAGGTACAGCCCGATCTTCGAGTTCGGACCGAGCCCGGCTGCGGTGTACATCGCAGCGATGCGTGCCGCCCGATCGTCGTACTCCTGCCATGTGCGCCGCACGTTCCCGTTGACGACGGCGGTCGACCGGGGGATGGCGTCGGCGATCCCTTCCCACACGGTGGCGAAGTGCATCTCCATGAGTGGGGCAGACTACTCCTGGGTCAGAATGAGCGGATGAGCAGCGCCGCATCCCGATGGAGCGATGCGCTCGCCGCCTGGGCGATTCCGGCGGAGATTCTCGATCAGGCGCCCGCTTCGCCCTGGATCCACCCCCCGAAAATGTTCCGCTCCACCGAGCGTGATCCGAGCAACACCCCCTCCATGCGAGCGGCGGCCGATCTATTGGGCGCCGGTGGAACGGTGCTCGACGTGGGGTGCGGTGGGGGCCGGTCGAGCCTCCCGCTCGGCGGCCTGCTCCGTCACGTCACCGGCGCCGACGAGCAGTCTGCGATGCTCGATCAGTTCACCGAAGCGGCGGCGTTGCGGGGCATCGCCAGTTCCACAGTGCTCGGCCGGTGGCCCGAAGCGGCTGCCGCCTGCCCCGTGACCGATGTCGTCGTCTGCCATCACGTGGTCTACAACGTCGCCGCGATCGGTGAATTCGTGGAGGCGTTGGACAGTCATGCCTCAAAGGGCGTGGTCGTCGAGTTGCCCGAACGTCACCCGCAGTCGCCGCTCAATGACCTGTGGTTGCGATTCTGGGGAATCACCCGGCCGGTCGAGCCGTCGTCGGAGTTGTTCGTAGAGGTGGTGCGCGAGCTGGGACGAATGCCCGCAGTGGTCGTCTCCGCTCGTCCGGAGCGCCCGGCTCCCGTCGATCGGGCCGAACTCGTGGCGTTCGTCCGTCAGCGGCTGTGCCTGACGGCTGAACGCGACACGGAGATCGATGAGGCGCTCGGAGCGCGACCGGAACTCGCCTCCGACACCGTCGTCACCGTCACCTGGCGTACCACGGGGTAAGGCGATTCTCGACCGGTTCGGCCGCATGGGAGCGCCGCGGCGGTCGGATCTGCAGGCTCAAGGTCGGCTTCGTCACGTAGCCGAGTCGATTCAGGCGGCGTTGCGGAGGTCGCACTTCGTCAAGATCCGTAGGTCGAATTGCCGGATCGGTGCCGCTCATCGCCACATCGCGGGCGTGAATCGGCATCCTGCGTCCATGAAGAAGCTGATCGGGTTCGTCGCGTTCGTGGCTCTGGCCGGTTGTGAGCCGGGAGGCCTTCAACCCGTGGACCCACCTTCGTCGCTAACCAAACCGCTGCCGACCGTGCCGTCGACGACGGCGCCCACGCCATCGACCTCCGAGCCGGCCATCGAGCCGTCCACCGCGCCGGCCACCGTGCCGGAAGCAACGACAACGGTGCCGCCCGAGCCAACCACCACACCGCCCGTCCAATCCACCCTCCCCGTCGAAGACGAGATCCGCGCCGCGTTCGAGTCCCAATGGACTGCCTATCGTGAATGTGTCGGTGCGCCGGCGGAATGCGACCCATCGCTCTTCAGTGCAGGAGGGCGTCTCGTCTTCATGCGAAAGCTGCTCGGAGAGTTCGTCGAGTCACGGATCTTCATTGGACCGGGCACCGAACCCGACAGCCATCGGATCGATTCGATCGAGACTGACGAGGGTGGGACCAGAGCTGTGGTCCAGGCGTGTCTCTGGGACACCCTCATCATGTACAAGGCGGGACCCGGCGACGGCGCGACGCCGGGCATCCTCAACGATCGGATGGTCGGAATGCGTATGGACTACACGTTTCAGCGCGACCCCAGTGGATGGATGGTGACTGACGAGGTGCTTGTCGAGGAAAAGGACGGTGTAAACATATGCGCCGTTTGATTGCTGTCTTGATATGCGGGCTTGGGCTGTGCACAGCTGCGCCCGTGTCGACCGCCAGTGGGCAGACTCCGGGTGGGGGGACTGTTGGCGGCGGGCAGGCTTCGAATCAGGAGATCTCGGCGTACGTGCGGACGTGGATCAACGGTGGGTTGGCGCGGCCGGTGGGGACGTCGAGTTGCGGCCGTTGGGCGAAGGTCGACTCGGCCGACGCGGTGGCCCATGCGTGGGATACGAGGATGTACTCGAACGGCGTGAGTTGGCGCTGGTACGTGCGCGACTGCCAGGCAACCTTGCAGGGTACGTGGGTGGCGCAGCCACCGTTTCCACCGATCGATCGCTTCCTCGCCGATCTCCTCAATCGGCAACACCTGCCTGATCCGGTCGGCGGGTTCGCACCGCCGGCGGACCGGATGATCGTGAAGCTGGGTACGTGGTTCTGGGTCGACCCGGCTCAGGCGAACGCCAGCTACGAGGTACGCGTCGGGTTCCCCAACCTGATGGTGTCGGTGACGGCGCAGCCGACGAAGCTCAGGTACACCCCGGGAGATGGCAACGCCGCCACGGAGTGCGCCGCACCCGGTCGGGTGTGGACGGCCGAGTACGGCGACGACACCGATTCCCCGTGCATGTACGCCTACACCCACTCCTCACGGATCACCGCTGACGACGTGTTCCATGCGTCGCTCGCCATCGACTGGGAGACCTGGTTGTCGTACAACGGCGTGCGCGACCATCAGCTTGCGCCCCAGACGACCACAACCGACCTCGCGGTGACGGTCAAGGAAGTCCAGGCGATCGTCACCGCGTGAGCCGGGAATGTCGACATGATCGTCACGCCATCACGGTTGCCGGTTCTGGCGCGGCTGGTCGGCGGAGATCGGCGAGTTGGCGGCGGTCGATGATGTGGTCGACCAGCCCGTAGCCGACGGCTTGATCGCCGCGCACGATGTAGTCGCGGTCGATGTCGGCGGTGATCCGCTCGGGGGTCTGTCCGGTGGCGTCGACCAGGATCTGCACCATCCGTCGGCGCATCTCGACCATCTCGGCGACGGCCAGTTCCATGTCGGTCGACTGACCCTGAGCACCGCCGTGCGGCTGATGGATGAGCACCCGTGAGTTGGGCAGCGCGTACCGTTTGCCCGGCGCTCCGGCGGCGAGCAGCACCGCGGCGGCCGACGCGGCCTGGCCGACGCAGAAGGTCGACACATCCGGATTGATGAAACGCATGGTGTCGTGAATGGCGAACAGCCCGGTCATGTCGCCTCCGGGGCTGTTGATGTAGAGGCTGATCTCGGCGTCGGCGTTCTCGCTTTCCAGATGGAGCAGCTGGGCGACGACGAGGTTGGCGACATGATCATCGATCGCCGTGCCGAGGAACACGATTCGATTGACCAGTAGTCGGGAGTAGATGTCGAAGGCACGTTCGCCCCGGCTGGTGGATTCGATCACGGTTGGGATCAGCATGTTCGCTCCTTGTGCAACTTAGTAGTTGCACAAGACTGTATGACGGGTCCGGGCCAGATGCAACCAAATAGTTGCGATAGGCTGACCTGATGTCCTCGACGGAAGCTTCCCGGTCCGTGCCCGCCCCCGACTCCGGCGTACGCCGCGAGCTCGATCTCGACGTCGGTGCCGACGAGTTGTGGAATCTGATCTCGACGGCCGAGGGATGGCGGCAGTGGCTCGTCGACGACATCGATGTCGCCGTGACACCTGGTCAGCGGGGAACGGCGACCGACGACGGTCGCAGCCGGCAGGTGGCCATCGACACCGTGACACCCGGTGAACGGATCACCTTCACCTGGTGGGACCAGGACGACGCGGGGGCAGCGAGTGTGGTCGAGATCGGCATCGGTAGCGTCGCAAACGGCCGCCGCCGGCTGAGTATCACCGAGCGACCGCTCACCTCACCGGCGCCGCACGCGGCGATGGGAGCCGTCATGACCAACGAGATGGTGGCGAGCTGCGACCTGGCATCGGGAGTCGGTGTGCGCGTGATTCGCTGGGAAGTCCGCGCCGTGTCGATCTGGGCCCTGACGGTTCGTTGCGCCGTCAGGACGTGACCGTCGCCGCCCCCACGGGGTCGTCGCCCGGCTTGCTCGATGCCTTCTTCGGTGCGCTGGCGGACCCGACTCGACGGCAGCTCATCCAGCGATTGGTGATCGATGGCCCTGCTTCGGCATCGACGTTGCATGAACTGTTCACCCTCACCCGCCAGGCTGTGGTGAAACATCTCACCGTGCTCGAGTCCGCCGGGTTGGTCACCCGGCAGAGGCGGGGCCGTGAGGTGCTGTTCGTCGCCAGCCCGGAGCGCCTGGCCGCCGGGGTGGCCTGGCTGCTCGAGACGGGCGGCCACTGGGATCGGCGCATCGATCGGCTGCTGCAGCGGGCGTCGGCTGCCGATCACCCGCCGCCGGTCATCCCCGGCTGAGGGGACCAGCCGGACAGCAGTGCCTGTACGCCGCCACCGCCGTCGGTTGCTCCGGGATGATCGGATCGTTTCCCAGGCAGGCCGCGGCACACCAGCGCAGCCACTGCTCGTGGGCTGTCCCTGACATTGCACGAACCGTACCCGCTCGATCGAGCGTGCTTGTACGGTTGGCGCGTCGTGTCACCTGTTCCCGGAACCGCTCGCTATCGATTGTCGGGGGTGGCCCTCGGACCGACGCTCATTGCGGGATAGATCCCCGTCGCACCGCTCACCAGACGGGCAACGAGACAGGCGACGGCGGCGAGCAGCGCCAGGCGCGGACCGAACAGCTCGACGAACAACACGATGCAGGTGACCGGCGTCTTGGCCGCGGCCCCGAACACGGCAACGAAGCCCAACCCGGCGAAGACGGAGATCGGGGCATGGATGGCCACGGCCAACGCCCCACCGAGCGCCGCCCCGATGACGAACAACGGTGTGACCTCCCCGCCCGGAATTCCACCGCCCAGCGAGACCGCCGTCAACCCGAGTTTGGCCAGCCAAGCGAATCCGGATGGTCGGGTCCCGTTGAGCGCACCGGTGGCCAGCGGCAGACTGAGGCTGAGGTACTGACGTCCGAGTACCGCGGCGCCGATGGCGACGATCGTCCCGGCGATCGCCGCCCGGAAGGGCGGATAGCGAACTCGGCCGAGCTGGCGGCGGATCATCGACACCGATGTGACGAACAGCGTGGCGCACATCCCGAACACGACGCCGGCGATCGCGGCCCGACTCACCAGGCCGATCGAGAGATGCGCGCTCAGCAGGGGATAGATGTGATGTCGGTGTCCGAGGCCGGTGACCACCCGGTCACCGGTGAACCCGGCCACGACGGCTGCGGTCACGGTCGACAGATCGGGTCGGCGGCGTCGGACCTCGAAGGTGAAGAACATTGCGGTCCACGGCGCGCCGAACACCGACCCGAATCCGCCGGCGAGGGCGGCGTGGAGCAGAACCCGACGCCGTCGATCGTCCAGACCCAGCCGTCGCCCACTGCTGTCGGCCAGACTCCCCGCCATCTGCAGGGCCACGCCTTCCCGGCCGACCGACGCCCCGAACAGGTGGGCGGCGACCGTGCCGCCCAGCACGAGCGGTGCCATCCGGGCCGGCACCCCGGCCGTGCTCGGCGAGTCGGTCTCGAGCAGCACCAGGCCGGTGCTCTCGCGGGCCCGATCGCCCCAGTGGTGGTAGACGGCGGAGATGACGAAGGCGGCGTCGGGCAGCAGCCAGACCAGCCAGGCGGCGTGCTGCTCTCGCAAGTCGATCGCTGCGGTCAGGCTCTCGAGAAACAGAAATGAGGCGAGGCCGGCAAGAAGTCCGCCCAGCAGGCCGAGACCGATGCCGACCAGTACCGTGCGGCCGCGATCCGCCCATCGGAACCCGGTGTCCATCGACGGCGGCGTACTCACAGGCCTTTGATGGCAGCGAACACCTCGGCCCGGGTGGCGATTGCCCCAGTGCCGTGCAGCGCCCACGTGAGTCCCCAGTCCGTGTACTCGTCGGCCGTACCCGGAGGAATGCTGAAGCCGAATTCGTAGCCGTCGAGCGACCCCCGCTCCTCGGCGATGGCGGCAATCATCCGGGCGACCTGGTCGCGGTCGGCATCGACGATGTGCAGTCCTTGGCCGTGGAGGGCGGCACGGCGAAGCGGCCGGCGAGGTGCATTGCCCCGGGCGGCGAACCACATCGGCACGTGGGGCTCCTGTAGCGCCCGGGGAAGGAAGCGGACTCCGTCGACCGTGAGGTATCGGCCGTGGTGGTTCACCTCCTCCCCGGTCCATGCCGCCTCGAGTACGGCCACGGCCTCGTCGAGCAGATCTCCCCGCTCGACCGGGTCGACCATCTCGCCGAAGCGGGTCAACTCGCCACCCGAGTCGACTCCGAGGCCGAGGCCGAGGATCAGCCGGCCATTGGACAATCGGTCGACGGCGATGGTCTCGCGGATCAGTTTGTGCACCCGTCGCCGGGCCGGAGGTGTGACCAATGGTCCAAGGAGTAGGCGATCGGTGGCCACCGCTGCGGCCGCCAGCGAGATCCACGGATCGCCGAGATGCGTGGCCTGTTCGACGGGGCGCAGCATGTGGTCCCACACGAACAACCCGTCCCAACCGGCCTCCTCGGCCGCGGCGGCGACCTCGGCGACGACCCGCGGATCGGCCAACTCGCCGAAGGGAGCGATGTAGAGACCGTTGCGCATCGTCGGGCAGCGTACGCGGTCGCCGCTCCGGTCGCCCGTCTCACCGGAGTGGGCTTCGTTCCCGGCGCGTGTAGACGGACTGACTCGACGGCATGGGAGAGCCCGGGGCGTGACGCACCCCGGTCGTAGACTGATGACAATGTCGATCGTGGACGCCTCCGGGGTTTTCGGCGCGGGGCTGAATCCCGACCAGCTCGACGCCGTGGTCCATACCGATGGGCCGCTGTTGGTGGTCGCCGGAGCCGGCTCGGGCAAGACCCGGGTGCTCACCCATCGCATCGCCCACCTGGTCACCGAGCACCGGGTCAGTCCGATGCGAATCCTGGCGATCACCTTCACCAACAAGGCCGCCGACGAGATGCGCCATCGAGTCGCCGAGCTGATCGGTGATGTCGCCCGGCGGATGTGGGTCTCCACGTTCCACTCGGCCTGTGTGCGCATCCTGCGACGCGACGCCGACGCCCTGGGCTACCCGAAGACCTTCTCGATCTACGATCAGTCCGACGCTCAGCGCCTGACCAGCTATGTGATCCGCGACCTCGGCCTCGATCCGAAGCGATTCACCGCCCGCGGCACCCACGCGGCCATCAGCCAGATGAAGAACGACCTGGTCACACCGACCCAGGCCACCGACCGGGCGGCGAACATCTTCGACCGCAAGATCGCCGATGTCTTTCGCGAATACCAGTTGCGGCTGGAGCGGGCCGGGGCGATGGACTTCGACGACCTGCTCGGGCTCACGGTCAAGCTGTTCCGCCAGCACCCCGAGGTGCTCAACAAGTACCAGGAGCAGTTCGAGCACATCCTCGTCGACGAGTACCAGGACACGAATATCGCTCAGAACGAACTGGTCCTGATGCTCGGGGCCAGGAGTCGCAATGTGACCGTCGTCGGCGACAGCGACCAGTGTCTCGTCCCGGGAACGATGGTGGCGACCGCCGCCGGGCTACGACCGATCGAACACATGGCGGTCGGCGACGTCGTGTTGGGCACCGCAGGGCGCGCCGCGTTGACCTCGGGCGCGGTCACCCATGTCAAGGTCGGCCATTTCAGCGGCTGCGTGACCACGGTCGCCGCCGGTGGGCACCGAGTCGTCGGCACGCCGCACCATCTGGTGCCGGCGCAGGTCACCAATCGTCCCGGCGACCACATCGTGTACCTGATGTACCGCGCCGACCGCGGGTGGCGGATTGGGCGAACGTCGGCCGGTCAGGGTGGGTCTGCCTACCGGGTTCGCGGCAATCAGGAGCACGCCGATGCGGTGTGGATACTGAAGGTCTGCGACGAACCCGGTGACGCCGCATTCACCGAAGCGTTGCTGGCGGCCGAGTACGGCCTGCCCACCGGACGATTCGACGGTGTCGGGCGTGACGGCGCGATGACCGATGCGCAGACCCGGCGTCTGTATGACCGACTCGATACCCGCGTTCGGGCGAAGTCGTTGATGGACGATTTCGACCTGCATCCGGAGTTCCCGCACCATCGCCCGCGAAGCGGTGGTCGCCCCCGAAGTGGTGGGCACCGCCGGAGTATCGATCTGACGATGTTCTCCGATCACCGCTGCGGCGATGTCGGGCACCACCGGTTGCAATGGGGCTCGAAGTGCGGTGACAACGTCGATTCGTTGCGTGCTGCCGGGTATTCGTTGCGCACCGGTCGATCCGGCTCGGTGCGGTTCGACACGAGTCGGAGAAGTTATGTCGAGGCCCTCGATACTGCCAAGGCGTTCGCCCAAGCCGGCGGGTTGACGATCCGTCGCCGCATGGCGATCGGCGGTGAGGTGTACGACCTCACCCCGCTCGCCCACCTGCGACCGGGTATGACCGTGCTGGTCAACGACGGCGATCAGCTGAATCCGGTGATGGTCGACGAAGTGACGACGGCGCTTTACGACGGACCGGTCTACGACCTCGAAGTCGACGCCACGCACAACTACATCGCCAACGGGATGTCGGTACACAACTCGATCTACCGCTTCCGGGGGGCCGATCTACGCAACATCCTGCAGTTCGAGGAGGCGTTCCCCGACGTCACCACGGTGATCCTCGATCAGAACTATCGCTCGACGCAGACGATCCTCGACGCGGCGAACGCCGTCATCGACCACAACACGGCTCGCAAGCCCAAGAGTCTGTGGACCCAGTCGGGGCACGGCGACAAGATCACCCGATATCACGCCGAGGACGAGGGCGACGAGGCCCGCTGGATCTCACGCACCATGCACGACCTGCACAACACCGACGGTATGCGCTGGGGTGAGATGGCGATCTTCTACCGCACCAACGCCCAGAGTCGGATGCTCGAGGAATCGCTGATGCGCTCGGGTGTGCCGTACAAGGTCGTCGGCGGCACTCGCTTCTACGATTGCAAGGAGATCAAGGACGCCATCGCGTACCTGCGGGCCGTGCTCAACCCGGCCGACGAGGTGTCGATCAAGCGGGTGCTCAACGAGCCCAAGCGGGGGATCGGCGACACCACCATCGGCCGGCTCGACGCCTGGGCGGGAGCCAACGGCGTGGCATTCATCGAAGCCTTGCGCCGCTCCGATGAGGCGGGAGTGAGCGGTGCGGCGGTCCGAGGTATCGCCCGATTCCTGGAGCTGCTCGGTTCCCTGAGCGAGGCGCTCGGCACCCTGGGACCGGGCGATCTGATCCAGACGGCGCTCGAGCAGAGCGGATATCTCGCCGAACTCGAGGCCGACAACTCCGTCGAGTCGGCCGGTCGGCTGGAGAACCTGGGCGAGCTGGTCGGCTCGGCCGCCCAGTTCGAGACGATCGACGAGTTCCTCGAGCAGGTCTCCCTCGTTGCCGACACCGATCAGATCGACGGGGACGAGTCGAAGGTCGTGCTGATGACCCTGCACTCCGCCAAGGGCTTGGAGTATCCGGTGGTGTTCCTGATCGGCGCCGAGGAGGGAATCTTCCCCCACATCCGGGCCCTCACCGACCCCGACGAGTTGGAGGAGGAACGGCGCCTGGCCTACGTCGGTATCACTCGGGCCCGCCAGAAGCTGTACATCACCCACGCCTGGAGCCGCACGTTGTTCGGAACCACCAACTACAACCCACCATCGAGATTCATCGAGGAGATTCCGGCCGAGCTGATCATCTCGGTGGGCGGTCCGAAGAGTTACGGTCGCTCGAGCTATCGCAGCCAGCGCGACGACTGGGGCTCCTCGCGCGGATCATCCCGCGGATCATCCGGTAGTCGGCTGGATGACGAGCCGGCGACGGTCGCTCGCCCTTACGGCCGGGACCACGACGCCCACGCTCATCGAGAGCGGGTCGTCGACGCCGCATTGGCCGCCGGCAGGCGGGTCGAGCCGACCAATGCCCAGAGTCTCGATTTCAAGATCGGCGACGACGTCCGCCATGCGAAGTATGGCGAGGGTGTGATCGTCGGCCTACGCGGCAGCGGCGACAACACCGAGGCTCGGATTCGCTTCCGCGAGGTGGGCGAAAAAAGCTTCGTGCTGGCCTGGAGCCCGGTCGTCAAGGTGTGAACCTCGTCGGCTGAGATCGCCGGGCTGCACCACGGAACCTCAGGCGACCGCGACCGAACCCTATCCCACCTTGCAGTCGCCAGGAGGGCACGCGATCGCTCACGTAATGTGATGATCGAGCGGCCCCGCCACCCGTCGCGGTGATTATCCGAACTAAGGTGCTTGCTCTAGTTGAGACGAAGGGCGAGGAATGGGTAGCGCGGGCAACCGCCGCGAGGGCTGGGCACTGGTGGCGGCCCGGCGTGCGGCGATCGGGTGGATGATCATCGGCGCGGCACTGGTGGCGACGCCGGCGCCGTGGCGTGCGGCGCTGTTTCTCGCCGCGAGCGCCGTACAGGCGACGCAGGTCGTGCTGGCCATCCGCCGCCGGGCGGGCGTCGTGCACGATCGTTTGGCCTGCACCTTGATCGCCATCGGCGTTCTGCTGTCCGGGGCGAGCGGATACGCGACCGTGCACGCTCCGGCGTCGGGATCGCCGGACGTGTGGCATGGCTGGGGTCTCGGGCTCGGCGTCGCCCATCTCACATTGATCGCAGTCGCCATCGTGTCCATCGCTCAACCACTGCTCGCTCTGGTACAGCTTCGCCGGCCGGTTTCCCTCGGTCTGGCGGGGTTCGTCGCGGCCGCTGCGGCGAATGCCTGGGGCCATCAGAATCGACGGGGTTGGGTCACCGATGTGTTGGTTGTCGTCGTGGGGGTTGCGGTCGTCGCGCTGTGCATCTCGACCTTGGTCGCGGGTCGCGAGCTACGAAGAGTAGGGCGCCTGGCCGAACGATACGGTGCGATCAGCGGAGTGCTGTTCACCGTCGGCGAGTTGGCAGGGATGCTGATTCATGACTCGGCTCTGCGCGCCACCGTCCCCCTGACGTTCGGCCTGGCGGCTGCCGGATTCCTGGTGGCGATGGTGATCCACCCCGGAGCCGACCGGCTCGGTCAGCGGCTGCATCGTCACACCGATCGGCCGGTCCTGCGGTCGGGGGCGATCGGTATCGGCGCCCTCATCGCGGCCGATGGCCTGCTGGTCGCCTTGGCGACCATCGCCGATGGGCCGGATCTGGCGTGGTGGCTGGGGGCCGGGGGCCTCCTACAGCTGTCGATCATCATCTGGGCAATCGCTCGGGCGGGCGATTCCGGCGTTGTGCGCACGTTTCTGGCGGATCGCCGATGGGACGCCGAGCTGCGTCGAGCCGTCCGGCGGGAGTCGATCCACCCCTACTATCAACCGATTCTGCAGACGAGCGACGGTCGCTGCATCGGATTCGAAGCGCTGGCCCGCTGGGATCACCCGAGGCTGGGCGTCCTCGATGGCTCGGCGTTCCTGACGAGGGCTCGCGAGCGTGGTCTCCTGGCGACGATCGACCGTCAGATCCTCCAGACGGTGGTGATCGATCTCCCGGACCTGGTCCGGCCGCTGGCCGCCGAGCGGCCGTTCGTGTCGATGAACATCTCATCGTGGCGGCTCGAGCAGCGGGGTTTTGCAGCCGAGGTCCTCGGCGGGCTGGAAGCTCTGGGCGCCAGTCCCACCGGACTCGTCTTCGAGGTCGCCGCGACGTGCGGCATCTTCAACTTGAAGGCTCTGATCGACAACATCGTCACCCTGCAGCACCACGGCGTCGCCATCGCCATTGATGACTTCGGCGATGGTTGCGGCAATCTCGGGTTGCTGTGCGAAGTCGATCTCGATCTGGTCAAGCTCGACGGCCCGCTGATCCGGGCGGCGATGGCATCGGATCGAGGGATGGCCGTGCTCGACGGCGTCGTCCGTACGGCTCGAGTCGCCGGGGCGCGGATCGTCGCCGAGGGGGTCGAGGACTTCGAGTGGATCGAACGGTTGGGCGACATGGGTGTCGACTACGTCCAGGGTTTCGGCATCGGCTACCCCGCTCCGGTGGCATTGGCCACAGGTCTGCAGGCCTGGCGTGGTTGAATCTGTGCCATGAAGGCCGTCGTGTTGGTGGAGAGTCTGACCGGGAATACGCGCAGGGCTGGCGAGATGATCGCCCGCAAACTGCAGGCGGAGCATGTGGGCATCACCGATGTCTGTGCCGTCCGCCAGCCCGACCATGCGGCGATTCAGGCCGCCGATCTGGTAGTGGTCGGTACATGGGTGCATGGCCTGTTCATCGTCGGCCAGGCGCCATGGGGTGCCGGCGCCTTGGCCAAGCTGCCGATGATGGCCGGCAAGCGATCGGTGGCGTTCTGCACCTTCGCCCTCAACCCCGGCAAATCGCTCGACGTGATGACCCGCATCCTCGAGTCGCGCGGCGCCGAAGTGCTCGGGGGCCTCGCTCTCAACCGGGCCAAGCTCGATGCGCATACCGATCAGTTCGTCGGCCGGTTGCTCGAAGCCAGCGCCTAATGTCGCCGGGATGACCGGAACCCTGGTACTGCTCCGCCATGGCGAGAGCACGTGGAATCAACAGAACCTGTTCACCGGGTGGCATGACGTGCCGCTGTCCGACAAGGGCGTGAACGAGGCATCGGCGGCGGGGGCGACAATGCGCGAGGCGGGTGTGCGATTCGACTACGCCCACACCTCGTTGCTCGAGCGGGCCGTGGTGACGGCCGATTTGGCGTTGACGTCGCTCGGCCAGGTCTGGCTGCCGTTGCAGAGGTCGTGGCGGCTGAACGAGCGGCACTACGGAGCCTTACAGGGTCTCGATAAGAAGGAGACGACCGCCCGCCACGGGGCCGAGCAGACGCTCCTGTGGCGCCGCTCGTACGATGTCCCGCCGCCGCCGGTGACCAGCGATCATCCCGAGCACCCGGCGAGTGACGAGCGTTACCGTCTCCTGCCCCCAGATGTGCTCCCGGGAAGCGAGTGTCTGCGCGATGTCGTCGCCCGGGTGCTGCCATATTGGCACGATGTCGTCGCCCCGCAGTTGATGGCCGGCCTCGACGTACTCGTCGTCGCCCACGGCAACTCCCTGCGAGCGTTGGTCAAGCATCTCGAAGGTGTTTCGGACGCCGAAATCGCCGACTTGAACATCCCGACGGGAGTTCCACGGCGATATTGCTTCGCTGAGCGCTTAAATCTCACGGAAGTGGGATATCTCGGCGACGATGCGGCGATTTCTGCCGCTGTCGCGGCCGTGGCAGGCCAGGCAGGAGCCGCGAAGAGTGCCATTTGAGTGCACCCCACCTCAAAGGGTGATATTCTCCGTCGGATGATAGTCCCGGATCGCCCCGAATGGGCCGATTGCCTCTGGCGGAGCACCTGGCACGCTCCGTACTCTCGAAGTCGTGGGTCGAATCGGGCCAACGGTCGGCAAGAGGACGACGAATGACCATCGCTGAACATCCTCAGAACGTTGCGGCGCTCGATTCCGACGACCGCGCACCGATGGCGGTTGTCGGCGATTTGGCGGATCGCTCGATTCGGATCGGCGCCCGAGCCATCGCCAGCGACCTCGTCTGTCTCGCAGCCGCCTGGATTCCGGCACTCGCCATCGGGCAACGCCATCACCGCAGCCCGGCGCAGAGTTGGATGCTCGTCGGCTGCGCGATGCTGCTCGGCTTCTGGCAGATTCACGCCAAGGAGTTGTATCTCGCTCGTGTCGCGATGGTCCGCACCATCGAGATGTCCCGCCTGTTCCGGGCGATGTTGCTGATGCTCGGCGGGATGTTGATCATCCGAAGCTTGAAGTTCGGTACCGATCTGCGGGTGTATGAGCTGGTCATCGGTACGGTGGCGTCGTTCGCGCTGCTGCTGATCACCCGCAGTGCGTTCCGCATCTGGCTGGCGAACAAACGTCGAGCAGGTCATCTGGTTCGCGAGATCCTGATGATCGGTGCCAACGGTGAGGCAGCCGACCTCATCGATCTCATCGCCGATCATCCCGAGGCGGGCTATCGCGTGGCAGGGGTGGTGGGAAGCCGTGTCGACGCCATCGAACACCGGCTCAACCATCTGTGGAAGGGCGAGGCCCAAGACGCACTCGCCGTCATGCGTGGCAGCAACATCAACGGTGTCGTGATGGTCATTGGGGCGCTCGATTCCGACGAGGTCAACGATCTCGTGCGTGACCTGCAGGCCAAGGACGTCCACATTCACCTGTCCAACGGCGTGCGAGGCATCAACTTTCGCCGCCTACGCGCTGCGCCGATCGTTCACGAGCCGCTGTTCTACGTGGAGCACTCCGAGATGCGCCGCGGTCAGATGATCGCCAAGCGGGCCCTCGACCTGGCGGTTGCCGGGCTTGCATGTCTGATACTGAGCCCCTTGTTGCTGCTCATCGCGGTGGTCACCAAGCTCAGCGACGGCGGTGGTCCCGTGTTCTTCCGTCAGAAGCGGGTCGGCCAGGACGGGCGACTGTTCATGGTGCTCAAGTTCCGCTCGATGGTCGTCGATGCCGAGGCCCGCCTGAAGGACCTGCAAAAGATGAACGAGCGCACTGGTCCCCTGTTCAAGATGGACCGAGATCCCCGCGTCACCCGCTTCGGTCATTTCCTGCGCGAAACCAGCCTCGACGAGCTGCCGCAGCTGTTCAACGTGTTGAAGGGCGAGATGAGTCTCGTCGGCCCTCGCCCGGCCCTGCCCGCCGAGGCGGAGCACTTCGACCAGCGCCTGCTCGACCGCACCAAGGTGCTTCCCGGCATCACCGGGCTCTGGCAGGTCGAGGCGCGCGACAACCCGTCGTTCTCGGCCTACCGTCGGCTCGATCTCTACTATGTCGACAACTGGTCGATTCATCTCGATCTGATCATCCTGCTCGGCACGGCGGAGCAGTTGATCGCCAAGGTGTTGCGGATGTTGCGGCCGGGCCAGGCGATGGTCGTCGATGCGACCCCGAGCGAGATCGCCCGTCCCGAGGCGGCCTAGCCCCAGACCTGGCCCGGACGGGCGTCGGGGACCCGTGTGGCCTCACCGGAACCGCCATCGTCCAATCGACCCGTGTGATCGGCCTATGATCCCGCGATGTCCAAAAAAGCGATGCTCGAGCAGCTACGGAACGTCTCGTTGTTCTCCACCTGTTCCAACAAGGACCTGGAGAAAATTGCCAAGGCCAGCGACGAGGTCAACCTCCCGGCGGGTACCGTGATCGTCGATCAGGGTCAGACCGGCCGCGAGGCGTTCGTGATGGTCAGCGGCTCCGCGACCGTACGTCGCAACGGCAAGAAGATCGCCACCCTCGGCCCCGGTGCGGTGGTCGGCGAACTCTCCCTGCTCGACCATGGTCCTCGCACGGCCACCGTGGTCTGCGACGAGGAATGCGCGGTGTTGGTCATCAGCCAGCGCAACTTCATCGGCGTCCTCGACGAGGTGCCCGCGCTGGCCCACAAGCTGCTTGCCAGCCTCGCCGGTCGCATCCGCGACTTCGACCGCAAGTATTACGGCTGACTCCGTTGCCGACGCGGCAGCGCGTCGGCGATCAGCGGGGTAGACGCCGGTTCAATCGGCCGACCTCGACAAAGACCAACAGCAGGGCGCCGGCCGCGCAGACCAGCGCCGGCCGCCAGATTTTCCGTTGCCCGGCGATGTCGGTGCGGGCAAGTTGGCCGATGGCAATCCAGCCGAGTGCCACGGCCCCGACGACCGGCAGGGGGCCGAGGAGTCCGATCACGGCGCGGCCCGAACGGACCCGTCCAGAGGTCTGATGCATCGCCACATCGTGTCCTCTTCGGCCCGGACGGCTCGCCCGCGGTAGTTTCTCCCCTGTCATGAGTACGCACGCCGACGCCACCGCCACCGACCCCAAAGGGCCGAAGCGGGTCAAACCCCACCAGCTCGCCCTCGGG
>JANMJD010000105.1:0-48369 GCA_031371195.1 Actinomycetes bacterium | reverse complement strand
AGCAGCACAAGCAGCTTGAACACCCTACGCAGAGTCGTGTGGCCGTTCAGCACCAACGTCGTCACCAAGCGGCGGCCGTAGCACGGGTGCTCGTTGTCGGCTTTGTTGCCGTTTGTGCGGTCTTTAGTGGGCTCGGCTGGTTGATTCGACACCAGCTCCATGGTCTGGACCGTTGGGACGAGAGCGTCAATCGTTGGTTCGTCAACCACCGGACATCATCATGGAATACTTGGACGCAGTACCTCACCAAGGCTGCCAACACATTCGGTATCCTTATTCCTCTGGTCATCGCCATGGTGATCTTGTTGATCGTCCGTCGACGCTGGGCAGTGGTCCTGCTGGCGCTGGCACTGGGGCTTGAATTGGTGACGTTCCTCACCATCAATGGCATCGTCGGTCGACCGCGACCGCTCGTGGCACGGCTCGGCAGTACGCCCTCAACGTCGAGTTTTCCGTCCGGACACACCGAAGCGATGATGGCGTTGTATGGAGGTGCGGCACTTCTGATTGCGCACCAAATGCGTCGTCGCGCCGTCACCATCACGTTGTGGGCTGCGGTCATCGCTGTGACGACTGCAGTTGGTGTGTCACGTGTGTACCGAGGAATGCACCACCCGAGCGACGTCGCCGTCGGCGCGCTGGTAGGACTGGTTGTACTCGGTGTGGCCGCGCTGGCGGTCCGGTCCGGAATGGCAGCGAGTGCTCCACAGGGCTTGAGTTCGCTGCAACGAAGTACCGAAAGCCCGCCGCTCGGTCCAACGCCTGCCAACACGATCTCCGCTTCAAGTTCTCGAACCAATGCTTCAACTTCTCGAACAAACGAGGTGTCCAGATGACGACGGTGGCTGTCGTGGCCCACTCCGAGAAGCAACTCGGCGGGGGCCTGTCCGAGTTGCGCCAAACGTTGATCGTCAACGGCATCGACGATCCGTTGTGGTTCGAAGTACGTAAGAGCGCCAAGGCCCCCAAATGCGTTCGACAGGCCTTGAAGCAGGGGGCCGATTTGATCTTCGTGTGGGGCGGCGACGGAATGGTGCAGCACTGTGCCGACGCAGCGGCCGGTTCCGGTGTGCCGATCGCCATACTTCCGGCGGGAACAGCCAACCTGCTGGCTACGAACCTCGGCATCGAGAAGGACTTGGCGCAGGCCGTTCATACCGGCCTTCATGGCGTGCGCCACGCGTTCGACGTTGGCGTGATCAATGGAGAGCGTTTCGCAGTCATGGCCGGGGCCGGATTTGACGCCCGTGTGATGGGGAGCGTCAACTCGAAGGCCAAAGAACGGTTTGGACGCCTGGCATATCTACGAAGTAGCGCCCAGTCGACACGATCAAAGGGCCGCCACATGAAGATTCGGGTGGACGGAAACATGTGGTTCAACGGAACGGCTAGTTGTGTCCTTTTCGGCAACGTTGGCACAGTGACGGCCGGATTACACGTGTTCCCCGACGCAGAACCCGACGACGGCGTGCTGGAGGTTGGCGTAGTGACGGCGCAGGGTCGCGTCGAATGGCTGCGGGTACTGGGTCGGATAGTCGGTCGTCATCCAGAGAAGTCCGGCATGGTCAACATGACCCACGGCAAGAAGATCTCTGTGGAATTCGACAAGCCACTCCCCTACGAACTCGACGGAGGTGCCCGGCCCAAGGTCAAATCGCTCAAGGTTCGGGTCGACCCTGGTGCGATCTGGGTATGCATTCCCGACGTACGCACCGCAAAAGTACCGGCGCGATATCTTCCGACCAACTCTTCAAAGTCAAAGGTGACGTGACATGACGGTCAGGACAAATCTCCAGATGCCCGTGGGTGACGCCGTGGCGAAACACCCCGGAGTGGTGCGTGTCGGGCGGGCAGGTTGGTTGGCGAAGGGCGTCGTCTACGTCGTTGCGGGCGTGCTCGGGCTGTTGATCATCAGCAGGTCGTTCGGCTGGGCCGATGCGTCGACCACCGGCGCAGAAGCGAGTCCGACGGGTGCAGTGAAGGAGGTGGCCAAGTCGGGTGGCGGTAAGCCGCTGCTGTACGTCCTGGCGATCGGCATGTTCCTCTACGCCATCTGGCGCATTGTTGCCGCCACTCTGCCGGGCGGCACCGGCGCGAAGGCACTCGCCACGCGGGTCGGCTATCTCGTCAGCGCGATCATCTACGGCACGCTCGGGCTGACGGCGATCAGCCTGGCGAACGCGCCGGCGCAGTCGGCTGACGGCAACAAGACGGTCACGGACTTGACGGCGCGGGTGATGACCCACACCGGTGGCCGCTGGTTGATCGGCCTTGCCGGCGTCGCCGCCATTGGTGCAGGTCTGTACCACGTCGTCAAGGGTTTCAAGCTCGACGTCACCCAAGAGGTCGACATGAGCGGAATGTCCGCCGACCGGGCGCGATGGACTCGGCGATTCGGTGCTGCTGGCGAGATCGGCCGAGGCACGGGTATCGCCCTCATCGGATTTTTCCTGTTCAGAGCGGCCGTGACATTCGATCCGAACGAGGCCACCGGACTTGATGGCGTGCTTCGACGACTCCTTGTCCACTCCTGGGGAGTCATCCTCGTCGCCCTCGTCGCGTTGGGCTTCCTGGCCTATGGCGTGTTCTGCGTCACGACATTCAATCGTCAACGACTACAGGCTCCATGACACTGAGGCCGTGACTGGGTTTGCGCACGGCACGAACCCAGGGGTGCCCACCGTCGACTATGCCGTCGCGTGCGTCAGAGCATGACGGCGTCGTGGCCGAAGATGATGCGGAGTTCACCAACGACACGTTCGAGGTTGACGCAGAAGTCGTCGGCCAGACGAAGCACCTTGTGATCGCCGACGTGGAGGAACACGCGCGAGTCGCCCGGAAACTCCATCAGCAACAACTTCAGCTTGTCGATCAGCGCCTCGTTGAGGGCATGCAGTGACAACTTCAGCCGCAACGGTGGGGCGTTCTCGTCGAGACCCTCGACGATGGCGATGTCGGAGGCGATGAACTTGGCCGTGTCCTCCCGATTGTCGACGCGGCCGCGGATGGTCACGATGGCGTCATCGGCGAGCTTGTAGCCCTGGTCCATCATCACCCGGGGAAACACCATCACCTCGATCGACGAGGCCAGATCTTCGAGCACCAGGGTCGCCATCTGGTCGCCCTTCTTGGTGAACTTCCTGGTCAGACCGGTGATCACGCCACCGATGTTGATGATCGCCCCATCCTCGCGATCGCCGACTTCGGCGAGCGAGCAGTCGACTCGCCGGCGCAATGCCGCATCGACTCCCATCAACGGATGGTCCGAGACGTACAGCCCGAGCATCTCCTTCTCGAACCGCAGCCGTTGGGTCTTGTCGAACTCCACGTCGGGAATGGCGATCCGTTCGTTGAACCCGCTGCCCGCAGTGGAGTCGCCGCCGATGTCACCGAACAAACTCATCACGCCCTGATCGCGTTCACGACGGCGGACCACGGTCGTGTCGATGATCTGCTCGAACACGGCCAGCAGGCCCTTGCGGGGATGGCCGAGCGAGTCGAAGGCGCCTGCCTTGATCAGCGATTCCACGGTCCGCTTGTTGAGCACCGACTCGGGTACCCGCTCGGCGAAGTCGTAGAACGACTCGAACACTCCACCGTCGCCGCGCTCGGCGAGCAGCCCCTCAACGAGGCCCTCACCGACGTTGCGCACCGCCGACAATCCGAACGTGATCGCCCGATCGTCATCCTCCGCCGGGGCGAAGTCCATCTGCGAGACGTTGACGTCGGGGGTCATCACCTTGACGCCCATCGCCCGGCAGTCGGCCAGATACACCGCCGCCTTTTCCAACGACGACTTGACGCTGGTCAGCAGGCACGCCATGTACGCCACGGGGTGGTGCGCCTTGAGATACGCCGTCTGGTAGGTGACCAGGCCGTAGCCGTAGCTGTGGCTCTTGTTGAAGGCGTAGTCGGCGAACTTGGCGATCACATCGAACAGTTGCTCACCGAGTACCCGGCCGTACTCCTGGCGTTCGCATCCGGCCTCGAAGTTGCTGCGCTCCTTGGCCATCACCTCGCGGCTCTTCTTGCCCATCGCCTTGCGCAGGCTGTCGGCCTCGGCGAGCGAGTAACCGGCGAACTTCTGCGCCACGCGCATCACGCTCTCCTGATAGATCATCAGGCCATAGGTGTCGGCGAGCAGCTCGGCGGCGTCGGGATGGAAGTACTCGACCGGCTTGCGGGCGTTCTTGCGATCGGCGTAGTCGTAGTGCATGTTCGCACTCATCGGCCCCGGTCGGTACAGGGCGATGAGCGCGCCGACGTCGTCGAAGCTGGTTGGCGCCATCGCCCGCAGCAGGGCGCGCATCGGCGGGGATTCGAGCTGGAACACCCCAATGGTGTCGCCCCGGGCGAGCAGGTCGAACGTCGGCTGATCGGCCAGATCGAGATCGTCGATGTCGAACGCGGCGTCGGCCGTGGCGCGGATGAGTGCCACGGTGTCGGTGATCACGTCGAGGTTTCGCAGGCCGAGGAAGTCCATTTTGAGCAGGCCCAGGTCTTCGACGCCGTGCATTTCGTACTGCGTCACCACCGGGGCGTTCTCGGGCGGAACCCCCGACTCGGGCTTGCGTTGGATCGGCAGGTAGTCGGTGAGCGGCTCCTTGGTGATCACCACCGCTGCGGCATGAATGCCGTCCTGGCGGCGCATGCCTTCGAGGCCCTTGGCGACGTCGACCACCCGCTTGATGTCGGGGTCCAGGTCGTACATCGCCCGCAACTCGGCGGCCGCCTTGTAGCCATCGGCGTATTTGGGGATGTCCTCGAAGCAGTACTTCAGCGGCGTGTCGCGGCCCATCACCAGCGGCGGCATCGCCTTTGCCACCTTGTCGCCCAGGCCATACGGGTAGCCGAGCACCCGGGCCGCATCACGTACCGCCGCCCGAGCCTTGATCGTCGAGAAGGTGACGATCTGGGCGACATGATCGCGCCCGTACATCTGGGCGGCGTAGCGGATCATCTCGTCGCGATAGCGGGAGTCGAAGTCCATGTCGATGTCGGGCATCGAGATACGGCTGGGGTTGAGGAACCGCTCGAACAGCAGGTCGTACTTGATCGGGTCGAGGTCGGTGATCCGCAGGCAGTAGGCCACCGCGCAGCCGGCCGCCGAGCCGCGGCCGGGTCCGACGCGGATGCCGCTCGACTTGGCGTGGCGGATCAGGTCCCACACGATCAGGAAGTACGACGAGAAACCCATGTCGGCGATGACCTTGAGTTCATACGCCAGGCGCTCGACGGCGGGGGTGGGGATCTTCTCACCCCAGCGTTCCTTGGCCCCCTCCCAGGTGAGGTGTTCGAGGTAGGACCCGTCGGTGGTGAAGCCTTCCGGGATCGGGAAGTTGGGCAGCTGCGGCTTGCCGAACTCGATCGTCACACCGGCCCGCTCGGCCACCCACAGCGTGTTGTCGCACGCCTCGGGATAGTCGCGGAACAGGTGGCGCATCTCGGCCGACGACTTGAGGTAGTGCTCGTTGCCTTCGAACTTGAACCGTTTCGGGTCGCTCATCAGCGCCCCGGTCTGCACGCACAGCAGGGCGTCGTGGGCCTCGTGGTCGTGGCGGTGGGTGTAGTGCGAGTCGTTGGTGGCGATGATCGGCGCGCCGATCCGCCGGGCGATCTTGACCAGCGTGGGGTTGGTGTCGCGCTGGGCCTGGAGCCCGTGGTCCTGCAGTTCGACGAACAGGTTGTCCTTGCCGAAGATGTCCTGCAACCGGGCCGCCCGCTCGACGGCAAGCTTCTCGTCACCGTTGAGCAAAGCCTGCAGCACATGCCCACCGAGGCAGCCGGTGGTGGCGATGAGACCGCCGGAGTACTTCTCGAGCAGCTCCCAATCCATCCGCGGCTTGTAGTAGTAACCCTCGAGAAAGGCCAGGCTGGAGAGCTGGATCAGGTTGCGGTAGCCGAGGTCGCTCTCGGCCAGCAGGGTGAGGTGGTAGTAGAGCTTCTTGCCACCCTCGGTGTCACCGCCCGAGTCGTCGACGCGACCTCGCCGAGCGGGCCGTTCGTGGCGGGTGTCGTGGGCCATATAGGCCTCGATGCCGAGCACCGGCTTGACGCCCTGCTTGTTGCACTCCCGGTAAAAGTCCAGGATGCCGTACATATTTCCGTGATCGGTGATGCCCAGGGCAGGCATGCCGTCGGCCGCGGCCTTGGCCACCAGCTCATCGAGTCGTGCCGCCCCGTCGAGCATCGAGAACTCGGTGTGGACATGCAGATGGGTGAACGAATCCCCCACGGTGGCGACCTCCTCACGGCTCGATACGGCTTACATGGATGTCATTTCACCCTAGCCGACGATGCCTGGAAGGCGCACAAGAACCACCGGCGGCACGGGGCTAGAGATACGTGCCGGGTCGCTCGGACGGGCCCTCGGCCGGCATCGTCCCGCCCTGCGACAGCGCCCCGGGCGGGAGCTGACGCATCTGCTCCAGCTGTTGACGAGCAGCCATCTGCTGGGCCATCAGCATCGCCTGGATACCGTGGAACAAACCCTCGAGCCAGCCGACGAGCTGGGCCTGGGCGATCCGCAGCTCGGCATCGCTGGGATGCAGGTCCTTGAACGGCAGCGCCATCGAGCGCAGCTCCTCTTGCAGATCGGGCGACAACGCCGACGACAGCTCGTCGATCGACGTCTTGTAGATCGCCGCAAGCCGCTCACGACTGGCGTCGTCGAGCGGGGCCGCCTTGACTTCTTCGAGGAGCATCTTGACCATCGATCCGATCCGCATCACCTTGGCCGGTTCGCTGATCGTCTCGACCACGGCCGGCTCGGCCGTTCCGGGCGACATGCCGTCGGGCATCACGACCACTTCGGGCTGCTCGGCATGGTGCTCGGAGTGTTGGTCGGTGGGATGCGACGGCATGGCGACTCGTTTCTGACGTGACCGGCGGGTGCTCCGCGTGGGCCCGCTCGGTTCAGCGGGGCCTGGCCCCGAGAAAGGGTACGTGCATTTCGGCCGCAGTCAGCGATCCGTGGCGACAAACGAGTTCGTACGGACCGGAGTCGGCGGGCTCGTCGAAACTCACGTCGTCACGAGCAACGAGTGCCACATCGCCGAGGCGGGAGGCGATCGGGCCGGGCATCTGACGACCCAGCCAACCCTCGTCGATGACCTGCGTCTTGCCGACCACCCAGGCCACATCGCTGTGGGCCTCGATGGCGGCGGCCAGCAGATCGGCCTCGCCACCCCGCCGACCGTGCAGCCAGCGGAACCGGCCCTCACCCGACTGGTAACGGGTCAGTCCGAGCACCTCGCGCGCCGGCGGAAAGTGCCGTGGCCCGACGTCGACCTGGCCGTGGTCGGCGATCACACCCAGGGCGGCGCCCGGTGGGAGCACGGCGAGGATGTCGCCGACCAGCCGGTCGGCGAGCCGCAGTTCGGCATCGTAGAACGGTCCGAATCCATACTCATGGGCGACCTTGTCGATCCCGTCGTAGTACGCATAGACCACCGACTCACCGTTGTTGAGGCAGTTGGCCACATGCACCGAGATGTTCGACATCACCCGCCATCCGACGATCTTCACCCCGGCAAGGTGGGCCGCGGTGAATGCCGAGTTCGACAGTTCCGCCTTCGACACAACGGTCACATTCTTGCCGAGAAAAGGTGGATACGGCTGCACATCGGCCGGTGGGTGCCGGCGTCTGGCGTCGCCCGCGGCCGTCGTCCAACGCAGCACGTTCATCACGTCACCGCTCAGATCGATGCGGTACCCGACGATGCCGTGCTCGGCCGGCTCCAGCCCGGTGACGATCGAGGTCAGCGCGGTCGACGTCGTCGACGGCACCACGGTCGTGATCGGACCGCCGACCATCGACGCCAGATTCGGGGCGATATGCAGGTGCGACTGCAACTGGTCCCACCCGAGACCATCGAGCACCAGGATCACCACCTGGTCGGCGCCGACGAGTGGCGCCGGAAACCACAGGGGCAGTTCGCGACGCGCCGGCGGAGTCATCAACGCCGGCATGATTCCTCGGACGTTGGCTCCGCCATAGGCGGGAAGGACCGGCGCGTTCACCATTGGCGCCTAGTCCAGCACCGATGTCGTCATAGTTCCCAACTGCGGCCGTACGATGGGGGCCGTGCGCGTGTCCACCCGAGGAGACTATGCCTGCCGGGCGCTGTTGTCCCTTGCCCTGCATTCCGAGCGTGGGCCCACCTCGGTACGCGACATCGCCGAGCGCACCGGCCTGCCCCAGCCCTATCTCGAGCAGATCCTGCTCGCATTGAAGGGCGCCGGTCTGGTGAAGTCGAAGCGCGGGGTCGGCGGCGGCTACATCCTGTCGCGCTCCCCCGAAGACATCCTGCTCTCCGAGATCGTCTCCGCCGTCGACGGGCCGATCACGCTCGGCGACTTCGGCGAGCCCCACCAGGACGGCTCGTGCAGCCACGAGGGCCAGTGCGTGCTGCTGGCCATCTGGAAGGTCGCCGGCGAGCACATGCGCGAGCACCTCGGCGGCTACACCCTCGCCTCGGTCGCCGGCTCGGCCCGCGGTGAGAACCCCTGGCCCGACGCCGTCTAACTCGACGCCAGCGATGTCCTTGACGCCGTCGTTCTCCTTACAGTGATCCCTCGATGGTCAGCACTGCGCACGGCTTGCCCGCGGGATTGGTCGACCCGGGCAAAGCGACGAAGCCAAGACCATCCAGGCAGATGAGGAACTCGCCGGCCAAGTCCTCCGGGGCATGATGTGGGATCGGACCGGAATATTCCAGACCCAGACCGGCGTATTCCCAAGTGTCCGGGTCAGGAACACGACCGTTAGCGACCGGCGCCCCGTCCGGGGCGTACCCCCCCATCGAGTAGATCCGCCTCCCCGAAAGGTACTGCTATGCCCCGTAGCCATCAATGACGAGGCCATTGGCAGTTGCGACCTCGGGCATCCTCGGGCATGAGTCGTCTGGACGCGGCCGATCAGCATGCAGGTGGATCCGACAGACAAGATCATCACCATCGGGAGCAAACTTCGGCGTGAGGCGGCACTACGACAGAGTCGCGAGTACGGCCTCGAGATCGTCGGCGAGGGGTGAGGTGAACTCCATCGGCTCGCCGGTCAGCGGATGGTCGAAGGTCAGGCTGCGGGCGTGGAGGAACGGCCGGGTGAGGCCGAGCGACGATCGGCGGTCGGCATACATCGTGTCGCCCACCACCGGGTGCCCGACGGCGGCGAGATGGACGCGGATCTGGTGGGTACGGCCGGTTTCCAACTCGCAGGTCAGCCGGGCCACGTCGGGGGTCGAGTAGCGCCGGTCGACGTGATAGTGGGTGCGGGCCGGCTTGCCGGTGCCGACGACGGCCATCTGCAGCGGGTTACGGGTGTCACGCCCGATCGGAGCGTCGATCGTGCCGCTCGGGACCGACGGCGCTCCCCAGACCAGCGTGTCGTAGATGCGGCGCATCCGGTGGGAGCGGAGCATCTCGACCAGCGCCTCGTAGGCCGCCGCCGATCGGGCGACGGTCAACAGTCCCGTCGTGCCCGCATCGAGTCGATGGACGATGCCCGGTCGTCCATGCTCGCCCACGTCGGCGATCTCGGGGAAGTGGGCCAGGAGCCCGTTGACCAGCGTGCCGGTCTCGTTACCGGTCGCCGGATGAACGACCAGACCCGCCGGCTTGTCGATCACGATCAGATCCGCGTCGGCATGCAACACGGTGAAGACGATGGACGCGTCGGGCTGGGGCGGCTCGGGGACGGTGTTGTAGCTGGTGTCGATGGCCACCGTGTCGCCGATGGCGAAGCGTTGCTTGCCGGCGACCACCACCGTGCCACCGACGACCACCGCACCGGCGTCGATCAGCCTGACGGCTTCGGATCGGCTGACGTCGGCCAGCAGGGCGACAACCCGATCGACCCGCTCACCGGCCAGCAGAGCGGGGATCTCCTCGACGATCACGAGAAGGCGATCATGGTGAGCCGGAGAATGAGAGGGCGGCCGACGTCGACAGCCACCGCGCCGGGCTACGGTTGCGCAGCACCGAGCTGAGCACGAGCAGTGTGCCGCCCACCGTCACTCCGATGTCGGCGACGTTGAAGATCGGCCACCATTGCAGGTCGATGAAATCGATCACTCCGCCCTTGAGCCAACCGCCGCCGCGGAACAACCGGTCGAGCACGTTGCCGATCGCCCCACCGATGATCATGCCGGTGGCGATCGAACTCAACCGACTGTCGGCCCGGCGCAGGCTGAGCGCCAGAAAACACACCACGACCAGGGCCAACACGCCGATGTACTGGCCGACGCCACGAAAGCGGCTGAACGCCATGCCCTGGTTGTAGACCAGGTTGAACCGCAGCGAACCGACGAGATCGATCGTGCGGCCACCGAAAAGGCGGTTCACCGCCCAGCGCTTGGTGATCTGGTCGACGACGACGAACAACCCGGCGACGGCCAGACTCGGGACGAGGGATGAGACCGGCGAACCCGGTCCGACCGGACCGGTATCGGATTCGCTGTGCTCGGGGATCGCCGACTCGGAGGCCGGCGACTCGTCGGTCGGATCGACCGGGGAATCGGTCATCGGCGACCGATCCCGCCGACCTTCTCCTCGACGAGCACCGAGGCCCACGGAATCGCCTCGAGGCGCTCCCTGGGGATCGGCTTGCCCGACACCACGGAGTAGCCATATGTACCGGCGTCCATCCGACCGATTGCTTCGTCGATGTCGGCGACCATCTGGCGGGCCTGCGCCGACAGGGCCAGGTCGCGCTCGCGCTCGACGACCATCGTGTCGCCCTGGCCGCCTTCTTCGCCGAATTCGACGTCGCCCATCTCCTGATCCTCGATCAGGGCGTTGGCCTCGTCCTCCAGGCGGTTGGCCTGGCCGGTGAGGGCGGCGCGCTCCTGGATCAGCAACGCTCGCTGCATCTCGAGGAACTTCGCGTCGAAGTCCTTACTGGCCTTCGGCTTCGTGACGGGAGCATCGACTTCGGCGGTCTTCTTCGATGTGGGCATCGGGTCAATGACCTTTCCGGCGCTTTCAGGCGGCTGTGAGGAACTGCGGATGTTACCGCCGAGATGCTCAACCCCGACGTTCACCCGGGGTGGAATCGGGCACAAGAATGGTGGTCGCCAGTTCGACGGAAATGCCGTTGACCTGCACCCGCTTGCTGCGACTCGAGTCGCCCGACACCAGGGAGACCTCGGCGCGCTTGACCCCGAGCGTCTCGGCGAGCAGCTCGATGACCGCCTCGTTGGCTCGACCTCCGATCGCCGGCGCGCCGATGCGGACCTTGATCGCGTCGCCGTGGCGGCCGACGACGGCGTTGCGCCCCGCTCCGGGCTGGACTCGCAGGTCGATCAGCACTCCCCCATTGTCGTCATCTGTGATCATCCGGCATCTCCAGTCATGGCCCGAACCTCGATCCGGGGTTCGGCGAGGGAATCATCCGACGCTACGGCGGATTCGACCGCGAGCGTCTCGCCCATCACGAGATCGCGATGGGTGGTGAAGGCCGCGACCCACGGCGCCGAGGCCGTCAGCGAGAGCGCAATTCGGTCGCTGATGTTGAGGTCTGCCTCGCGACGGGCCTGCTGGATCAGCCGAACGAGGTCGCGCGCGACGCCCTCGCGCTCCAACTCCTCGGTGACGGCGGTGTCGAGCACGACGACGCCGGCGTTGCCCGGCAAGGTCGCCGCCGCGCCTTCGACGTTGGAGACCAGGTCGAAGCTGTACTCGCCATCGACCAGGGCGATGCCGCCGACGGTCACCATGGGCGCGCCGCTGGCATCTTCGCCGTCGACCGACCAGTCGCCGGCCTTGTGCGCCCGGATCACGGTCTGCGTCCCGGACCCGAGACGGCGGCCGAACTCCTTGGGATTCAATCGCAACTCCCGGCGGGCATAGGCCCCGGCATCGGCGGTGATCACGACGTTCTTGACATTGAGTTCGTCGCGCAGGATGTCGGCATGGGGGGCCAGCAACGCCGCCGCCGGGGTCGCCACGACCACCTCGGCCAGAGGTAGCCGCACCCGCAGTCCGTTGGCCTTGCGCAACGACAGCGCGGTCGAGCAGGCGGCGCGCACCTGCTGCATCCCCGAGACGAGATCGGCATCGACCGGAAAGGTGTCGGCGAGGGGCCAGTCGGTCAGGTGGACGCTTCCGGCACCGGTGAGGCCGTCGTGGATATGTTCGGTGACCAGCGGCAATGCCGGTGCGGCAACCTGACAGAGCACCACGAGCGCCGTGTGCAAGGTATCGATCGCGTCCTGATCCCCGGCCCAGAACCGGTCGCGGCTCCGGCGGATGTACCAGTTGGTCAGCGTGTCGAGGAAGCGGGTGACCACCACGCAGGCCCCGAACAGATCCTCGGCGTCCATCGCCTCGGTGACACCGACGACCAAGCCGTTCAACTCGCCGAACAGGTATCGATCGAGCACATCGGTCTGCCCGTCGGCGTCGGCCGGGGTGCGGTAGCGACCCACGGTGCCCGCGGCATTGGCGTACAGCGTGAGGAAATACCAGGAGTTCCACAACGGCAGGATCGTGTGGCGCACGGTGTCGCGGATGCCGGCCTCGGTCACCGAGACGTCGCCGCCGCGCAGCACCGCCGACGACAGCAGGTTCCAGCGCATCGCGTCGGAGCCGTAGGTGTCGAACATCAGGGCGGGGTCGGGATAGTTCTGCAGCGACTTGGACATCTTCGCCCCGTCGTCGCCCAGGACGATGCCGTGACTGACGCATGTTCGAAAGGCCGGCCGGTCGAACAGCGCCGTCGCCAGCACGTGCAATGTGTAGAACCAGCCGCGGGTCTGGGCCATGTATTCGACGATGAAGTCACCCGGATAGTGACTGTCGAACCACTCGCGGTTCTCGAACGGGTAGTGAACCTGGGCGAACGGCATCGATCCCGATTCGAACCAGCAATCGAGCACTTCAACGACGCGTCGCATCGTCGACGCACCGGTCGGGTCGTCGGGGTTCGGGCGCGTCAGCAGGTCGACCGCCGGACGATGCAGATCGGTCAGCCGCACACCGAAGTCGCGCTCGATCTCGTCGAGCGAGCCGTAGACGTCGACTCGTGGGTAGCGCGGGTCGTCGGACTTCCACACCGGAATCGGCGATCCCCAGAATCGGTTCCGGCTGATCGACCAGTCGCGTGCCCCGGCGAGCCACTTGCCGAACGAGCCCTCCTTGACGTGCTCGGGCACCCATCTGATCTGCTGGTTCAACTCGACCATGCGATCGCGGATCGCCGTGACCTGCACGAACCACGAGGAGATCGCCCTATAGACGAGCGGCTTGGCGCAGCGCCAACAGTGGGGATACGAGTGGTCGTAGCTCTCGTGGCGCACCACCCGGCCGCGGTCCTTCAGATCGCGGATGACCAGCGGATTGGCGTCGAATACGTGCATACCGGCCCAGGTGGGCACCGCGGCCGTGTACTGCCCGTGCTGGTCCATCGGCACGATCGTCTCGATACCGACGGCGTTGCAGGCGTTCTGGTCCTCCTCGCCGTGCCCCGGCGACATGTGCACCACTCCGGTGCCGTCCTCGGTCGACACGAAGTCGGCCCCGATGACCTGGAAGGCGTTGGGGGTATCGGCGAAGAAGTCGTACAGCGGCGCATACCGCCGGCCGACGAACTCGGCGCCCTTCAGCGTGCCGACCTGGGTCGCGCCGGACAGCTCCTTGGCGTACGCCGTCAGACGGCTCTCGGCCAGGATGTACCGCTGGCCGCCGTCCTCCTCCATAACCGCGTAGTCGATCTCGGGCCCGACGGCGACGGCCAGGTTCGACGGCAGTGTCCACGGGGTCGTCGTCCAGGCCAGCAGGCGCTCACCCGACTCCAACTCGAACCAGACGGTCAATGCCGGATCCTGGCGATCCTTGTAGACGTCGTCCATCTTGGTCTCGGTGTTCGACAACGGGGTCTCGCACCGCCAGCAGTACGGCAGCACCTTGAAACCCTCGTAAACCAATCCCTTGTCCCACAGGGTCTTGAACGCCCACATGACGCTCTCCATATAGGTGAGGTCGAGCGTCTTGTAATCGTTGTCGAAATCGACCCAGCGGGCCTGGCGGGTGACGTAGGTCTCCCACTCGGCGGTGTAGCGCAGCACCGATGTGCGACAGGCGTCGTTGAACCGGTCGATGCCGTAGGCGGTGATCCCGGGATGACCCTGGATGCCGAGTTCCTTCTCGGCCTGCACCTCGGCGGGCAACCCATGGCAGTCCCAACCGAATCGGCGCTCGACCTTACGGCCGCGCATCGTCTGGTAGCGGGGGACGGCGTCCTTCACATAGCCGGTGAGCAGGTGGCCGTAGTGCGGCAGGCCGTTGGCGAACGGCGGGCCGTCGTAGAACACGTACTCCTCGGCATCGGCACGGCGATCGATCGAGGCCTGAAACGTTGCCTCGGCAGTCCACCGGGCGAGTACATCGGTCTCGATCGTCGGCAGGGACGGTTGGGGATTGACAGAGGGGTACGACTTCGGGCTGGTCACGTTGGTGGTCTCCTGCTGACGAATTCAACGGCGAATTCTGTTGCCACAGGGACGGGCACGAGTGCCCGCGGTACCACCCTGCTTGCCGACCACCACAGTGCTCGACCGCTCGGTTGCGCCAGCGATGACGGGCTGGACCCGTCCGGTTCTAGTAAGGCTTCAGGAGAAGCCTGTTCTTCCGGAGGCTCAGGGGTGATGACCCCGTCGAAGCCGATGGGGTACAGACTAGCGGGCCCGATGTCAGCCTCTGCGGACGATTTCCGACGAGTCGCCGACATCCACGAGGAGCGTTGGAGCCGCTCCAGTCGGGCAGACTGGCTGGATGTCCGACCCGGCGAACACCGACCGTGGAGTTCCTTCTGCCAGGTCGGACACCGAGGCGCTCGCCGGTCCAGCCAAGAGCCGCGCCGACCGCGTCGCCACGCTCGCCTCGCGTGACTCGGGGGTGCCGGTCGACTATTTGGGAGATCATCTCATCTCGGTGATCGACGCCGCGCGGGCGGCACGGCGTCTGTCGCGTCACGAGATCGCCTTCTGCCGACGCCAGGGAGAGGACGCCGCCGAGCGGGGTATCGCCCTGGCCGCGCTGCTCGACCTCTATCTCAGCGCGGCATGGCGCCTGTGGGCTGACATCGAGAGCCGGGCACCGATGTCGAGCCCCGCGGCCGTGGCCTCGGTCGCCGCCACTCTGTTCCGGGCGTCGGACGACGCCGCCGAGGCGCTCGCCTCGGGATACGCCCGGGCCCAGATGCACATCGTGCGACTGGAGGAGTCTCGGCGGCGGGAGTTCTTCGACGATCTCCTCGTCGGAACCGTCGGCGTCGAACAGCTCTACGAGCGGGCGACGCGCTTCGGATTCAACGTGGCCGCCAGCCATCGCGTCGCCGTCGTGCGAACGAGTCGTAATCTCGTCGACGCCGGCCCGATCCATCGTCGAATCGAAGCCCATGTCCTCGAGCGGCTCGGCGGCCAGGACGTGTTGGTGGCCACCAAGGACGGTCAGCTCGTCTGCATCCTGCCGGGAGACGACGAACGGCTCGTCGGTGACCTGATGGAGGAGTTGCATCACAGCGACGAACGACCGTGGCAGATCGGCGTCGGGCGGTCAATGGCGGGCCCGGGCGGCGTCGTCCACTCCTTCGGCGATGCCCGCCACGCGCTCGAACTGGCGGCCGGGACGAGCAATCAGACGATGATCGCCCGATTCGAGGATCTACTCCCTCAACGGGTGCTGACGTCGAACCCGGGTCTGGCGGCCGAGCTGGTCGAGTCCGTGCTCGGTGCGCTCCGCCGCGCGCGGGGTGGAGCGGAGCCACTCATCGCCACGATCGAGGCCCACGTCGCCACCTCGGGCAACGTCTCGGCAACGGCTCGCACTCTCGGTATCACCGCCCGGGCCGTGGTCTTCCGTCTCGACCGGATTGCCGAACTCACGGGCCATTCGCTGCAGGACCCGAATGGGCGGTTCTTTCTCGAGTTGGCCGTGCGGTCGCGGCGGCTTTTACCGCGTCCTCAAACAAGCTAGTCGGAAGTCAAGTACAAGATTTGCGCGAACGAGAGGCCTGATTACTTCCGAGATTCGGAAGTTTCAACCGAGATCTGACGTACATCATGCCTAGGCCAAATGACTCATACTCGCGCGTTTGGCGACAAAGGCTCGAATCTGCTCTCGACGGATGAGCGACGTCGGCGTACGGTCCGGCGGCAAGGCGCGACGGTTACCAACGGCTTCGAATCCGAAGCTCAGTATGCACCGTCGTTGCTGAACCCAAGCTGAAACGACAGTCGGTCGTCGCTCCGCCGGTGCGCGCGATGCCGGAGGAGAGGGGTGCGGTCATGCGTTGGCTTATCGGTTGGGGAATCCGGAATCGACGACCCGTCGTCGGGTTCGCCCTGGTCCTGTTGCTGTTGGGAATCTGGCAATTCCCGAAAATGAAAACGGAAGTGCTGCCCGAGTTCGTGCCCACAACTGTCGAGGTGCAGACCGAGGCGCTCGGCCTCTCGGCATCTGAGGTCGAGCAGTTGATCACCGTCCCCCTCGAACAGGACCTGCTCAACGGCGTGGCCTGGATGCAATCGATCCGCTCCCGTTCGGTCCCCGGGCTGTCGTCGATCGAGATGATCTTCGAGCCCGGTACACCGATCCTGCGAGCCCGCCAGGTGGTTGCCGAACGGCTGGTCGGCGCCGCTGCGCTCCCCAACGTGTCGAAGCCACCGCAGATGCTGCAGCCTGTCTCGTCGGCGAGCCGCGTGATGATGGTCGGCATCTCGTCCGACACACTCACGCCGATCGAACTCGGCGTACTCGCCCGCTGGACGCTGCGGCCGAACCTGCTTGGTGTCGACGGCGTCTCGAACGTCGCCATCTTCGGCCAGCGCGAGCGCCAGCTCCAGGTGCAGGTCGATCCGGCGAAGCTGGCCGCCAAGGGTGTCGGCCTCGACCAGATCATCGCCACGACCGGCAATGCCCTGTGGGTGTCGCCGCTCACCTATCTCGAGGCGTCCACGCCGGGCGCCGGTGGCTTCATCGAGACGCCGAACCAGCGTCTGACGGTGCAGCACGAGTCGCCGATCGTCAACGCCGAGCAATTGGCCGCCGTGGCCATCGAAGGCGTCCCCGGGTTGACTCTGGGCGACATCACGACGGTGGTCGAGGACAATCAGCCGCTGATCGGTGAAGCGATTTTCAGCGACCAGCCGGGCATCCTGCTCGTCGTCGAGAAGTACCCCGGCCAGAGCACGGTCGATGTCGCCGAGCGAGTCGGCGATGCCCTCGAACTTCTGGCTCCCGGCCTGACCGCCGTGACGGTCGACACCGAGATCTACGAGCCGTCCCGCTACGTGGACCAGGCCATCGGATCGCTGCAGAAGGCGACGATCATCGCGGCCATTCTCGGCTTCGTCCTGTTGCTGGGGTTGTTCCTCGAATGGCGCAGCGCTCTCGTGACCGCTGCGACCGTCCTCTCGTCGACCGTCGTGGCCGTCATGGTGCTCTACTTGCGCCACACCACGATCAACTCGATGGTGCTCGCCGGCCTGGTCCTGGCGATGACCTTCGTCGTCGACGACGCCATCGCCGTCACGTCGGCTGTGACGAGACGGCTTCGTGGCGTCGTCCGCAACGGAGCCGAGGCCTCGACACCCACCCATCTGATCCGCGAGGGAGTGTTCGATCAGCGCAGCCCGGCGCTCTACGCAATGGCGATCACGATCGTCGCGGCGGTGCCACTGCTGTTCGTCGACGGTCTCGCGGCCGAGTCGTTCCTCCCGGCAATCGCCCGGTCGTACATCTTGGCGATCATCGCCTCGGCGCTGGTGGCGCTGGTCGTGGTCCCGGCGCTCAGCGTGCTCGTCTTCGCCCGTACGCCCGTCGCTCCGGCCGAGCCGCTGGCCGTACGCGTCGTGGGCAATGCCTACGCCAAGTCGGCGGGCCGCCTGATCGACCGCCCGGTACTGGCGCTGGCCGGGACAGGGGTGATGCTGGTGGTCGGCATCATCGGTTTCACCCAACTCGACAGCGACACCGTTCCGTCGTTCCGGGAGACCGACCTGCTCGTCCACATCCAGGCGTCACCGGGCACATCGTTGCAATCGATGGAGCGCGTGGAAGCCAAGATGAACGCCGAGCTACTCACGGTCGACGGCGTCCTGCGGGCCGGTGGACACCTCGGCAGGGCGATCACGTCGGACCAGGTGGTCAGCGTCAACGACGGCGAGTTGTGGGTCCGCCTCGACGAGGACGCCGATTACGACCGGGCGATCACCGGCGTCAACCGGGTGATCCAGGGCTACCCCGGGGTCAGGGCCGAGTTGCTGACGTACACCGGTCAGCGGCTGGCCGACGTGATCGAACCGGGTCTCGCCCCCATCGACGTGCGCATCTTCGGCGAGGACCGCGCGATCCTGACCGCCAAGGCCGACGAGGTGAAGGCCGCCATCGCGGGCATCAAGGGAGTCATCAACACCCGGGTGATCATCGCCCCCAACGAGCCAAGCCTCCGAATCAAGGTCGAGCTCGACGCCGCCAGCAAGGCTGGGCTGCTGCCGGGCGACATCCGCCGTGCCGCGGCGACGCTGATCCAGGGTCTCGAGGTCGGCAACCTGTTCGAGGACCAGCGGGTCTTCGAGGTCATCGTGCTCGGCACCCCCGAGCTTCGCCAGAGCGTCTCGACCGTCGAGGATCTGATGATCGGCACCCCCGACGGCGGTCAGATCCGACTCGGTGACGTCGCCTCGGTGTCGGTGGCCCCAACCCCGACGGTCATCGAACGTGACGCATCGGCCCGCGTGATCGACGTGATCGCCGACGTGAACGGTCGCAGCGCCGACAGCGTGGCCGCCGACGTCGACAAGGCCATCGCCGCCATCGAGTTTCCGCTGGCCAACCATGCCGAGCTGGTGGGCGACTACCAGGACCATCGCAACGCGGTGAAGCGGGTATGGGCGCTGGCCATCGTTGCCGCCATCCTCGTGCTCCTCATCCTGCAGGCCGCGGCGAACAGCTGGAAGTTGGCGACGTTGATGTTCCTGACCCTGCCCGCGGCCGCTCTCGGGGCGATCATCGTCGCCCTGGTCGACGGCGGAAGCCTGACCATCGGCCACATCGCCGGGATGGTCGGTGTCATCGGCGTGGCCGTGCGCAACGTGACGGCGATCATGCGGCGCAGCCAGCAGCTCGAACTCGACACGTCGAGTGCCGACCGGGCGTCGATCGTGACGAGTGTCGCCGGCGAGCGAGCGGCATCGGCCGTGATGTCGACCGTCGTCTCGATTGCCGCCCTCGTCCCGTTCACCCTCCTGCGCGGCGCAGCCGGCGGTGAGATCGTCTCGCCGATGGCCATCGTGCTCATCGGCGGTCTGATCAGCAGCCTTGTCGTCGGCCTGTGGATCGTCCCCGCCCTGTACATGCGCTTCGCACCGGACGTGCGGGCCAATCAACTCTTCGTCAACGAACTCACCGCCGATCCGATCCCCGTTGGAGGAACCCATGCGTAACCACCGCATCACCGCATTCGCCGTCGGTCTCGCGACGGCCGCCGGCCTGATCACCGGTTGCTCCAGCGACGCCGGCAAGGCCGAGAAGATCACGCCGGCCGTCGTCGATACCATCGCCGACAGCAAGTTGAAGCAGGTCACCCTGACCCCCGACGCCGCCGAGCGGATCTCGTTGGCGCTCGGCGAGATCACGGCCGGAACGGGTGACGAGACGGTGATCCCTTACGGCGCAGTGGTCTACGACGCCGAAGGGCTGTCGTGGGCCTACGTCTCCAGGAGCGACAACGTCTTCGTCCGGGAGGAGATCACGATCGACCGCATCATCGATGACAAGGCGTACCTCACCTCGGGTCCCGACGTTGGAACGTCGGTCGCCGTGGTTGGGGTTGCCGAGCTCTTTGGGGCCGAGACGGGCATCGGGAAGTAGGCGACCGACATGATCATGCGGTGGATCGTCTCCAAGAGCCTGCAGTTCAGATTCGTCGTGGTGGCGTTGAGTGCCACGATGATGGTGTTCGGATTCGGGCAACTCCAACAGATGCCGATCGACGTATTCCCGGAGTTCGCTCCGCCCCGCGTCGAGGTGCAGACGATGTCATTCGGGCTCTCCGCCACCGAGGTGGAGTCGCTCATCACGGTGCCCCTCGAACAGGTGCTGGGCGGACTGCCCGGGCTCGACCAGATGCGCTCGAAGTCGGTGGTCCAGCTGTCGTCGATCGAACTGATCTTCGACCGAGGGTTCGACTTGATGGAAGCCCGCCAGAACGTGCAGGAGCGGCTGGCCACCATTGCGGCGACGTTGCCGACATGGGCAGCCCCGCCTGTCGTGTTGCAACCCCTGTCGGCGACCAGCCGGGCGATGAAGGTCGGCATGTCGTCGGAGTCGCTGTCGGTCATCGACATGTCGATGCTGGCGTACTGGAAGATCAGGGCGAGGTTGCTGCGGGTGCCGGGCGTCGCCAACGTGACGTTGTACGGCGAGCGCATCCGGATGATGCAGGTGCAGGTGCAGCCCGACAAGCTCGCCGAGCACGACGTCACCCTCGACACGGTGATGGAGGTGACCTCGAACGCCCTCGCCGCGGGAATCCTGCGCTATGAGCCGGGTCACGTCATCGGCACCGGCGGATTCATCGAGACACCCAACCAGCGCCTCCAGGTCGAACACGTGCTGCCGATCGTCAAGCCCGAGGATCTGGGTGAGGTGGTGGTCGAGAACCGGCCGGGAGGGCCGCTTCGCCTCTCGGATGTGGCATTGGTCCAGGAGGGCCCGCAGCCGATGTTCGGCGACGCAGTGATCAACGGTGGACCTGGCCTGATGCTGATCGTCGAGAAGCTTCCCTGGGGCAACACGCTCGATGTCACCAAGGGGGTGGAGGACGCCATCGACGAGCTTCGCCCAGGCCTGCCCGGGGTCGAACTCGACACGACGATCTTCCGACCGGCGACCTATGTACAGACATCGATCGACAATCTGACCGAGTCGTTGCTGATCGGCTCGATTCTGGTGCTCGTGGTTCTGTTGCTGTTCCTGTTCGACTGGCGCAGCGCCTTGATCAGCGTGATCACCATCCCGTTGTCGCTGATGGCGGCGATGATGGTGCTCGCCTGGAGGCATACGACGGTCAACACGATGGTGCTGGCCGGCTTGATCATCGCCCTGGGGGCCGTGGTCGACGACGCCATCGTCGACATCGAGAACATCATCCGAAGATTGCGTCTCGCCCGTGAGACGGGCAGTACGCAGTCGACGGCCTCGATCATCCTCGAGGGCTCGCTGGAAGTACGCGGCGCCGTGGTGTACGCATCGCTGATCGAGGCGCTCGCCCTGCTGCCGATCTTCTTCCTCGAAGGGCTGACCGGTGCCTTCTTCAAGCCCTTGGCCTTCTCGTACGCCCTGGCCGTCATCGTGTCGATGTCGATCGCCCTGGTGGTGACTCCCGCCCTCAGCCTGATTCTGCTGTCGATCGGCAAGCTGGGCCATCGAACGTCGCCGGTGGTCACCGTGCTGCAGCGGTGGTACGCGAGAACGCTGACACCGATCGTGCGCAACCCGCTGCCGGCGCTGATGGGTGCGGCCGCGATCGTTGCGGCCGGAGTCGTGATCGTCCCCCGCCTTGGTCAGGAGCTCCTGCCCGACTTCAAGGAGCGCGACTTCCTGATGCACTGGGTGACCAAGCCGGGAACGGCGCTCGGTGAGGAGGTGCGGATCAGCCAGAACGCCTACGACGATCTGGCCAAGATCCCTGGCGTTCGCAACTTCGGCTCCCACATCGGTCAGGCGATGCAGGCCGACGAGGTGTACGGCGTCGACTTCGGCGAGAACTGGATCAGCGTCGATCCGTCGGTTGACTACGACAAGACCGTCGCCGAGATTCAAAAGGTCGTCGACCGCTACCCCGGCCTCAGACGTGACGTGCAGACCTACCTCAAGGAGCGGACGCGGGAGGTGCTCGCCGGCTCGTCGCATCCGATCGTGGTGCGGCTCTACGGCGACGACATCGAGGTGTTGACGAAGAAGGCCGACGAGCTGATCGAGATCCTCGGCGGCATCGACGGAGTGGTCGAGGAACACAAGGAGCTGGTGACAGAGATGACCCAGCTCCAGGTGGAGGTCGATCTGGCCAAGGCCCAGCAGTACGGGCTGAAGCCGGGTGACGTCCGACGGGCCGCGTCGACGATGATCTCGGGCGAGGAGGTCGGCGACTTCTTCTACAAGGGCCAGGCCTTCGATGTGAACGTGTGGACGCCCCTGAGCGAGCGTGACAGCTTCACCGACGTCGAGAACATGATGCTCGACGTACCGGGTGGTGGCCGCGTCCGGCTCGGAGAGATCGCCGATGTGCGACTCGCCCCGACGTACAACGCGATCAAGCGGGAGAACTCGCAGCGCCGCCTCGATGTCGATGCCGAGGTCGAGGGTCGCGACCTCGGCTCGATCGTCGACGAGTTGGACGACAAGCTCGGCAACGTCCAGTTCGATGTCGGCTACAGCTATAAGCTGCTCGGCGATTACACCGCCCGCAAGGAGGCGTCGGCGAACCTGAGCAGATGGGCGCTGGTGGCCGCGGCCGGCATCTTCCTCCTGCTGATGGTCGCGCTGAAGAGCTTCCGGTTGTCGGTGCTCTCGTACGTGACGTTGCCGATGGCCCTCATTGGTGGGGCGATCGCCGTCTGGCTGCAAGGTGGGATCATCTCCCTCGGCTCACTGGTCGGATTCTTCACCGTGCTCGGCATCGTGGCCCGCAACGGCATCATGCTTCTCAGCCACTACCAACACCTCGAGCAACACGAGGGCGAGATCTTCGGACCGCAGCTCGTCATTCGCGGCGCGGTCGAACGACTTGCCCCGATCATGATGACGGCGTTGACCACCGGGCTCGCCCTCATTCCCCTGGTGCTGACCGGCAACGTTCCCGGCCAGGAGATCGAGTACCCGATGGGCATCGTCATCCTCGGGGGCCTCGCCGTCGCCACGGTCCTCAATCTGTTCATCGTTCCGTCCCTCTACCTGCGCTTCGGACGGAACCGGATCGGCCGCGAAATCGCGGCGAAAGAGCTCGCCGGACCCGGGCCGGTTTGAGCACCTGCGCGACACCGGCGTAGGTGAAGCGATCGACTCGGAGCACCCCCGAATGGTGCTCCGAGTCGGCGCGTCACCTGACCGACGGACCGATCGCCGTCGCCCTCCTGGCCACGTTCCTGGCGGTCGTGATCATCGCCATCGCCCGATTCGCGCCGATCCGAAAGTGTGGAAGCTGCGCACCCTCGATGATCTCGACGGCTTCCAACGGGCGATGATCGGTGCCGAGCGGGTGGTGATCGTCGGTGGCGGCTGCATCGGCTGCGAGGTCGCTCCAGCCTGCGGGCGAAGGCCGTCACCCTCATCGACGGGGGCGATGTGCTGCTCGCGCAGTCTCTGTCCGGCGATCGGCGGGGCGCTCACCAACGTCCATGCCCGGGCAGGGGTCGATCTGCGATTGGGAACGTCGGTGGTCGTGTTGCGTAGCCGCCAAAACGGATGCCCCGGCCATACCCTGCTGGAGGGTGGCTAAAGCGCGGCTAGAGATCTTCCTCACCCACGAAGCGCATCGCGTTCTGTGACGGTGGGCGCTGGAAGATGGGGACTTCGGCGGTGATCTCCTCGACGACGAGATCGGCTGCATCAGGGACAGCCTCGAACGTCCGCTCCGTCATGGGGGCGGGCGGCTCGGCAAACATCGGCTCGCCGAACGTGGGCCGACCGGCGGGCATCACGGCGGTTTCGTCATCGTACGAAGCGTCTCCACCAACGCTCCTGCCCGACGCGCCGGCATCCTGGCTGTCCGGGGCATCGTCGGGGTCGGCGTCCTCGGCGAACTCACCGCCCCGCAACAACGTCGCTCCGGGGCCGACTGCGGGAGGCGGTTCGTCATCCACGTCGACGTCGTCGACCTGCTCGGGCCATGAGTCGTGCAACGACGCGTAGACCCCCGTCGGCTCGTCGTGCGCGGCGATGCCCTGCAACACCGGGCCTCGAATCTCACCGAGGCCACCGACGGGCCGCTCGGCGATCTCACGCATCGCCTGGGCTGCGTCGAGCAGGCGGGTCCGTTGCGTGATCGTGAAATCCTCCATCTGCGACACGTCGTCACGGAGGTATTCGAGTCGGCTCAGATACTGCTGCAGTTCCGCCTCGGCGCGCATCGTCTCGGCATCGGCGACCTTGCGGGCATCGACGCGTGCATCGGCGACGATCTGCTCGGCATCGGCATGAGCCTGGGCGATCAACGAGTCGGCCTCGGCACGCGCCGAGATGCGGAACTGGTCCGCGTCGAAGCGGGCCTGGGCGACGGTGTCGTCGGCGGTCTTCTGGGCGAGCAGCAATGTGCGGCTGATCGTCGACGAATCATCGACCCGCTCGGGGTCGGGTGGGCGACCCGCCGCCTGCACCTCTTGGATTCGGGCGACCGCCTGACGGGCCCGATTTTCCATGTGGTTGGCCCGGTCATGAGCATCGGACAACGCCCGAGCCACATTGCCGAGATACGACCGAACCTCGTCGGGGTCGTACCCCTTCTTGGTCACTCGGAATGTCGCCGACGCGACTGCCTGAGGGGAGACGTCCATAACCGACATGTTACGAGATCACGGCCACTGCGTCTCGGACCTCGCTGAGTGGTTGCCCAACAAATGGCATGTCAGCTACAGATCAGGCGACCAAGCACCTGCGCCAGCAGGATCACGACCATCGGACTGAGGTCGAGGCCGCCGAACTGCGGCATCACCCGTCGAATGGGGATCAGCACCGGATCGGTGACGACCCGCAGGACCCGGTTGATCTGCTCGACGACCGATCCGGGGCTGACCGGAAACCACGAGAGCACGATGCGCAGGATGATCACGATCACATACAGGTTGATGAGACTGCACAACAGGCTACGCATCAGATTCCTGGCGACTTCGCTGAGGCGCGCTCAGGCATAGTCGCGCCCGGAGGGCGGCTTGAGCAGGTACACCCCGGTGGCGACCTTCTCCATCGAACCCTCGAGGCCGTAGCACAGCCCGCTGGCGAAATCGATCAGCCGCCGGGAGATCTCCCGATCGGTGCCCTCGATGTTCATGATCACCGGCAGGCCTTCCTTGAACTTGTCGGCGACCTCTTGGGCCTGCTCGAACCGGCGCGGCCGGACGGTGTACGGCTCTCCCATTGGTGCGGCCACTGATCTCACCGCCGAACCCTGACGCGCCGGCCGCGGCGTGATCCCCGAATCATCGGGAAATGTGGGGCGTGGGCGTACAGGGATGGGATCCGGGTCGCGATGAGGGACGGACCGAGATTGGGGGCGAACACCGAGATCATTGTCGTCATAGTTCATGCCACCCCTGCTCGGAGCCCGGCCCTGGCGGGGCTCCGGCTCGTAACCGCCTCGACCGCCGCGCATTATGGGCTCGGGTTCGATCGGAGGCATGTCATAGTCGTCATACGCGTCGTCGGGCCCCAGACCCAGGTAATCCATTGCCCGTTTCCAAGCAGACATCCGTGACCTCCTGGTAAAAGGCTAGCCGAGTGGCCCGCCGAGTTGGCGGACTCGCTGTCCGAACAGTGCGCTGCCCACCCGGACGTGGGTCGCGCCGGCGGCCACCGCGGCCTCGATGTCGCCACTCATCCCCATCGAACAACCGGCCAGACCGAGTTCGTCGGCCAGCGAGCGCAGCCGGCTGAAACCCACGGAGACTTGTTCGGCGGTGCCCTGGCGTCCGATGGTCATCAGTCCCTCGACGGCCAGGCCCTGATCGACGGCGCGTTCCACGAGCGCGGGGGCGTCGCTCGGGGCACAGCCGCCCTTGTCCGGGTCGTCGTCGACATTGACCTGCACGAAGATGCGGGCGCCGGGCGCGCGCCGGGCGAGTTCATCGATCACACCGACCCGATCGATGGTCTGCCACACGTCGACGCACGGCGCGAGCAGCCTGATCTTGTTGCTTTGCAAACGCCCGATGAAATGCACCGTCGGACGCGGTCGATCATCGGGAAACCCCGCCATCTTGGCGACGAGCTCCTGGGCATAGTTCTCGCCGATCGCCAGACATCCGGCATCGAGCGCGGCAAGCACCGCGTCGAGACCGAACGTCTTGGTGACGGCGATGAGCGTGACTCGCTCACCGGACGTGCCGGCGCGCCGCGCCGCCTCATCGATACGGGCGCGCACGGCCCCCACATTGCGGGCGACGTCAGCGGAGTCGATCATCGGGCTCAAACGGCGGGGTGCCCACTTCCGACCGCTCGTGAGCGGACGGCAGTATCGACGACCCCGGCGCGGGTCGGCTACTTGAGGAACGAGGGGACGTCGAAATCGTCGTCGTCATCATCACGATCGTCGCCGCCATCCTCGTCGTCCTCACCGAACAACTCGCGGATCGACGAGGCGACCCGCCGCTCGTCGACCGAACGCAGCCGGGCGGCACCCGTCGTGGCGTTCGAAGCGTCCCAGCGGTCGAAGCCGGCGGCGATGACGGTGACCTTGACCTCGTCGCCCATCTCGTCGTCGATGACGGTGCCGAAGATGATGTTGGCATCCTGGTGGGCCACGCCCTGGATGATCTCGGCGGCCGAGTTGATCTCGAACAGCCCGAGGTCGGACGATCCGGTGATGTTGAGCAGGATGCCCCGGGCGCCGTCGATGGCGGCTTCGAGCAGCGGGCTGGAGATGGCGGTCTTGGCGGCGACGACGGCGCGGTTCTCGCCGCTGGCCTGGCCGATGCCCATCAGGGCCGAGCCGGCATTGGCCATGATCATCTTGACGTCGGCGAAGTCGGTGTTGATCAGACCAGGGGTCGTGATCAGGGTGGTGATGCCGCTGACGCCCTGCAGGAGCACCTCGTCGGCCATCTTGAAGGCGTTGAGCACGCTGGTCTTCTCGTTGGCGACGGTGAGCAGTCGATCGTTCGGAATGACGATCAGCGTGTCGACCTTCTCCTTCAGCTTCTGGATGCCCGTCTCGGCCTGCACCGAACGACGGCGACCCTCGAACGAGAACGGCCGGGTGACGACGCCGATGGTCAGCGCCCCCATACCTTTGGCGATCTCAGCGACCACGGGGGCCGCTCCGGTGCCGGTGCCACCCCCCTTGCCGGCGGTGATGAACACCATGTCGGCACCCTTGATGATCTCTTCGAGCTCCTCGCGGTGCGACTCGGCGGCTTGTCGGCCAACCTCGGGATCGCTGCCGGCGCCGAGGCCCCGCGTCAGTTCCCGCCCGATGTCGAGCTTGATATCGGCGTCGCTCATCAGCAACGCCTGCGCGTCGGTGTTGACGGCGATGAACTCGACGCCCTTCAAACCGGCGTCGATCATTCGATTAACGGCGTTGACGCCTCCGCCACCGATGCCGATCACCTTGATGACGGCAAGGTAGTTCTGCGGTGAACCAACCATAAAGACCTCCGGACATGTCCTGCGCCCCATCATTCCACGTCAGGGGGTACAAAACGGGGAACCGCCATTCAATCGCCGCCGACGGCCGGTTCAGCCCGGGTCGATCGAGCTGTCGACCAACGTGCCGACAGCGCCGGCGACAGGGTGTCAGGCGGACGTGCACCCGGGTTCGACCGCCGGCTTGGTCGGGTCGCTGACGTTGATCGACACGATCTTGTCGATGTTGCAGGCCGGGTCGGACAGGAGCGTCAGCAGCACTGCGAGCTTCTGACGCAGCTCCCCGGCGGTGCCAAGGTTGACGGTTGCCTCGGTCGTCAGTGCCAGATTGATGTCGGGTCCGACGACCGAGATCGACACGATCACCGGGCGCAGCGTCGGAAGTGCGTCCAAAGTCGCCGCCAACTGGGCGAGCGTCTGGAAGGCCGCCCCGGCGTTCTGGCCGGGGGCCAGGTCGGGGCCGGGTCCGAAGATCGGCAGGAAGTCGGCAGGTTGGGCGCCGTCGGGCACGATGTCGATCACGCCGCCGTCGATATCGATGATCCGCCACGATCCGTCGGTGCCGACGTAGGCCGCCGCCGGTACCCGTTCGACCAGCGAAACCTTCAATGAGCTGGGGAATTGGGCATCGACCGAGGCGCGGCGCACCCAGGGCAGCGCACGGAGTTGACGCTCGATCTTCTGAGTGTCGATGGTCAGCACGGGCTTGTTGCGCAACGGCCCGACGATCGCTTCGATCTGCTCCGCCGACGAATGCACGGCTCCATCGACCGTGACGGTCTCCACGGAGAACAACGGCGATGCCATTACCGCCAGTGCGGCGACGACCAGCATCAGCGGGATACCGATGCCGAGCACCCACTTGAGGCGTTTGCGGCCTTTGCCCCGACGAACCGAGATCCGCCGTTGGCGCACCTTCGGGTTCATCTTCGGTTTCTCATCGGGCAGGACCAGCGCGCTGAGATCGTCGTCGTCGCCGATCAACAGGTTGCCGCCCTCACGGCGCGTATCGCTGAGCGAGATCGCATCGGGGAGATCGTCGCTGCCGTCGATGATCACCTTATTGACCGGGCCGGGGGTCACCCCGCCGGCGGGCGATCCTGTAGGTGGGGCCGATGGTGCGGAAGCGGCGCCCTGCGCCAGGCCCGTACCGGCAGCACGCCCTGGGCCGGGTTCGTCCATGCCGTCGAAATCGTCGATGATCAGGTGGCGACGGGGCTTTTCGGGCGCCGAGTCGGCGCCCGTCTCCGGACTCCGGTCGTCGTCGGCCGGCAGCTGCGGATTCCACCGCACATCGGGATCGTCGATATCGATGCTGCGCGAATCGTCGTCATCGTCGAGGAGATAGTCGTCGTGCGACGAGCCGTCGTCGCTGATCACCTCGTCGCCGAGGAGCGCATCGAGGTCGAGGTCATCGAAATCGTCGTCTGCCGAGAACCTTGCCGGCGACCCGACCGGGGACGAGACAGGGGGAACGGCCGGCGATGTCACCGGGTCATCGGACGAAACCGACTCCTTCGGGCGACGGAACGGATCGTCGGGATCGCCCCCTACGCCGAGCACGATCCCGGCTTCGTCGACCGCGTCCGCCGCCGGGGTCTCGAACCGGCCGTCGGGCTGGGCGTCTGGCGGGCCATCGGGCTGGCTGGCCGCGTCCTGGGTTCGCGGGCGGTCGGCGTTGGCGCCATCGATCGGTCTCATTGCACCACCGCACCCGGCGGTTCGGGCGCCGTCGCGCCGGCGGCCTGCGCACCGGCGGCATCACCGATGAGGCGTACCTCGCTGCGCAGGGCGATCCCGTTGGCGACGAGTACGCGATTGCGCACCGCGTCGATCACGGCGAGCACCTCGGCGGCACGGCCACCGTCATCGGCCTGGATGAAGTTGGCGTGCTTGGTCGATACTTCGGCCGAGCCGATGCGCATGCCGCGTAGCCCGAGGTCATCGATGAGTCTGGCCGCTGGGAGCGCCCCGGGAATCGGATTGACGAACACCGAACCGGCGTTGTGTCCACCGGGTTGACGTTGGTGGCGCCAACGGACGATCTCGGCGATCTCGGCCTCGGATGCCGCCCGATCGCCTCGCCGGAGCCGGAAACGGGCGCACAGCACCACCTGCCGAGGCGTCAGCGCCGAACCGCGGAACCGCAGGCCCAACTCGGTGACCGGCACGACGCTCACTGTCCGGCGATCGAGATCGAATACGTCCGCACCGACGATCGACCCGGCCGTGTCCGACCCGTGGCCGCCGGCATTCATCGAAACGGCGCCACCGACCGAACCGGGTACACCGACCGCCCACTCCAGGCCGGTGAGCGAGGCTGCGGCGGTGCGACGGGCCAACACAGGAAGGAACACCGCGGCCCCGGCAACGACCTCGACGGACTCAACGGACTCGACGGAATCGATGGACTCGACGGACTCGACCGGTCGATCGCCCGGATCGGACGAGATGCGGATCTCGTTGGCGAACTCACCCAAACCGATGGCCAGGCCGGCGAACCCGTCGTCGGCGACGAGCATGTTCGACCCCCGACCGACCACGAGCACCTCGACGGCCAGGCCCTCGAGCGCATCGGCAATGACCTGCAGGTCATCGATCGACTCGGCCCGGGTGAACAGGGCGGCCGGGCCACCCACCCGATAGGTCGTCATCGGTCCCAACGGCACGTCACGGGTGGCGCGTGGTCCCAATCGGTCGATGAGCGTGGCCAGACCGGCCGCCATCGCGACCGATCCCGACATCGGCGTCACCGACCCGAGTCCCGCGCCCGACGACGCTCCAGCACCTCGCTCGGCAGCGAGGCGACATCGCCGCACCCCATCGAGATGCACACGTCGCCCGACCTCACCTCGTCGGCGAGGAAGCCGATCAGATCATCCCGTTTCGGGAGCCAGACGACCCGCTGTCGGGGGTGGGCATCGCAGATCGCATTGACCACGAGCTTGGCCGTCACTCCCGGAATGGGCTGATCGCCCGACGGATAAATGTCGGTGATCACGGCGATGTCGGCGTCGACGAACGCATCGCGATACTCGGGCGACAGGATCGCCATCCGGCGGTAGCGGTTCGGTTGGAAAACGGCCACGACCCGCTGCCATCCGTCGCCGCTGGTGCGTGCCGCGGCGAGTACCGCGGCGATCTCCGCGGGGATGTGGGCGTAGTCGTCGACGAAGGTCGCTCCGCCGTGCTCACCGCGGAAATCGAAGCGTCGGGCGACCCCGCCGAAGCGGGCCACGGCGGCTGCGGCGACGTCGAAGTCGACGCCCAACTCGACGGCCATCGCCAACGCCGCGGTGGCATTGCGAACGTTGTGAATCCCGCGCAGGGGCAGTTCGACATCGCCCAACTTTTCGCCTCGGAGGGTGACGGTGAATCGTTGGATCCCCGCCGCGGCCTCGAGGTCGACGGCACGGTATACGGCGGACTCGGCGGTTCCGTAGGTGACCACGCCGGTCGACTCGCCCAGTTCAGCGGCGATCCGGGCGCACTGGGCATCGTCGGCGCACAGCACCTTCGGACCGGGGATCTGGGCCGCGTATTGCTCGAAACCGTCGACGATCGCCTGGAACGTCCCGTAGTTCTCGAGATGGTCGGCATCGACGTTGGTCAGGATCGTGGCGGCGAGGGGCAGCCGGATGTGGGTGAGGTCGTTCTCGTCGGCCTCGACGACCAGCCACTCGCTGCCCGTCCACTGGGCGCCGGTCCCCATGTCGGTCACGTCACCACCGATGACGAAGCTCGGCCGGCGATCGGCGGCGGCGAGCATCAACATCAGCATCGACGACGTCGTCGTCTTGCCGTGCGTGCCGGCGACACCGACCGAGCGGACCATCGCGCAGATGGAGGCGAGCATCCCGTCACGGCGCAACATCGTCACCCCGACCCGCCGGGCCTCGTCGATCTCGATGTTCGCCTCGGGGATCGCACTCGAGGCGGTCACCGCATCGACGCCGTGGACGACGGTTCGATCGTGACCGATACGGACGTCGACCCCGGCAACCCGCAGTCGGTCGAGCACGGGGTTCTCCCGGATGTCGCTGCCCGACACGGTATGGCCCATCTCGGCGAGAACGAGGGCGATGGCACTCATTCCCGGCCCGCCGACACCGACCACGTGATAGCGGCCAGGAGTCGAGAGATCGAGCGGGGCGACGGGTGCGGGCAACGGGGAGATCGTCATGACGCTGCCTCGAATGTACCCCCGCCGACGGCGTCGATGAGGTCAATCAGGCGTCCGCTGCGATGCGCTTCACCCTGCTCCCACGCCCGGCGGCCGATGACGGAGAGCTCGGCGGGGTCGCTGACCAGGCGCGTTACATGCTCGGCCAGGACATCGACGGTGAACGACGCCTCGGGAATCGAGATCGCTCCCCCGTGATCGGCGAGGATCGCCGCGTTCACCGTCTGGTGGTCGTCGGCCGCCAACGCCCACGGCACGATGATCGCCGGCGCTCCGATGGCCGACAACTCCGCCACGGTGCTCGCCCCGCCCCGTACGACCATCAGATCGGCGGCGGCATAGACCTGCGGCATCTGTTCCTCGTAGCCGACCACCTGGTAGAGGATGCCCGACGCGCCGTCATGTTCGGGCGCGGCCTGACCGACGAAGCGCTCCCCGACGATGTGGCGCACGGCCAGATCGCGGCGATCGCCATGGCGTTCGACGAACTCCGCCGTCACCCGGTTGAGCAGTCCCGCCCCCTGCGAGCCGCCGAAGACCGCCACCACGAATCGGTCGGCGGGCAGCCCGAGCACCCCACGGGCGTCGGCGCGGTCACGGACCCGGTCGATGGCCAGAATCGACTGGCGCAGCGGCGAGCCGGTGTGCACCGCACGGGGCAACGGCATGCCGTCGAAGCCGGTGGCGCTCACCCGGGCGAAGCGGGCGACCAGCCTGCTCGCCCACCCCGGGCGCTTGTCGTAGCTGACCACGACGATCGGGACCCGCCGCATCCGGGCCGCGAACATGGCCGGCACGCTGGCGTAGCCTCCGACGGATACCGCCACCGATGGCCGCAACCGGCCCAACAGCCGGTAGGCGGCCCACACCGAGCGCACCATCTTGAGCGGCATCACCGCATTGGCGACGAGCGTGCGGGGGTTCATCCGCCGCTGCAGGCCGGTCACGTCGAGGAACGTGTGCGGGAACCCGGTCGGGGGGAGCAAGCGTGTCTCGATGCCCCGTCGGGCTCCGACGTAGTGGATCGACGACGGGGGATGCCCCGCCGCCACCAACCCCTCGGCGATCGCCAGAGCCGGAAGGACGTGGCCTGCCGTGCCACCTCCACTCACGACCGCAAAGATACGTTCGGGCGAAGGTATTCGAGGATTGGCTGACGTCACGCCGAGGATCGTGCCACGCTGAGCAGCAATCCGGCGGCGGTCATCGTCACGAAGAGGGACGAGCCGCCGAACGACATGAACGGCAGGGTCAGCCCGGTGAGCGGCATCATGCCGGTGACGCCCCCGACGTTGATGATCGTCTGCACCGTGATCCAGGCGGCCACGCCCCCGGCGATCAGCATGCCGAAACGGTCGGACGCGGCCATGGCGATCTGCACGCCGAAGTAGGCGAACAGCAGGTAGCAGCCCATCACGGCCACCACGCCGATCAGACCCAGCTCCTCGGCGATGACGGCGAAGATGAAGTCGGAGTGGGCTAGCGGCAGCCGACCCCACTTGGCCCGGCCGGCACCGATGCCGGCCCCGGTGACCCCGCCGTCGGAGATACCGACCAGTGCCTCCCAGACCTGGTAACTGGTGTGATTCCGGTTGCCGGCGAGATCGAGGAAGGCGGTGAAGCGGGCCCGGCGGTAGTCGGTGGAGTAGACGAATCCGAGACCGATGAGACTCATCGCCACCCCGCTGGTGACCAGCGGCGTCATCGGGGCGCCACCGATGAACACCATCGCCAACACCAACGCCGAGAGCACGATCGCCGACCCGAGGTCGCCCTGGGCGAGCATGAACGCCGCGGAGACCCCCAGCATCGCCAGGCACGGCCACAGTGTGGCGCGCACCAACTGCATTCGATCCTCACGTTTGGTCAGCAGGTCGGCGGTGTACAGCAGGACGGAGATCTTGAGGAACTCCGACGGCTGGAACCCGATGGGACCGAGTTCGACCCAGGCCCGCGCCCCGTTACGGGCGGTACCGAGGCCGGGGATGAACGGCAGGATCATCAGCACGTACGAAGCGATGAGCGCCGGACGGACCCACGAACGCCAGCGGTGGTAGGGCACCCGCATCGTCGTGAACAGCGAGATGGTGCCGATCACCGCCCACAGCAACTGGCGGACGAAGTACGCCCACGGCGACACGCCCTCGTGCACCAGGCTCACCGACGACGCCGAGAGCACCATCACCAGTCCGAGCATCGTCAGCAGGGCGACGATGCCCCCGACGACGTACACCGATGTCGGGATCGGGCCGGTGTGGCGGTGGATCTCCCGTACCTGGCGTTTGGCCAGTGGATCCTTCACCCGCTCGGCCCGGGCCGCGGCCGGTCGGCCCCTCGTACCGCTGCGGCCTTGCGGCGCGGGTCGGGCGGACGGCGTGCGCAGGCCCTTGCGGACCGCGGCCTTCCGCTCGGCGAGCGTTGTCGCGGTCATCGCGTCTCCTCTTCGATCAGCTCATGAACACAGCGAACGAAGTCGTTGCCGCGCGCCGGATAGCCGGTGTACATGTCGAAACTGGCGCATCCCGGCGAGAGCAGCACTACATCGCCCGGTGCGGCGAACTCGGTGGCTCGCCGGACCGCATCGGCCATGGACTCGACCCTGGCCACGGGGCACATCCCGTCGAACAATCCGGCCACCAGACCGGACGCGGCACCGAGGGCCACGACCGCCTTGGTGCGCGACGGCTCCCCGGTCAGGGGCGTCAGATCGAGTCCCTTGTTCTTCCCGCCGGCGATCAGCACCAGCGAGTCGAACGCCCGCAGGGCGGTCGCCACTGCGTGCGGGGTGGTCGCCTTGGAGTCGTTGAAGTACCGCACGCCCCCGTGTTCGGCCACGAACTGCAGGCGGTGCGGCGGACCCTCGAAACGGGCCAGCGCCCGACCGATGGCGGCCGTGTCGGCCAGACCGGATTCGAGCACCAGTGCCGCGGCCGCCAACGCATTGGTGATGTCGTGAGGCAGGGCGCGCCGCATCGCACCTGACGAGGCGATGACACCCTGGGGGCCGACCAACTGATCGCCGTGCAGGCGGTAGTCGGCGACCGCCAGGCCGAACACCCGATGGCGGGCCGGCGCGGCCGCCAACTCGGCCATCACGGCGTCATCGTCGATGAATCCGATTGCCGTGTCCGACGACGTCTGGAACTTCCACATCCGGGCCTTGGCCGCCCGGTAGCTCGCCATCGACGTATGCCAGTCCTGATGGTCCTCGGCCAGGTTCAACCAGACGGCCGCCGACGGGCGAAAGCAGGTGGTCCATGCCAGCCGGAAGCTGGTGCATTCGACGACGAAGGCGTCGACGTCGGTATCGATGGCGGCGATCAGCGGGGTGTCGGTGTTTCCTGCGTCGATCGCCCGGAGTCCTGCCTCGCGCAGCATCTCGGTGGCCATCAATGTCGTGGTTGTCTTGCCGTCCGTGCCGGTCACGGCCAGCATCGGACGAGGGCCGCCCGGTCGGGTCTGTTCCCACTCCCAGGCCAGGTCGATCTCGCTGCGCACGGCGAGTCCATTGGCGATCGCGGTGGTGATCACCGGATGGGTCTCGGGGACACCGGGGCTGGGGGCCAGTAGGTCGAAACGGGCCAGCAATGTCGCCGTCGCCGCATGGTCGGGGCGACCGATGTACTTCGCGCCGAGTGCCTTGGCCCTGGTCGGACCGTCGGAACCGACATTGTCGTCGGCGATCTCGACGGTCCATCCGCGTTGCATCAACCCCTTGACCGTCGCCTCGCCGGCGATCGCCAGACCGTAGACGAGCGCCTTCACGGCCCGACTCCGTCGCGTAGCCGCGAGAAGTCGGCGACGTAGATGGCCAGGGCACCGGCGACGCACAACCCGGAGATGATCCAGAACCTGATGATCACGGTGGTCTCGGGCCAGCCGCTGAGTTCGAAGTGATGGTGGACCGGCGACATGCGGAACAACCGTCGGGTACGACCCGACGACTTGAACACCGCCATCTGCAGGGCCACCGAGCCGATCTCCATCACATTGATCCCGCAGATGACCGGCAGCAGTAGCTGCGTGTTGGTCGTCAGAGCCAGGAGCGCCAGCGATGCCCCGAGGCCGAGCGCGCCGACATCGCCCATGAATATGCGCGCCGGTGCGGCATTGAACCACAGGAATCCGACGCAGGCGCCGGCGAAGGCGACCGCCACGGTGGCCAGATCGAGCGGGTTGATCACGTGGTACAGGTCGGGATTGCGGAACGCGACGTAGGCGATGACGGCGAACGCGCCGTATCCGAGCGTCGCTGCTCCGGCGGCAAGACCGTCGAGCCCGTCGGTGACATTCACCGCGTTGGTCGTACCGAAGATGATCAAACCCGCCCAGAAGATCCACAGCCACCACGGCAGTTCCCACCCCGGAGAATCGGCCCGGGTGAACGAGATCGTGCGTGACACATCGGTGGCGGTGACCAGCAGCCAGGCCAGGAGCACACTCACGCCGAAAGTGATGTAGCCCTTCTTCTTCCAGAAGATGCCCCGGTTGCGAGCGATGCGTACCTTGATGAAGTCGTCGGTGAAGCCCAGGGCGGCCATCACGAACACGGCGACGAACAGCACCAGTGCCTGGTTCGAGAACACCAGCCGCCCGCGCAGGTGGGCCACCACATAGCCGCCGAAGGCGGCGCAGACGATGGCGATGCCGCCCATCGTCGGCGTGCCCGCCTTGTGCTGATGCTCGGGGCCGCGGTCCTCCTTGCCAAGGATCGGCTGGCTCTTGCCGCGGTTGCGGAAAAACCCGATGGTGAAGCGCGTGCCGACGAGCGACACGATCATGGACGTCGCCGCAGCGACGATGAGGGCGATCATGTCGCGTTCTCCAAGAGTGCTCGCGCCACCGCTCGATCGTCGAACGGCAACACCCTGGTGCCAATGGTCTGGGTGGTCTCGTGACCTTTGCCGGCGATGACCACGACATCGCCGGGGCGGGCATCGGCCAGCGCCGATGCAATCGCCTTCCGCCGATCGGGTTCGACCGTCACATTGCCAACGTACCGCGCGTCAACCCCTCGAACGATGCTTTCGATGATCGCGGCGGGCTCCTCGCCGCGGGGATTGTCGGATGTGACCACCACCCGGTCGGCCAAGTCTGCCGCCAGCGCCCCCATCAGCGGCCGCTTCTCGTGATCACGGTCACCACCGCACCCGAAGACGACGATCACCCGACCGGTCCCGACGGCCTCGCGGGCGGCGTGGAGCGCGACGCGCAGACCATCGGGGGTGTGGGCGTAGTCGACGACGACGCTGAACGACTGTCCGGCGTCGACTGGCTCGAACCGTCCCGGAATCGACGGCAGGGCCGCCAGCCCGGCAACGATCTCCTCGGTCGTTACCCCGAGTTCCGCAGCCGTCGTCGCTGCGGCGAGCGAGTTGGAGACATTGAAGCGTCCGCCGAGCGGGACGCGGACGTGTTGGCCCCGCCATCGATAGGCGTGAGATGTCGGCGTCACCGCCAACTCCTCGGCATCGGCGAGGCGGAATCCGACAATGGGGATCTCGCAGGCGTCGGCCAGCAGCTGTCCATACTTGTCGTCGAGGTTGACGACGCCCAGTCCGGTGAAATCCGGGGTGAACAGCCGGGCCTTTGCCGCGAAGTACTGCTGCTCGCTGCCGTGCAGATCGAGGTGATCGCGGCCCAGGTTCGTGAAGACCGCGGCGGCGAAGCGCGTGCCGTCGACCCGTTGCAGGGCAAGGGCGTGGGACGACACCTCCATCGCCACGGCCGACCGGCCCTCGGCGAGAAATCCGGCGAGTAACGATTGCAGCTCGGGGCCCTCGGGTGTCGTGCGAGCGCCGGAGAGCGTTCCGATGATTCCGGGCGTCCGGCCGGACGCCCGCAAGATGGCGGCTAGCAGGTGGGTGGTGGTCGTCTTGCCGTTGGTGCCCGTCACACCGACCACGGTGAGTGCTCTGCTCGGGTGGTCGTACACGGCCGAGCTGAGCGGACCTATCATCGCCCGGGTGTCGTCGACGATCACCTCGGTGGCGCCGACTCCGAGGGTGTGCTCGCTGACGACCACCGTTGCGCCCAAGCGCACGGCGTCGGCGGCGAAGCCGTGACCGTCGCTCGTCGCTCCGCGCAGGCAGACGAACATCGCGCCGGGCGACACGGCACGCGAATCATGGGTGATGCCCTGGACCTCTACGTCCTGGGGACCACTCACGGTGAGCGACGGCCGAATGTCGAGACGGGCCAACACCGACGCCAGGGTGGTGGGAGGCATGTTCACGTGCCGTTCAGCCGTCACATCCGCCGGTCACGGGCGGCGCGATGCGCAGTTGGTTGATCGCCGCCTTGGCGATCTCGGTGAACACCGGGGCGGCGGTCGTTCCACCGAAACGATCGCCGGCGGCGGGGGGCTCATCGATCGACACCAGCACCGTCACCTGGGGGTCGTCGGCCGGGAAGAAACCGACGAACGAGGCGAAGTAGACGAAGTGTCCGTTCTCGTCCTTGTAGCCGCCCTTCGGCTGGGCCTTGTACGACGTACCTGTCTTGCCGGCCACATCCCAGCCCGGCACCTGGGCTTCCTTGCCGGTGCCCTTGCAGACCACGGTCTTCATGATCGTCGTCATCTCCTTGGCCACGGCTTCGGAGACGACCGGGTGGGTTTTGGACGGCGGCGTCGGGATGCGGTTGCCCTCGGCGTCGATCACTGCGCCGACCAATTTCGGCTCGACGTAGGTGCCCTTGTTGCCGATCACGTTGATCGCCGCCCACAATTGCAGCGCGGTCGACGACACTCCTTGGCCCCAGGCGACGGTCACGGCCTCGGTGCCGCGATAGGTCGACGAGTCGTGGACGATCCCCTTTTGCTCCCCGGGGAACCCGAGCGCCGTCGGAGCGCCCAAGCCGAACGCACGAAGGTACTTCTCGTGCTTGGCGACACCGATGGTCTGCATGATCTTGTAGGTGCCGATGTTCGATGAGACCCCGAGGATCTTCTCGACGCTCATGTCCTCGGTGTCGTGGGCATGGGCGTCCTTGAGGGTGATGCCACCGCGGCTCGCGCCGCCGTCGAACTCGAGATAGCCCGGCACCCGGAAGTAGCTGTCGGGACGCACCGTGCCCTCGTTCATCGCCGCGGCGATCGTGATGACCTTGGCGACCGACCCGGGCTCGTTGGCCTCGACCGCCGCCATGTTGGCCGACGACACGGTGACCTTGTCGGTCTCCGGATCGCGCTTCACGTTGGCCAGGGCGTAGAGGTCACCGGTCTTGGTGTTGCCGATGATGATCTGGCCGCCACGGGCCTTGAGCTCGGCGACCTTGTCGATCAGGGCCTGCTCGGCCTGGTACTGCAGCGGGCGGGAGATCGTCAGTACCAGGTCCTGACCGGGCACCGGATTCTCGAGTGTGCGCTTCCCGGTGGGGATCGAGCGGCCCTGCCCGTCGATCTCACGCACGATGCTGCCGTTGGTCCCCGTGAGCAGGTCGTTGTACTCCTTCTCCAGGCCTGCCGTCCCCTCGCCATCGACGTTGACCTTGCCGAGGACGCTCTTGGCGACATCACCCGCCGGGTACATGCGGGTCGGTTCGTCGTACGATCCGATGCCCTTGAGGCCGAGCGCCAGCACCGCCTTGGCCTTGGCGTCGTCGATCTCCCGGGCGACGTAGACGAAGTTCTTCGGCTTGGCCAGGTCGCGGGCGAGAGCCTGGCGACGATCGGCCGAGAGCAACAGCACGTTGGCGATCGATTCGGCGGTGGCCTGGGGGTCGACGATCAGTTTGGGGTTGGCGAACAGGGTCGTCGCCGGCACCGAGATGACCAACTGTTGCCCGTCGCGATCGAAGATCACCCCGCGTTCGGCGGCGATCACTGCGTCCTTGGTGCGCTGCTGGGCACCGAAGTCGGAGTACGTCGCCCCACTGGCGGTCTGCAGCATCGCCACCCGGGCGAGCAGGCCCAGCAGGATCAGCGTGACGATGGCGAAGATGCTCAGCAGCCGGCGACGAGGACGACCGGCGCGCCACAAAGAAGGTGTCGACGCGGCGACGTCGCGTCGGAACCAGGCAAGCGTCTTGCGAGCGACACGACGCCCGGACCGCGCCGGCGCAACGACGCGACCCAGTCGCCGGGACCGCCGACGGACCGCCGGCGGAGTCGGTCGGCGGCCGGCCGGTCGGTCCGACGATGTCGCCAGGCGGCCCGTGGTCCCCGGCCTGGTCCCCGGCCTGGTCCCCGGCCTGGTCACCGGCACCTCTCCCGGTTGCGTCGCTTTGGCGGCCCCGCGATCGATCGGGCGGGCGTTGCCATCACGTGTGGCGCGCCGTTCATACGGACGGAGTTCAATCACCTTCGACTTCTCATCGAGGTTAATGGTTTGTCGACTACCATCAGTGGTTGTCGGCTGCGGGGCGGGCGGATGCGCCGTACGTCGAGCCGGGCGGCGACCGGACTCCGGATCGGGAGTTGCTGCCCGTCGAGGTGCTGTCCGACCAGATGCTGCCCGTCGAGGTGCCGGCCGTCGAGGTGCCGGCCGTCGAGGTGTCGCAGCCTGGCGGGGTGCCGGCACCTGCTGATGCTGGCGACGGTGGTGGACCGGCGGGTCGGTTGCTTCGTGATCGCTGCTCATGGCGCCATCCCTCGATTCACGCGTTTGACCCGCTCATGGTCGGCAAACGGATCCTCGGGCGGCTGGTCGGCGCCGAGCATGTCGCCGGCGGCCAGTACGACCATCGTGGCGATCTCGGGCGACACCGTGGCGAAGTCCTTGGCCCGGCCGGTGACCATTCCCATCGCCTGGGCCTCGGCGAGCAGACGCTCGGGCGAGCGCAGGCCGGCGTTCTCCTTGCGCAGGTCGGTGAATCGACCGCGGGCGACCTCGACCCGCTGTTCGATGCGATCGATCTCGAGTTGATGTTGAGCCAGGCGGATCTCGAGCACGGTCACGCCGAGCATCAGGGCGAACATCGTGGTGAAGACGACTGCGACGATCCGCACCCGGCGGCGGGGCCGGGAGACGACCTGCAGGTGCGGGCGGGCCTCGGCCGCTTCGAGCGCGGCGCGCGTCGACCGGCGCGAGGCCGCTTCCCGGCGAGCGCCTTCACGCACGGCATCACGGGCCTGGTCGTCGGCCACCTGGGGGCGGGCAGCGATCATCGTCAGCCCCCCGCTCCGGCGGTGGCGAGTTTTTCGACGACACGCAGACGTACCGATTCCGAGCGCCGATTGGCCGCCTGTTCGGCGGCTGTTGCCTTCGGTGGCGCCTTCACCAACCGAACGGTGGGCACCGCGCCGCACACGCACGGCAGCTGCGGCGGGCACGTGCAACCCCCGGTGACGGCATGCATGAACACGGATTTGACGATCCGATCCTCGCCGGAGTGATAGGCCAGCACCGCCACCCGGCCGCCCGGCTGAGTGATCCCGATGGCGTCGTCGAGCGCGGCGGCGAGGATCGACAGCTCGTGGTTGACCTCAATGCGAATCGCCTGGAATGTGCGCTTGGCCGGGTGCCCGCCCTTACGTCGGGCCGGCGCCGGAATGGCGGAGCGGACGATGTCGGCCAGTTGCAGCGTGGTCTCGATCGGACGTGCCGCCACGATCGCCCGGGCGATGCGGTTGGCGAAGCGCTCGTCGGCATGGTCGTAGAGCGCACGGGTCAGCTCGGCCTCGGTGTATCCGTTGACGATGTCGGCGGCGGTCCGCGGTTCGGTGGTGTCCATGCGCATGTCGAGCGGGCCGTCGTTGCGATACGAGAATCCCCGTTCGGCAACGTCGAGTTGGGGCGACGACACGCCAAGATCGAACAGCACGCCCGCGACGGGCATGACGTCGGCGGGGTCCGACAGGTGTGGCGCGAGATCGGTCATGATCGATGCGAGTTGATCGAACCGGGCGTGACGCAGGATCACCCGATCGGCGAAAGGAGCGAGTCGCTGCCCGGCCGCCGCCAGCGCCGCCGGATCCCGATCGATGCCCAACAGACGGCAGTCGGGACGGGCGGCGAGGAGTCGGGCCGCGTGGCCCGCGCCGCCCAGCGTGGCGTCCACCAGCAGACCTGGCGGTACCTCACTGAACAACTCCACGATCACATCGACCATCACCGGGTCATGGGCGAATCGGGGGTTTCCTCCGGCATGTTCGCCGCGGCCTGAACCGTCCGGGCTGCCGGCATCGTCCGGGCTGCCCGAACCGTTGGTGGTGCCCGAGCCGTCGTTGCCCGTCATCGTGGCTCGCTCTCGGGTGCGACCACGCCCCGCCCATCTGCAGTTCTCCGGGCCGCAAAAGCTGCCGGGATGTCTCCCCGGTCAGCGAGACGGAAGCGGGCGGAGTATGGGCTGTCCATCTTGCTGTCCGGAGAACTGCGGGTGGGCGGAACGTGGTCGTCAGTATGCGGGCCCTGCCGGAGCGGGCCGACCGGTTGGATCGTCTCGGCTCCCCCTCTCACGCGTATTGCCCGGGCGGGGCGGCCGTCGTCGGGTGTGGGCTCTTGATCTGCGCGCCACCCTCAGCGGTTTGCCGGGCGTAGGTGGCCGGGCTCCAGATCTCGACGCGATCGAACGATCCGGCGACGACAACCGGGTTGCCGGACTCGAGCCCGGCAAAGTCCCTCAACACCTTGTCAAGAGTCAGCCGACCCTGAGCATCCAGTTGAGCTTCGACCATTGTGGCGGCCAGCGCCCGTTGCTGAGCCCGGCTCACTTCGCCGCGCTTGACCCGTTCCAACATCTCGTGTGCCACCTCCTCGAAACCACTGACCGTCAGGACATCGATGCAGCCGTCAAGGCCGAAGGCGAGATAACAGCGAGGTTCGAAACGGCCCCGATAGGTCGACGGAAGCGCTACTCGACCCTTGGGGTCGAGCTGACGCTCATGCCGTCCGACGAACACGGTCGTTCCTTCTCCTCAGTACGTACTGCTGCCTGCCTCTGGAGCCCTGGGCTTCCGGCTCGGCATCCCGAACCCCCAGCTCCCCACTTCGCCCCACTTTGCCCCATCAGCCCCCTCTTTGTCAAACCTTTTCCCCTCCGTCATCTGCGGGGCCGCTCCGATGCGCGTTCGACCGTTGCCAGTGATCCGGCCTCCACCGCCTGCGCATCACCCACGGAACCCCCGGAGCCCATGTGATCGGACACCGCGAAAGACGGTCGGCGCACCACTCTGCGCCGGCAATCCGGGGGTGACCGCTACGCAGATCACCGTCGTTGAGCCGCATCTCTCCGGCGAAAGCCAACCCCTGTCGGTTCGCTGAGAGCGCCGTGATCGTCACCTCATCTGCAATTTTCTCACCGATTGAAGTTTGAGCACTACCTTCCGCTATACATTTGTAGGTGGTGACGGACCTGGTGCGGTCGTGCGTTCACTAAAAATCACATCATGTATGGGCGAAGGACAGACAAACCGTGGCAGACATCCAGGTCACCCCCGTATCGGCGCATCGTTCGACGCGTACCCGACGAGGCGTGACAGCACTCATCTCCGTCGCGCTCCTTGCCGCGACCATGATCGGCGTCGTCGAACGACCGACGATGGCCGCCGCCGCCGATCCGCCCGATCTGCAACTCCTCAAGGAGCCGCTGGAGGCAACCGTCGCCGGCACCCGACGGACCACGGTCGGCTGGCGGATCAGCTTCGCCTGCGCGTCGGTCGAGTCGCCGTGTGAGAACACGGCCGTAACCGACACCCTGCCGCCCGGGCTGCAACTCAAGTCCGTCACCACCGCCGGCGGTCTCGTCAAGGGCGCGACAATCAGCGGCAACTCGGTGACGTGGGCGTTGGAGACCCCCGGGACGCCCGGTGTCCTCGACGCCGGTTCGGCCGGTGTCGTCACCATCCAGGCCCAGGCCGGCTGCGACGCGACGAAGGATCAGACCTTCAGCAACACGGCCACGATGACCGCGACCAATGCCGTCAGTGAATTCGTCAGCGACCCATCGGCGATCACGGTCACTGCGGCAGCGACCTGCGCGGCTCCCCCGCCGCCGCCACCGTCGAAGTCGTCGCCGTCGCGGGTGACCACCGGTGGACGGCTGCCGTTCTTCCTTACCCTGCCCTATGCGCCGTCCGCCTATGACCTGATCGATCCCGTCGTTCCCGGACTCGCCTTCGAGAAGGTCAGCATCGGCGCCCCCGCCGTGGTCACCGTCTCGTGCGACGGCGGCACCACCTATGTCGCCGTGACGTTCTCGGCGGCCGGTCCATTCGGCGCCTGTGTCAAGACCGGCAAGGCCTGGAACGCCACCCACATCAAGTTCTCGGTCCCCGCCCAGACCGACCCGAGGTGGGGCGAGGAACAGACCTCGGTCGCGGCGACGATCAACATGCGCGTACCGGCCACCGCCGCCGTGGGCACCTCGTACACCAACACGACCGGCACCACCGCCGGTGGACCGGTCACGAGCCCGCTGACCGCCACCGGCACCGTCGTGCCACCCGGACCGATGCCGGCGCTGTCGAAGAGCCGATACGTCACCCCTGGCGAGGGCGACCCGTACGGCATGGCCGACGACACGCACCCCGTCGTCGACGGCGATCTCGTGTACCGCATGGCCTTCGGCAACACGGGCAACTTCGGCACGGCGAACGGACCACTGATCGATCCGACGATCACCGACCTGCTCGACCCGAACGTCGATTTCATCGACGGCGAGAGTTGGTGGCGCATCCCGACGATCGGCGACGAGAACATGCTCGTCGGCGCCGGCTGCCGCACCCCCACATTCGAGAAGATCCTCAACTGGAACGGCACGGGGCGCACCATGCTGCGCTGGAAGTTCGTCGACTGCACCTTCCCCGGCGGCGTCGATCCCGATCCGATCATCTATCTCGACCTCGACGTGCGTATGCGCCCGGGCCTGTCGAGTGGCACGGCGATCGCCAACCGCGCCGACATCCTCGGCAACAACGGCAGCCCGCAGCCGGCCCTGTGCGACGCCGGTACGTTCACCGACGCCCAGGACCTCGACGGCGACGGCGACGTCAGTGAATCGCTCTGTTCCGAGAACGGCGGCGACAACTGGATCATCCCCAAGTTGGCGACGATCGACGCCACCAAGTGGGTCAACGGCGCGGCCGATCCCCGCGGCCAGTACATCCGCTTCCCGGCCGTCGGGCAGACGGCCACGGCCGCCGACGGGTTCGCCACGTACCAGATCTATCTCGACATGCGCGGCAACGTCACAGCCGATCGCATCGAACTCGTCGATGTGATGCCGTATCTCGGCGATAGCCCGGTGCTCAACCCCAAGGCCCGCCGCAAGTCCGATTGGTCGATGGTGCTCGCCGGCCCGGTCATCATCTCGACCATCGATCGGGCCGCGGCCGACGCGACCAAGCCGGTCAAGGATCAGCCCCTCGCCCTGTGGCAGCCGCTGACCGCCGGGGCGACCATCAAGTACTCCACGTCGAACAATCCCTGCCGCCTGACGGCCGACGTCTTCGGCAAGATCCACGTCGATGGGATGAGCAAGCCGACCGGCTGTATGGCGAACCCGTGGGACATCACCGACCCGGCCGGGGCTCGGTCGTTCGCCATCGATCTCGACTCCAACGTCGACCCGTACCTGCCGGCGACGAAGCATGGTGACCTGCTGAGGATCACCGTCACGGCCAAGGACATCGTCGATCCGGTGACGGCGGCCGAATTGAACGGCGTGGCCTGGAACTCGTTCGCCTACACCGTCAAGGACACCGAGGGCTACGAGTTCCTGTCGACGGAGCCGATCAAGGTCGGGGTGACGATGACGGCATCGCCGCCCACCGTCGCCAGCCTCGGCGACGTGGTGTGGTGGGACGAGGACCACGACGGCGTGCAGGATCCCGAGGAGGAGGGCATCAACGGCGTCACCGTCCACCTCTACGACACGGCCGGCAACCTGTTGCAGTCCACCATCACCGGGTTCGACCCGGCCGATGCGATCCGCGCCGGGTACTACAAGTTCTACGGTCTCGATCCCGACGCGACGTACACGGTGAAGATTGAGCGACCGCAGGACACCGCTCCCGGTGGCCCGCTGGCCGGCTATGTCCTCACCGGCACCGACGTGCCCGCCGACGACGCTCTCGACAACGATGCCGCGCTCATCGACGGGGTGCCCACCATCGCCGCCGCGCCGACCGGGCCGGCCAACACCCACACCCCCACATACGACTTCGGCTTCTACAAGGCGCCGGTCTACTCACTCGGCAACCGGGTGTGGTTCGACGAGAACAACTCCGGAGCGCTCGACAACGGCGAAACCGGTGCGGGTGGGGTCGTCGTCAACCTGCTCGATTCCACGGGTAGCCCGGTCCTCGACGGCGGCGGCACCGCGATCACCACGACCACCGACGGCGCCGGGTACTACCGCTTCGACAACCTGCGCGGCGGCGATTACATCGTCGAGATCGCCGCATCGAACTTCGGAACGAGTCGAGCGCTCCAAGGCCGACTGCCCTCCACCGGCGCGCTGCAGGAGGCCGACCCGGACGCCGACGTCGACTCGAACGACAACGGCCTCGATGCCCTGATCAACGGGGCGATCCGCTCCGCCGCCGTCACCCTCGGCCCGGTGTTCGCCACCGAGCCCGCCGCAGAAGCCGATCTGGCCGGGAACGGCCAGGGCAATGCCGACAAGCGTGCCAACATGACCGTGGACTTCGGCGTGTTCACGCCCCGCTACGCCATCGGCAACATCGCCTGGTTCGACGCCGACAAGGACGGCATCCAGGATGCCGGCGAGCCGCCGGTGACCGGCGTGGTCGCCAACCTCTACCGCGACGACGGCACGTTCGTCGAGTCCCGTACGACCGGCGCCGACGGGCAGTACTACTTCGACAACCAGCTCGGCGGCACCTACTACATCGAGTTCGTCGCCCCGACCGGACATCTGCTGACCAGCAACACCGGTGCTGACCCGCTGCTCAACTCCAACGCCGATCCGGTCACGGGACGCACCCCGGTGTTCACGCTCGACCAGAGCCTGCCGCTCGTCTCGGGCCCGGCCGGCGACCCGTCGCTCGTCGCCACCCGCATCGACCGGACGATCGATGTCGGCTTCATCCACACGTACACCCTCGGCAACCTGGTGTGGGACGACTTCAACGACAACGGCATCGCCGACGACGGCGAAGCGCCGATCCCCGGCGTGCTCGTCGAGTTGTACACCGATACCGACGGTGATGGCACCCCGGACACCGCCTCACCCATCCAGACGGCGACCACCGGTACCGACGGCAAATACCTGTTCGTCAATCTGACCGCGGGCAAGTACCTCGTGCGGATTCCCGTAGCGCAACCGGCGATGGCCGGCCTGCGGACGTCGGGCACGCCCAACGCGACCGCCGACGACAACATCGACAACGACAACAACGGCGTCCCAGTCGTCTCGGCCGGCGTGGTCAGCGGTTGGCTGTCGGGCACCGTCGCACTCGGACCGGTCGGCAGCGAACCGACGACCGAGACCGGCGGTTTGGAACCCGGCTCCCCCGACGAGGACATCTCGACGTCGGACGACGACCAGGGCAACTGGACCGTCGACTTCGGCTTCCACCGCAAGTTGCGGATCGGCAATCAGGTCTGGCTCGACGGCACTCCCGGCTCGGCCGGCTACGACAACGGCAAGTTCGACGCGGCGACCGAATCGGGTATCCAGGGCGTCAGCGTGGAGCTGTGGTCCGACAACGGTGACAGCATCTTCGACCCGACGACCGACACCCAGGTCGCCACCACTGTGACCGACGGCGAGGGCAACTACTGGTTCGAGAACGTCGAGCCCGGCGGTAAGTACTTCGCCGCCGTCAAGGCCGTCAGCGTCGCGCCCCTCGTGCGCTCGTCGACGGGCCAGTCCGCCCCCGGCGCGACCCAGGCCGTGGACGTCGGCGACAACGACGACGACGGTGCACCGCTGGCCGGCTACCTCTCGGTCTCGACGCTGATCACCGCCCCGGCCCTGGGTGCCGCGCCGACCGGTGAGACCGATGTCACCCCGGCCGAGAATGCCGAGACCGAGGCGGACACCGCCACCCACCCGTATCCCGACGGCAACTCCGACCTGCTGGTGGACTTCGGGTTCATCGGGGTGCCGCAATATCGCCTGGGCAACCTGGTGTGGATCGACGCCGACAAGAACGGGATCGCCGACCCGACCGAGGCCGGTCTGGCCGGCGTGCGCGTCGAGCTGTTCCGCGCCGGCGGAGGGTTCATCGGATTCCAGACCACCGACGCCGCCGGCCACTATGTGTTCGACGCCCTGCCGGCCGGTCCGTACGAGGTGCGGATCCCTCAGGCCCAGGCCGCCTTGAACGGCTATTTCACGAGCCCGGTCGACGAGACCACCGCCGACCTCGACGGCGACGGCAACGACAACGGCCGACTGACGAATGGCTACTTCACCTCTGGTCTCGTGACCCTGGGCGAGGATCACAACGGCGACGGGAGTGCCTTCAACGACGAGCCGATCGATGAGACACTGCGCCGCGGGGATGCCACCGACGACGACACCGGCACATCGCTGATCCCCGACAATCGGGGCAACCTTTCGGTCGATTTCGCCTTCTACCAGCCCCGTTTCTCGCTGGGTAACCAGGTGTGGTTCGACCTCGACGACAGCGGGACGATCAACGGCGCCGAGGGCCCCGTTCCCGATGGTGTGATCGTCAACCTGCTCGACGGCAACGGGGACCCCGTGCTCGATGCCAACGGCGCACCGATCACCACGACCACGACAGGCGGGCTGTACCTGTTCAGCGGCCTGTTGACCGGTACGTATCGCGTCGAGATCGACGCGACCAACCTCGCCGCCGGCGGACTCCTCGACGGTTATCGCTCCTCGACGGCAACTGCGGGCGAGGACGCGGTGGACGGCGATGACAACGGATCGCTGCACAGTTCGGG